>JBHHXI010000001.1:0-80507 GCA_046756945.1 Rhodospirillales bacterium
ACTCACTTGCACGAATTCGCGCCACCGCCCGGGCGCCCCATGACAACCTTCGGCCGGATTGCTAATGTCGGGGCATGGCCCAGCCGCTTTCCGCGCGTGAACTTCTCGAGTGGTATGTGGAGGCCGGCGTCGACGAGACCATCGGCGATGCGCCGGTGAACCGCTATCTGGAGCCGCCGGCAATCCGGGCGGCCGCCTCCGCCGCAAAGAATTCGCCGCCCCCGGCGGCGGGGCGGCCCCGGGAGCCGGCGCCGCCGTCCCCCGGCATGGAGGGCACCGCGTCCACCGCGCCCGCCACCGCGCCACCGCGCCCGCCGGCGAAACCGGCGGCGGCGGATCAGGTATTGCAAAGTGCGTGGGCCCTGGCCGCGTCGGCGATGACGGTGGAGGAACTGCACCGTGCCCTGGAGGGGTTCGACGGCTGCGGGCTGAAAAAGACGGCCACCAACCTGGTCCTCGGGGACGGCAATCCGCAGGCCCGCGTCATCCTCATCGGCGAGGCGCCGGGCGCCGAGGAGGACCGCCAGGGCCTGCCCTTCGTCGGCGCCAGCGGCCGGCTTCTCGACCGCATGCTGGGGTCCATCGGGCTGGACCGGACGCAGGTCTACATCTCCAACACCGTGTTCTGGCGGCCGCCGGGAAACCGCAATCCGACGACCATGGAGATGGCCGTCTGCATGCCCTTCGTGGAACGCCTCATCGAGCTGGTCGACCCGGATATCCTGGTCGCCCTGGGGGGCGCGGCGGCCAAGGTGCTGCTGGCGCAGAACGTCGGCATCGGCAAGCTGCGCGGCCGCTGGTTCGCCTATTCCACGCCGCGCCTGCCGCGCCCGGTGGAGGCGACGGCCCTTTTCCACCCGGCCTATCTTCTGCGCTCGGCGGCGCACAAAGGCGAGGCCTGGCGCGATCTCCTTGAGATTAAACGAAAATTAAACTCTCTGTGAGGGAATATCCGTTCCCGCGCCCGGTATCCGGATGTTCCACCCAGTGGGGGCGATTATGGCTGGCCTTGCGGTTGTCCGCCCCCAGGGGATGTTTTATACATAACGTGGGGAACTGGGAGACTTCGTTATTTATTTGATTTCGTCTCGGCGCCTGGCGTTTTGTGTCCTGGCGCTCGGCTGTGTCGTCCCGGCGGGGGTGCTCGATCCGGCACCGGCCCGGGCCGCCGATACGGCTTCCAGGGAAGGTGCCTCGGCGGTCGAGGCGGCGTCCCTCGAGCCCGCCGACTCCGACGTTTGGGCGGCGTTGCCGCGAATTCTGTCCGACGAGGACGCCGCCCGTTACCGGCGCATCTTCGCCTTGCAGGTGGATGGCCGGTGGAAGGCCGCCGACCGCCTTGTCGCCAAGCTGACGGACCCCCTGCTGATGGGCCACGTGCTGGCCCAACGCTACCTGCACCCCACCAAGTACCGCACCCGGTACAAGGAGTTGAAGGCGTGGATGGCGAAATACGCCGACCACCCGGATGCCGGGCGCCTGTATAAGCTGGCGCTCAGGCGGAAGCCCAGGAACTGGCTGAAACCCAAACCGCCGGTCCGCGGGTACCTGTACGGGACCGGCCAATACGCCGTCGGCCAGCCGGGGCCGCCGCCCAGGAAAGGGCTGACCCGCGCCCAGCGGCGAAAGGTGGTGTCGTACAAGAGGCGGCTCCGCCGGCTGTTGCGCAGCGGCTGGACCAAGGCGGCAAAACGGCTGTTGGCGACCAAGGAATTGCGGCGGCTGTTCAGCACCGCCGAATACGACCAGGCCCGGGGCCAGCTCGGCGCCCGCTATTTCGCCGACGGCCGCGACGAGTGGGCCCTGCGCTGGGCCGGCGAGGCGGCCGACCGGTCGGGCCGCTACATTTCCGAAGCCCACTGGACGGCCGGGCTGGCGGCCTGGCGGCTGCGCCGGTATGACGACGCCGGACACCACTTCGAGGCGGTGGCGGCCCAGCACGCCGGCTCGCCGTGGATGATCTCGGCGGCGGCCTTCTGGGCGGCGCGCACCCATCTGGTCAACCGCCGGCCGGAAAAGGTCAACCGCTGGCTGGGCGCGGCCGGGGCCTATCCGCGCACCTTTTACGGCCTGCTGGCGCGCCGGGTGCTCGGACTTCCCATGCCGTTCCGCTGGACCGTGCCGCCGCTGGAAACCGGGGCGGTGAAGGCGGTGTCCGCGTCACCGGCCGGCCGGCGGGCGGTGGCCCTGATCCGCATCGGCGAGAAACGCCGCGCCGAACGCGAGTTGCGCGGCCTGGCCACGCGCTCCAAACCGGGGCTCCAGCGGGTCATCCTGGCGCTGGCCAGCCGTGCCGACATGCCGGCCCTGGCCGTGCGCCTGGACGCTTCGCTGTTTCCCCGCGGCGGCGGCTATGACGGGGCCGCCTACCCGATGCCGCGCTGGGTGCCGGAAGGGGGCTTCCGCGTCGACCGGGCGCTGATCTACGCCCTGATCCGCCAGGAGTCCGGATTCAACCCCGCGGCCAAGAGCTGGGCCGGGGCGCGGGGGCTGATGCAGCTGATGCCCCGCACGGCCAGCTTCGTCGCCCGCGACCGGCGTTTCCGGGGCAGCAAGCGGCGCACCCTTTTCTCGCCCGGGGTCAATCTGGCGCTCGGGCAGAAGTACATCGAAATCCTGCTCAAGGACCCGAAGATCAAGGGGGATCTCTTCCTGCTCGCCGCCGCCTGGAACGGGGGGCCCGGCAATCTCAACAAATGGCGGCGCAGGACCAATCACCTGAACGATCCGCTGTTCTTCATCGAGAGCATCCCGTCCAGGGAAACCCGCATATTCGTCGAGCGGGTGCTGACCAACCTGTGGATCTACCGCGACCGCCTGCGCCAGCCGCGGCCGTCGCTGGACGCTATTGCCGCCGGGAAGTGGCCGGTCTATACACCCCTGGGCCAGGAACCGATCATGGTGGCGCAGCATGGCGAAGATCAAAGGTGAGCGCGCGTTTCTTCCCGTCAACATCGCCGTTCTCACCGTTTCCGACAGCCGCACGCCGGCCACCGACAGGTCCGGCCGGACGTTGGCCGAGCGCATCGAAAAAGCCGGGCACCGGGTGGCCGCCCGCGACATCGTGCCCGACGAGACCGATGCCGTCATCGCCAGGCTGAGGGCCTGGATCGCCGATGCGGACATCGACGCGGTGATCGCCACCGGCGGCACCGGGGTGACGGGGCGGGACATCACGCCGGAGGCCTTCCAGGCGGTCTATGAGAAGGAGATCCCCGGTTTCGGGGAGCTCTTCCGCTGGCTCAGCTTCCAAAAGATCAAGACGTCGACCATCCAGTCCCGGGCCACGGCCGGGGTCGCCGGCGGCACCTACCTGTTTGCCCTTCCCGGCTCGCCGGGGGCGTGCCGGGACGCCTGGGACGACATCCTGGTCCACCAGCTCGACAGCCGTTTCAAGCCGTGCAACTTCGTCGAGCTCATGCCCCGGCTCAAGGAGCGGCTCTAGTAGCCCGCGCGTGCTCCGAAACCCCTGCCGGCCCGCCAGCGGGCGAACGCCGCCCCGTCGTCGATGTCGTCGAGGGTGTCGAGCAGGGCCGCGGTGCGCCCCGGACCCAGGTTGGCAAGGGTATCGGCAAGGGTGAACCCGGTGGACCAGCGGACGCCGGCGAAAAGGTCGCCAACCCGCCGCCGCCGGCGCGCGCCGACCAGCCAGTAGCCGCCGTCGGCCGCCGGGCCGAACACCAGGTCGTGCGCCTTGAGCGCGCGGAAGGCCCCGGCGATATGGCCGCGCCCGATATCGGGGATGTCGGTGCCGATGATGACCGCCGGGCCCGGCGGCAGGGCGTCCAGGACCCGCGCCATGCGCCGGCCCAGATCGCCCGTGCCCTGGGGAATGGCCGAACACCAGGGACTGCCGAGGCCCGGCGCGCCGACGGCGCTGTCGGGGGTCACCGCCAGCCAGCACCGCCAGCGCCGGTCGCGGCCAAGCCGTGTCGTCACCGCGGCCACGGTGTGCCGGTAAAACGCGGACGCGGCGACCAGGCCGATGTCGGCGGCCAGGCGGCGCTTGACCCGGCCTAAGCGCGGCGCCTTGACGAACAGGACGAGATGGCTGGCCGGTCTCATGGGGCTCCTTGATATCACCGGTAGATGCGGGCGATCAGCTTGGGCGGGACGCCGAGAAAGTACAGGCCCAGGCAGGCGAGATTGCGCAAGGGGCGGGCCACGTATCCGCCGCGGCGGTAGCGTTCGGCCGAGGCGACGGCGGCCACGTCCAGGACGACGAGGCGGCGACGCCCGATGCGCCGGACGATGTCCACGTCCTCCATCAGGGGGATGGGTGCGAAGCCGCCGATGTCGTCGTAGAACCGGCGCCCGATCAACAGCCCCTGGTCCCCGTAGGGCAGGCCAAACGTCGTGCCGCGCCACGCCACCATGCGTTCCAGGCGCCTGGCCGCCGGCGCCGGATCGTCCAGGGCAAACCGGAAGACCGCCGCCCGCCGGCGGTTGTCGGGCGCCGCGGCGAAGGCGCCGACGGCCTCCGCCCACCCGGGCGCGGGCACGGTGTCGGCGTGGAGGAACAGCAGCCACTTCGAGGTGGCGGCCCCGGCCCCGGCGGCCAGTTGCCGGCCCCGCCCGCGGGGCGCATCGACGATGCGTGCCCCATGGCGCGCCGCCACCTGGCGGGTGGCGTCGGCCGATCCCCCGTCGGCGACGATCACTTCGCCGGCGATGTCGGCCCCGGCGACGGCCTGCAGGGTTCGTCCCAGGCTGTCGGCGGCCTCGAGCGTCGGGATGACGATGCTGAGCACGGCGGCGCGATTCCTTCCCAGGCTTCGACCGATGCATAGCACACCCCGGGCACGGACGACACGGACCCACGGGACGGGCCGAATGTTCTTGAAATGTTCTAACCGTTTCGGATACCCTGTCCCCATGGACGAGCCATTGCCGGCGATGCCTGTCAAGGGCCGGGGCGCCGTCAGCAACCCGGCCGGGCGCTTCGAGGCGGAGTCCCACCATGCCGTCGACGACGGCTGGGACCTGGACGAAGACCTGCCGGCGCTTAAGACCACGGTGACCGAGGACACCTGCCGCACCGTCCTGTCGTGGAACGACTCGCCGGACTTAGGCTTCGACCGCTCGATCAACCCCTATCGGGGCTGCGAGCACGGCTGCGTCTATTGCTACGCCCGGCCCACCCATGCCTTCCTCGGCCTGTCGCCGGGACTGGACTTCGAAACCCGCCTGTTCGCCAAGTCCGATGCCCCGGCGCTGCTGGAGAACGCGCTGCGCAAGCCGTCGTATCGCTGCCGGACCATCATGCTCGGCGCCAACACCGATCCCTACCAGCCCATTGAGCGCCACCGCTCGATCACCCGGCGCATCCTCGAGGTGCTGGCGGCCTTCAACCATCCGGTGGCCATCGCCACCAAATCCGCCCTCGTCAGGCGCGACATCGACATCCTGGCGCCCATGGCGGCCAGGGGGCTGGCGTCGGTCGGCGTCTCCGTCACCACCCTGGACAGGGCGCTGGCGCGGACCCTGGAACCCCGCGCGGCGACGCCCGCCAGGCGCCTGGAGACCATCCGCGCGCTGGGCGATGCCGGCATCCCCACCCATGTGATGGCGGCGCCGATGATACCGTTCCTCAACGACGCCGAGCTCGAGCGCATCCTGGAGGCGGCGGCCGGCGCCGGGGCGGCCGGGGCCAACTACATCCTCCTGCGCCTGCCGCTCGAGCTCAAGGGCCTGTTCACCGAATGGCTGGAGACCCATGCCCCGGGCAAGGCCGGCCACGTGCTCAACCGGCTCCGGGAAAGCCGCGACGGCATGCTGTACGTCTCCGACTTCGCCACCCGCATGCGCGGCACCGGGGTGCACGCGGAACTGCTGGCCAGGCGCTTCCGCCTGGCGTGCCGGCGCTGGGGACTGGAGAACGCCCGCGCCGCCGGCTTCGGCCTGGACCGGACGCAGTTCCAGCCGCCGCCAAGGACCGGCGATCAGCTCGCCCTGTTCTAGTTCACGGACGTATTACCTGGTGCCGCGAGTGGCGATGTCCGCGTACAGGTCCACGCCGGTCGACCGTAACGGCCTCGGCGAACGGCCGGGTTTGGCCCTAAACGGGCGTTTACGGCGCCGGGTGCTTATTCCCCGGCCCGCTCGGCCTGCTCGGCCTGTCTGATTCGTTCGGCATCTTCCTTGAGCTTCCTCGCCTGCTCCCGGACCCGCTCCTGGCGTTCGCGCTCCTCCTCTTCGAGCACCTGCTGGCGTCGCCTCCTGCCTTCCTCGTCGGCGCCGATGAGCTTCTTCAGAGCGTCCAACATGCCAACCTCCTTCAGTCGAGTGAACGCAATCAGCCGCCTCTGCGGCCTCGGTTGCCGTGGAGCCCGTCCGGGTAGTCCCGCGTCAAAAACGAAAGGATGGCTGCCGCGTTCCCAGCCGGACCCCTCCGGTTCCCGACAAGGTTAGCGCAAGCCAAAAGGCGTGTCCATTGGCGGCCCGTTGCCGGCTCATGGCACCAGGAGGGAGTGCCGAAATGCGCGGATTTTCGACCGCTGTCGGCGCGAAAGCCGACATCGACGCCCCGCCGCTGAGCCAACTCTCGTCAGGGAACACGGCCTGGCCCGGAACTTGATGGCCTCTCCTGTGCCGCGATGGAAGCGCGACGGGCCGGCGGCGTGGCGGGATCACAGGTCGAGGGCGCGTTTGTAGAGCTCCAGCATCGCCTCCTCTTCGCGCCGGTCGGCCTGGTCGAGGCGCCTGAGGCGCACGATCTGGCGCACGATCTTGGCGTTGAACCCGGCGCCCTTGGCTTCCGAGTAAACCTCGCGGATGTCGGCGGTGATCGCCGCTTTCTCTTCCTCCAGACGCTCGATGCGCTCCACGACCGTGCGCAGGCGATCCGCCGCTATGCCGCCGATTTCCGCCATTGTCCGCTCCTTTTCCTGCCGGTTCCCGCGGCCCCCGGGGGGACAAGGGGGGGTGTCGCCCGGACGGCGCAAGATAATCGTCCATGGCGGCGGTGCGCAAGCGCTCGCCGTGCCTCCCCGCATTCGCCATCCGGCGACCCCGGACGCGGCCCATGCGCCCCCCATGGGCGGGACGGTGTGGCCAAGCCGTTTTCCGTCGCATCCGTTTGCCGGTATATTCTGGAGGCTATCGACTATCCGCGGCAGTTCGTCGCCTCCAACACATATTACGGTCCCGACCGCCGGCGCCGGAACGACGCCCCGCCGGCGGAGGAGCGGCGGGTGATGAAGGAACAGGACATCACCATCGTCTATTCCGCCGACAAGGTGGTGAAGCCCAAGGAGGCGACGGACGTGTGGTACTTCCGCCTGCCCAACGCCCTTAAGGACAAGGCCGGCGGCATGGGCACCGGCGGCCCCGGCGCGCTGCCCACCGCGCTGCTCGAGGAGGCGGAAGAGCAGCTTGGGCGGGCGGCCATCGACAAGCACACCATTGCGGCATGACGCGGGCAGGCCGGCCGGCTAAAGCCCCAGTACCGTATCCTCTATCAGCATGTCGACCACGGCGGCCAGCGCCTCTTCCCGGCTGGCGCCGGCATTCACGGCGTCCGTGTACGTGGTGAGCTGGCGGTGGGCGCTGGTGCCGCGCCTGATAATTTCGCGGCAATGGCCGACCTCGGTCAAACAGCCGAAGGCCGTGGCGTCCTCGTCGATCAATTCCAGAAGCTCGTCGACGAGTTCCGCGCAGGGCACCACCTCGCCCTTGCCGAAGTCCACCAGTCCCTCGTCGAGGCCATAGCGCTGCGCCCGCCAGCGGTTCTCGTTGACCAGCATGGCGGCGTAAATGCGCCAGCGCTGGTTGTTGCGCCTGAGCCGGAAGAGAAAACGGACGATGCAGACGAAAAGGGCGGCGATGGCCACGGCGTCCTCGAGGCGCGTGCAGACGTCGGTGATGCGCATCTCCAGGGTCGGGAACCGGGCGCTGGGGCGCACGTCCCACCACAGCATGGAAGCGTCCTTGATCAGCCCGGCGCCGGTCAGCACGTCCACGTGGCGCTGGTATTCCATGTACGAGGTGAAGCGCTCGGGAAGGCCGGTGCGCGGCAGCTCGTCAAAGACGCTGAGCCGGTATGATTTCAGCCCCGTGTCCACGCCCCGCCAGAAGGGCGACGACGTGCTGAGCGCCAACAGGTGGGGCAGGAAGTAGCCGATCTGGTTCATCAGGTCGATGCGCAGCTCGTCGTCCTCGATGCCCACGTGCACATGCATGCCGCAGATCACCAGCCGCCGCGCCACGGCCTGCATGTCGCGGGCGAGGACGTTGTAGCGGTCCTTGTCGGTATGGGTCTGTTCCTGCCATTCCGAGAAGGGATGGGTGGAGGCGGCGATGGTGGCAAGGCCGCATTCGGCCGCCACCTCGGACACGGTGCGGCGCAGCCGCGCCAGGTCGTCGGCCGCCTGCTGCACGGTCTGGGAAACCCGGGTGCCCACCTCGATCTGCGATTTCAGGAACTCGGGCCGAACCAGTCCCTTGATGCGGGCCTCGCATTCCTCGAACATGGCGGCGGGCGGATCGCCGGCCAGGTCGCGGGTGGCGCGGTCGACGAGCAGGTATTCCTCTTCGATGCCGATGGTGAAGGTGGGTTCGTCGACGGGCATCTAAAAATGCTCCACTTGGTGCAGGGAGTCGCGGCCGACGAGCCCGTCCAGGACATCGCCCAGAATCCCTGCCCAGCGCTCCGCCCCCCCGGCCGCGTCCAGGTGGTCCTGGCGAATCTCGACGACGCAGTTGGGCAGGCCGGCGGCGCCCCCGTGCCGGTCGATGGAGTAGGCCACCTCGAGGCCCGAATAGGGCTTGTTGTCGCCCACGCGCAGGTTTCCCCAGGCGCCGAGCCTTTCGATCAGCGGCGCCGCCAGGCGCGCATCCCGGTTCCACAACAGGCCGATATCCCAGGGCCGGTCTTCGCCGTCCATGGACGGGGTGAAGCTGTGAACCGAGACCAGCGCCGGCGCCGTGCCCCTGCGCCACAGGCCGGCGAGCGCGCTGGTAACCGCGTCGTGGTAGGGCCGGAAGAACGTCTCCACCCGTTCGGCCCGTTCCCTGCCGCTCAAGCCCCGGTTACCGGGAATGACGACGCCGTCGCTGACCTCGGGAACGGACGCCGGGTCGGCGGGGTGGCGGTTGCAATCGACGACCAGGCGCGAATACCCCGCCAGCAGCGCCGGCGCGTCGAGGCGCGCGGCGAGGCGCCGGGTCACCGCGCCGGCGCCGATGTCCCAGGCGATGTGCTCCCTCAACAGGTCCGCAGCCAGGCCCAGGGTGCCCAGCGCCGCCGGGATGGCGCGGCTGGCGTGGTCGCAGATCAAGAGGACCGGCGTCGTGCCTTCCCCGTTGAGGAATTCGAAAACGGGCGGCTCGTCCGGCCCGAGGAGGGCCGGGCCGTCCGCCAGGGGTCCGGCACCCGAGTCGTTCATGGCATGACTATAGCGCAAGACGCCGGGTCTTCGAGCGTGGATTTGGCGCCCGGCGCGGGGCCGCCCCCGGCGCGGAGCCGGTTGCGGCCTGTTCTGTAAAATTTTATGTAAATTTAAGTAAAGTAAAAATTATTGACCCTATAGGCCAAGAAACCATAAAATGTTTGCGTTTCCTCCCCAAACTTGGGCCGTGCCATTCGAGGCACGGCCTTTTTTTGTTCTTCTCCGGTATTGTATGCGGGAGGCGGCACAGCCGCGCCCCGTGCCCGCCAGGGACCCGATCAGCGGCCCGTCAAACGTCCAGATTGGCCACTTTCAGCGCGTTCGCCTGGATGAACTCGCGCCGCGGGTCGACCACGTCGCCCATGAGGGTAGAGAACACTTCTCCCGCGTCATCAGCGTGGCTCACCTTGACCTGCAGGAGCGTGCGCGCGTTGGGATCGAGCGTCGTCTCCCAGAGCTGTTCCGGGTTCATTTCGCCGAGGCCCTTGTAGCGCTGGATGGCCACCCCCTTGCGCCCCAGTCCCGTGATGGTGTCGACCAGGGACACCGGCCCGGTGATCGGGTGCTCGGTGTCCTTGGCGGTGAGCTTCCCGTGGCGGGCGTACACCTCCTGCAAATGCGCCGCCTTTTCGTCCAGCCGCCGGGCCTCGGTGCTGCGGATGATCACGCCGTTGATGGTGTGGCGCTCGCGCACGCCTCTCAGGGTGCGCATGAACGCCAGCCCGCCGTCGTCCAGGGCGGCGCCGCGCCAGCCGCGCTCGGCCGGGGGCTCGAGGGCGTCCAGCCGCTTGGCGATATAGCCGGCGGCCTCTTCGGCCCGCGCCGCATCGGAAAGAATCTCCGGGTTCAGGGCCCCCCCGATGGCGGCCTGCTCCACCACCTGCAACGGGATGTTACGGGCCAGGCCCTGGAGCAGGCTTTTCACCGCCCGCGCCTCTTCGGCCAGGGCGCGCAGGTCCTGGCCCGCCACCTGGCCGCCGTTGAACGGGACAAAGACGACGTCTTCCTCGACCGCGGCGTTGAACAGATAGCCTTCCAGCGCCGGCTCGTCCTTGAGATAGACTTCCGAGTTGCCCCTCTTGGCCCGATACAGCGGCGGCTGGGCGATATAGAGATAGCCGCGCTCGATGAGGGCGCTCATCTGCCGGTAAAAGAACGTCAGCAGAAGGGTGCGGATGTGGCTGCCGTCCACGTCCGCGTCGGTCATGATGATGATCTTGTGGTAGCGGCACTTTTCGACGTCGAAGTCCTCGGGGCCGATGCCGGTGCCGAGCGCCGCGATCAGCGTCCCGATCTCGGCCGAGCCGAGCATCTTGTCGAAGCGCGCCCTCTCGACGTTCAGGATCTTGCCCCTGAGCGGCAGGATGGCCTGGGTGGCGCGGACGCGTCCCTGTTTGGCGGAACCGCCGGCGGAATCCCCCTCGACGATGAAAAGCTCGCTCAAGGCCGGGTCCCGCTCCTGGCAGTCGGCCAGCTTGCCGGGCAGCGAGGTGATGTCCAGGGCGCCCTTGCGGCGGGTGAGCTCGCGGGCCTTGCGGGCGGCCTCGCGGGCGGCGGCGGCCTCGATGATCTTGCCGATCACCCGCTTCGCTTCCGCCGGGTGTTCCTCGAACCACTGGTCGAGCTGTTCGCCGACGATGCCCTCGACGACGGGACGGACCTCGGACGAGACCAGCTTGTCCTTGGTCTGGGACGAGAACTTGGGGTCGGGCACCTTGATCGACAGGACGCAGGTCAGGCCCTCGCGGGAATCGTCCCCGGTCAGGTTGACCTTGGCCTTCTTGGCCATGCCGCTGCGCGCCGCGTAGGCATTGATGGTGCGCGTCAGCGCCCCGCGGAAACCCGCCAGATGGGTGCCGCCGTCGTGCTGGGGAATGGTGTTGGTGAAGCAGATCGTGGTTTCGTGATAGCTGTCGTTCCACTGCAGGGCCACGTCCACCGTGATGCCGTCGCGCTCGCCCGACAGCGCGACCGGCTTGCCGTGCAGGGGGGTCTTGGCCCTGTCCAGATAGGCGACGAAGGCCTCGATGCCGCCTTCGTAGTGCAGGGTGACCGCCTGCGCCTCCACGTGGCGGGCGTCGGTGAGCTTCACCGCGACGCCGGGATTGAGGAAGGCGAGTTCGCGCAGCCGGTGCTCCAGCGTGGCGAAGTCGAGCTCGGTCATGGTGAAGGTCTGCGCCGACGGAAGGAACGTGATCTCCGTGCCGCTGCGCGGCTTGCCCTCGGCGACGGGCGCGTCGCCCACCACCTTCAAGGGCGATTCCACCTCGCCGTCCTTGAAACGGACGACGTGCGCCTTGCCGTCGCGCCAGATGTGCAGCTCCAGCCATTCGGACAGGGCGTTGACCACCGAAACCCCGACCCCGTGCAGGCCGCCCGAGACCTTGTAGGAGTCCTGGTCGAACTTTCCCCCGGCGTGCAGGTGGGTCATGATCACTTCCGCCGCCGAGACCCCTTCCTCTTCGTGAATGCCCACGGGGATGCCGCGGCCGTTGTCGGTGACCGTGACCGAGCCGTCGCCGTTGAGCGTCACCTCGATGGAATCGCAGAAACCGGCAAGCACCTCGTCGATGGCGTTGTCCACCACCTCGTAGACCATGTGGTGCAGGCCGGAGCCGTCGTCGGTGTCGCCGATGTACATGCCCGGCCGCTTGCGCACCGCCTCCAGCCCGCGCATGACCTTGATCGACCCGGCGTCGTAGGCCTCGGGCACCGTCGCTTCGTCGGTCTTCCGTTTGCTCATCGCCTGCTCATCATCAATCCGTCCGCACCGCCCGGGCGTCCTCGACCCGGAAAAATTGCGCCGTTTCCCGCAAGGGCGCGAAAAGGGCGGCGTCGGTCCCCGTCAGCCAGGCCTGGGCGCCGAGGGCCGAGACTTCCTCGAACAGGCCCTCCCGGTGCCGCCGGTCCAAATGGGCCGCCACCTCGTCCAACAGGAGCAGCGGGACCCGCCCCCGCTCCGCCGCCTGCATGCGGGCGTTGGCCAGGACGACGGCGATCAGAAGCGCCTTCTGCTCGCCGCTCGAGCACTGCTCGGCGGGCCGGTCCCGGGCCAGGTGCCACACCCTGAGGTCGCTTCGGTGCGGGCCGGTGGCGGCGCCGCCGCTTGCCCCGTCGGCGTCGCGTGACGCGGCCAGGCTCTCGCGCAGGCGCTCCTCGGCGGCCAGCGCCGGACCCTCGTCGAGCCAGCCTTCGACGGTGCCGCTGACCCGGATGCCGGCGCCGGGGAAGGGCCCGGCGCCTTCGGCGCAAACGGCCTCGAGCCGGGCCACCGCGTCGCGCCGCGCCGCCGCCACGGCGACCCCGTTCGCCGCCATGGTGTCCTCCAGGGCGCCCAGCCAGGACGGGTCGCGGTTGGCACCCGCCCCGCCGCGGCGCAGCAGCCGCGCCCGCTCCCTGAGGGCATGCTCATAGGCGCTGACGCGCCCGGCATGGGCGGGATCGAGGCCGTACACCAGGCGGTCCAGGAAGCGCCGCCGTGGCGAGGTCCCTTCGGCAAACAGCTTGTCCATACGCGGTGTCAGCCACTGGGCACTCAGGTATTCGGCGAGCACCGCCTGGCTCCGCGCCGGCTGCCCGTTGACGCGGACGGCGCGCTTTTCGGATCGCCCGCCGGGCGCCGCCGGATCGCCGCAGCCGGTGCCGATCTCGACCCGCCCCCGCGGCGTCAAAACCTGCGCCGCCACCGCCCATGCCGGGGCGGCGGTAGCGCCGCCGTCCCGCTGGGCGCCGGCCCCGCACCGGGCGACGTCGCGCAGGCGCGCCCGCCTCAGCCCGCGGCCGGGAACCAGGAACGAGATCGCCTCCAGCAGGTTGGTCTTTCCGGCGCCGTTGGGCCCGGCGAGCACCACCGGCCGCGGATCGGTCTCCAGTCTCTGGCGGCGGAAGCAGCGGAAGTCCGTCAAGGTCAGGCGGGCGACCGAAAGGCGTGCCGCGACAGCCTCACTGCCCGCGGGATATCCGCTCAAGGTGTCCAGTTCCGCCAAACCTTGCGAGGAGATCAGGGCCGTGTCCTCACACCCGCATGGGCATGAGCACATAGAGTGCCCCGCCGTCGCCCGCCTCGCGCAGAATCGTCGGCGACGCCGCGTCCGCCATGGCGACCCGGGCGTTGTCGCCCTCGATCTGTTGGGTGATGTCGAGCAGGTAGCGCGAATTGAAGCCGATCTCGATAGCCTCGCCGCTGTAGGTGACCTCCAGTTCCTCGGTGGCCGTGCCGTTCTCCGGACTGCTCGCCGACAAGACCAGATTGCCGTCACTCAACGACAGCTTCACCGCCCGCGATTTCTCGCTGGAGATGGCGGACACCCGGTCCACGGCCTCCGCCAACTGCCGGCGGTCGACCTCCAGCTCCTTGTCATTGCCGGTGGGGATGACGCGCTGGTAATCGGGAAAGGTGCCGTCGATCACCTTCGACGTCAGCACCGCATCGTCGAAGGCAAAGCGGACCACGGTCTCCGACAGCGAGACGGCGATTTCCGCCGTCGTCTCTTCGATGAGCTTGCACAGCTCGGTGACCGTCTTGCGCGGGACGATGATGCCGGCCATGCCTTTCGCGCCCTCGGGCAGGGGCACCTCGACGCTGGCCAGGCGGTGGCCGTCGGTGGCCACGGCGCGCAGCACATCGACGCCTTCGCGCTCGGCGGCGTGCAGGTAAATGCCGTTGAGGTAGTACCGGGTTTCCTCGGTCGAGATGGCGAACCGCGTGCGGTCGATCACGGTGCGCAGGTCCGCCGCCGCCAGACGGAAGGTGTGGGGCAGGTCCCCTCCCGACATCACCGGGTAGTCCTCGGGCGGCAGGCAGGCCAGGGAGAAGCGGGAACGCCCGGAAACCAGGGTGAGACGCTCGTCATCGCCGCCCCGTTCGATTTCGATCTGCGAGCCGTCGGGCAGCTTGCGCACGATGTCGTAGAGGGTGTGCGCCGGCGCCGTGGTGGCGCCCGGGGTGGCCACCTCGGCCTCCACGCTTTCGACCACGTCCAGGTCCAGGTCGGTGGCGTTCAGGCGCAGACGGTTGTCGCCGGCCTCCATTTTCACGTTCGAGAGGATGAGAATGGTGTTGCGCCGTTCGACCACGCTTTGCACGTGTCCCAGCGATTTCAAGAACGCGGCCCGTTCGATGGTGAGTTTCATGGCGTCTTCAAGGTCCGTGGTTTGGCTGGCGCGCACGCGCACGCCGCGACATCCGGGCCCCTCGGGGAAAGGCGGCGCATGGGGCCGTGAAAATGCCCCGTGAGAAGGCTGTCATTATAGCAAAAACCATTGGAATCCGAAGCAATTTCCGCTCCGGCGGGCGTCCGTCCCGGGACCCGGAACATCGCCCCTGAAGGCGCCGCCGAAAAGTCCGTCAGCCCTCCAACATGCGGCGCAGGAGTTCCACGTCCTCGGCGAAGCCGGAGTCGTACTCGCGCAACTCCTCCACCTTGCGCACGGCGTGCATCACCGTGGTGTGGTCGCGTCCGCCGAACTTGCGTCCGATCTCGGGCAGCGAGCGCGACGTCAGCTGCTTGGCCAGATACATGGCCACCTGGCGGGGGCGGGCGACGGAGCGGGCGCGCCTGGCCGAGTGCATGTCGGAGAGGCGGACGTTGAAGTGGGACGCGACGCGCTTCTGAATTTCCTCGATGGTGACGCGCCGGTCGTTGGCGCGCAGCAGGTCGTGAATCACCTCCTGGGTGGTCTCCAATGAAATGCTGCGCCCCACCAGTTGCGCATGGGCGACGATGCGGTTGAGCGCGCCTTCGAGCTCGCGCACGTTCGCCGTGATCTTGTGGGCCAGGAACTCCATCACCTTGCCCGGCACCTCGACGCCCATCTGCTCGGCCTTGGACTGGAGGATTCCCAGGCGCAGCTCGTAGGTGGTGGCGTGGATGTCGCCGACCAGGCCGCAGCTGAGGCGGGATTTCAGGCGCTCCTCCATGCCTTCCAGGTCCGACGGCGACTTGTCGGCGGAGATGACGATCTGCCGTCCCTGATCGACCAGGGCGTTGAACGTGTGGAAGAACTCCTCCTGCGTCGAGTCCTTGCCGCTGATGAACTGCACGTCGTCGATCATCAACACGTCGACGGAGCGGAACTGGTCCTTGAAGTCCACCGTGTTCTTCTCGCGCAGGGCGCGGATGAACCGGTACATGAACTTCTCCGCCGAAAGGTAAATGACCGTGCGCGAGGGATCGCCGTTACGGATGTACCAGGCGATGGCGTGCATGAGATGGGTCTTGCCCAGTCCCACGCCGCCGTACAGGAACAGCGGGTTGAACAGCACCGTCGTCGCCTCGGCGACGCGGTGGGCGGCGGCGTAGGCGAATTCGTTGGGCTTGCCGACGACGAAATTCTCGAACGTGAAGCGGCGATCCAGCGGCGCGCTGAGGTCGTCGCTGTAATGTCCGCTGTACTGTCCGCCGTTGTCGGTGGTTGCGGGCCCGGCCGCGGCGGTGGAGTCCTTCTCGTCGGACGGCGCCGCGGCCGCCTGGTAGCGTTCGGGCTGGACGAAAACGTCGACCGCGCGGATCGCCGTGTCCTCGCCGTTCCACAGGGTGAACAACCGGTCCGCGTAGTGGGCCACCACCCAGTCGCGCATGAAACGGGTGGGGACGGAGATTCTCACCTGACCGTCACGCACGCCGCGCATGGTCATGGGTTTCACCCAACTCTGGTACGCGGCCTCGCCGATCTCCATGCGCAGGCGGCTGCAAACCGATGCCCACTGCTCATCGACAAGGTTGTCGGTCGTCCCCGTTCCCATGTTCTCAATCGCCCCCACTAGGCCGTCCGGCGCCGTCGCGGGCGGACGTTCTTCCCACACAGGGTGGGCAATGTCCTACCGCGACGCGTGCGGGACAAAGAGGAGCACGGCGAAGGCGAAACCTTCGAAATCCGCCCGAACCGCGAAAAGAAGTGGTGTTCTCATCCCCCTGAGTCCGTGTTCCGGTCGTCGAACGCCGATCCGGAAACCTGCCTCACCGGCCCCGGACGAGACCACAGACCAAAAACCCGGCGCGCCCTGCAACAACCCTTTTTAGTATAGACGCCGATTATTAGTGCTTTATTTGTTCGCACAGTTACACTTAACCGTGCCAGAAATACTTCTTACTTACTACAGGATGCGCAGGTGCAAGCGTGACTACTTAAGAGATTATTCAATAAGCCCCTGCGTGCCTGCTTTTTTTGGAATTCCCCCCCCATGCGTCGGTGGATTCAAATTTACAGAGCGGACCACGCCGTGGCAACGTGTCCGAATAGGGAACGTCGAAAAAATATTGGAAAAAATTTTTCGCCAGGGGTCCGCGCCCACGATTTTGCGGTCCGCGCACAAAAAAAAGGGCCGCATGAATCAGGACGCGGCCCGCATCGCAACGTGTTTCGCGTTTCGCGTTTCAGGCCGCCATGCCCTTGATCCTGGACGACAACCGCGAGAGTTTGCGCGACACCGTGTTGCGGTGGAACAAACCTTTGTTGACGCCCCGCATCAACTCCGGCTGGGCGGCGCGGAACGCGGCCATCGCCTGTTCCTTGTCGCCGCTCGCGATGGCCCGCTCCACGGTGCGCAGAAAGGTGCGGATGCGGCTCAGCCTGGCGCCTCTGACCGCGGTGCGGCGCTTGGTTTGACGGATGCGTTTCTTCGCCGAGTCGTGGGTGGCCATCGAGCAACCTGTAGCCGGTGATCGGGAAAAGGAAGGCCGGCTTATATCTCCGGCACCCGGTCCCGTCAACCCCGCGTGTGGGAGACGGGCACGGGGCAGCCACGGACGCGCCGCCCGGGCCGGGGCCGGTCATTTGTTTGTAAACTTGGGCTGGCGTTTCCCGGCGAACGCCGCCATGCCCTCTTTCTGATCCTCGGTGGCGAAGGTGGCGTGGAACAGGCGGCGCTCGAAGCGGATGCCTTCGGAAAGGCTCGTCTCATAGGCGCGGTTGACCGCCTCCTTGATCATCAGCACGGCGGGCCTGGACATCCCGGCGATGGTCTCGGCCGTCTTCAGCGCCTCTTCCACCAGCCCGGCCACGGGCACGATACGGCTGACCAGGCCGATGCGCTCGGCTTCCTCGGCGTCCATCATGCGTCCCGTCAGGCACATCTCCATGGCCTTGGACTTGCCCGCCAGGCGGGCCAGGCGCTGGGTGCCGCCGGCGCCGGGCATGGTGCCGAGGGTGATTTCGGGCTGGCCGAACCTGGCGTTGTCGGCGGCAAGAACGAAGTCGCACATCATGGCGATCTCGCACCCGCCGCCCAGGGCATAGCCGGCCACCGCCGCGATGACCGGCTTGCGGCAGGCGGCGATGCGCTCCCAGTCCCGGGTGATGAAATCATCGAGATAGGCGTCGATAAAGGTCTTGTCCTGCATCTCCTTGATGTCCGCCCCGGCGGCGAAGGCCTTGTCGTTGCCGGTAATCACCATGGCCCCCACGCCGTCGTCGGCCTCAAAGGAATCGAGGGCGTGCTCGAGCTCCGCGATGAGGGCCGCGTTCAGGGCGTTGAGCGCCTTCGCGCGATTGAGGGTGATCAGGCCGACGCGGCCTTTCTTCTCGGCGATGATGTTCTCATAGGCCATCGGGCCCCTCCTCACGGTTTTTCGGGACGGCCGCCGCCGGTGGAGTTCCCCCCGGCCTTCGCCGGCGACAGGGCGAAGCGCACGGTGAGGGCCGACGCAGGGCCGGCCTTGCCGGGGGAGAATTCCAGGACCAGGATTTCGTCTTCGCGGAGGAAGGCGGTCTCGCCCGCGCGCCTCCAGCCAAGCTGCGGCAGGGTGGCGGCGTAGAAATCCAACACCTGGGCCCGGGACACCGCGCCCGACGCATAGGCCTCGACGATGCGCCCGGCGGCCGTGTCGAAGACCATCCGCCCGGCGGCGTCCTCTTCCAGACCGGGCATCAGCGGCAGGTCCTCGATGCCGCCGACGAAGGCGACCGTGCCTTGCCCGGCGGCGCGGTCCGCCGCGTCGACCTCCGCCCAGCCGAGGGCGGCGGCGCAAACGGCGGCGGCGAGCAGCGGGGCGCGGCGGAGCGGGTGTGTCATGGCGTGGCTATTACATCAGCGCTGGCGGGTCGCACAATAGAAAGTCGAACGTCCCGACTGCACGATGCGGCGGATGCCGCGGGTTTTGGCGCGGTCGCAGTCGCATCCCGGACACGGCTCGCCGGCGCGCCCGTAGACGGCGAAGCGGTGCTGGAAATAGCCCAGTTCCCCGGACGGCTGGCGGTGATCGCGCAAGGTGGAGCCGCCGGCCGCGATGGCGTCGGCCAGCACCGCGCGGATGGCGGCGGCCAGGCGCCCGGCCCTCTGCCCCTTGACCGTCATCGCCTTGCGCTTCGGGGACAGGCCGGCGCGGAAAAGGCTTTCGCTGACGTAGATGTTGCCCAGGCCGGCGACGACGGCCTGGTCCATGAGCGCCGTCTTGATCGGCCCGTTCCGGCGCCCAAGCAGCGCCGCCATCGCGGCTCCGTCGAACGCCGCGTCCAGGGGCTCCGGCCCGAGGCCGGCGAGCAGGGGATGGCCGGAAAGCCCGTCGCCGCGGGCCAGGGCCATCAGGCCGAAGCGGCGCGGGTCGCAGAAGCGGATGGTGGCGCCGGCGTCGGTCTCGAAGACCACGTGGTCGTGGGGCTCCGGGGGCGGCGGGCCGTCGCCAAAGACCTTGATCCGGCCCGACATGCCCATGTGCACGATCAGCACCGCGCCGTCGTCCAGGAACATCAGGAGGAACTTGCCCCGCCGGCCGATCTCGAGGACCCGGCGTCCCCGGGTGCGCCGGGCGAAGTCGGCGGGCAGGGGCCGGCGCAGGTCGGGACGGCGCGCCGTCACCCGGCGCAGGACGCGGCCCTCGAGCACGGGCGCCAGGCCGCGGCGTATGGTTTCGACCTCCGGTAATTCGGGCATGGATAGACGCCTCTGTCCTCGCGCAGGCCGTAAGGTAGCGCGCCCGCGCGCCTTGCGCTATGGTCGGGTCCATGCCCCGGCAGCAAAAAGAAAACGGGGACGCCCCGGGAGGCGGGCCCGTCACCCACTTCGGATTCCAGAGCGTGCCCGAGGGCGAGAAGGCGTCCCTCGTGCGGGACGTCTTCGGCAGCGTGGCCACCCGCTACGACCTCATGAACGACCTCATGAGCCTGGGCGCCCACCGCCTGTGGAAGGCGGCCATGATGGACTGGCTGAACCCGCGCCCGGGGATGACGCTTCTGGACGTGGGCGGCGGCACCGGCGACATCGCGTTCCGGTTCCGCGAGCGCGGCGGCGGTCCTGTGTTCGTCTGCGACATCACCACCGGCATGGTGGCGGTGGGGCGCGACCGCGCCGTCGACCGGGGAATGCTCGACGGAATCACCTGGATCTGCGGCGACGGCGAGTGCCTGCCCGTCGCCGACGGTTCCGTGGACGCCTATACGACGGCGTTCTGCATCCGCAACGTGACCCACATTTCCCGGGTGCTGGCCGAAGCGCGGCGGGTGCTCAGGCCCGGCGGGCGGTTCCTGTGCCTGGAGTTCAGCCGCCTCGCCGTGCCGGCCCTGGACGGATTGTACGACTCGTACTCCTTCCGGGTGCTGCCGGCCCTGGGCCAGGCGGTGGCCGGCGATCGCGCCGCCTATCGCTATCTGGCGGAAAGCATCCGGCGCTTTCCCGCCCAGGAACCGTTCGCCGCCATGATCGCCGAGGCGGGCCTGAGCCAGGTCACCTACCGCAACCTGGCCGGCGGCATCGCGGCCCTGCATTCGGGGTGGCGGATCTAGCCGATACAGGGCACCGGGAAATCCCCGATCCGGGCGCGGCCCGGACGGAACGGGACAGGACACTGGCGTAACGCGGGGGTTGCACCGTGGGCCGCGCCAGATTATCTTAATCACACAACTTATTAGTTAAATTTCCGCGGAGGCCCCGTGGGCGAAGGCAAACGCATTCTGTTGATCGTTTCCGGCGGCATCGCGGCCTACAAGTGCCTCGACGCCATCCGCCGGCTGCGCGAGCACGGGTTCGCCGTCCGCTGCATCCTGACCCGGGCGGGGGCGGAATTCGTCACCCCCCTATCGCTGGCCGCGCTCAGCCAGGACAAGGTCTACGGGGACCTGTTCTCGCTCACCGATGAAAGCGAGATGGGGCACATCGAGCTCTCCCGGGACGCCGACCTGGTGCTGGTGGCGCCCGCCACCACCAATATCCTGGCCAAGATGGCGGCGGGCATCGCCGACGATCTGGCGACCACCGCGTTGCTCGCCACCGACAAGCCGGTGATGGTGGCGCCGGCCATGAACGTGCGCATGTGGGAGCACGCCGCCACGCGGGCCAACCTGGCGACCCTGGAAGAGCGCGGCGTGCTCCGCGTCGGCCCCACCGAGGGCGACATGGCGTGCGGCGAGTGGGGCATGGGCCGCATGGCGGAGGCGGACGACATCGTCGCCGCCGTGGAAGCCTTTTTTCGTCCCAACGGCCGGCTGAAGGGCCGCCGCGCCCTGGTCACCAGCGGTCCCACCCACGAGGCCATAGACAGCGTGCGCTACATGGCCAACCACTCCTCGGGCAAGCAGGGCCACGCCATCGCCGCCGCCCTGGCGCGCCTGGGAGCGGACACGACCCTGGTCTCCGGGCCCACCGGACAGCCCGACCCGCCGGGGGTGGCGGTGGTGCGCGTCGAATCGGCGGTCGAAATGCTGGAGGCCTGCGAACACGCCCTGCCCGTGGACGCCGCGGTGCTGGCGGCGGCCGTCGCCGACTGGCGCGTCGCCGACCCGGTGGCGGGCAAGATCAAGAAGAAGGCCGCGCCGGCCGGCCCGACCCTGATCCTGACCGAGAACCCGGACATCCTGGCGGCCTTGGGCAACGGCGGCGGCCGCCGCCCCGAACTGGTGATCGGCTTCGCCGCGGAAACGGAGTCGGTGGTCGAGAACGCCGTCGCCAAGCGCACCGCCAAGCGGTGCGACTGGATCCTCGCCAACGATGTCTCGCCGGGCACCGGCACCTTCGGCGGCGACACCAACACCGTGCACCTTGTCTCCGCGGACGGCGTCGAGGACTGGCCGACGCTGACCAAACAGGCGGTGGCCGAGCGTCTGGCCGAGCGCATCGCCGACGCCCTGGACGTGGCGCGGTGAGCCCCCTCGCCGTCCCCATCCGGCGGCTGCCCCACGGCGCCGGGCTGCCGCTGCCGGCCTGCGCCACCGCCATGAGCGCCGGGGTCGACCTGCTGGCGGCGGTGAGCGAGCCGGTGGTCCTGGAGCCCGGGGGGCGGGCGGCGATCCCGTCGGGCATCGCCATCGCCCTGCCGCCGGGCTACGAGGCGCAGGTGCGGCCGCGCTCGGGCCTGGCGACGAAGCACGGAATCACGGTGCTCAACAGCCCCGGCACCATCGACGCCGACTATCGCGGCGAGATCGGCGTCATCCTGGTCAACCTGGGCGACGCGCCGTTCGCCATCGAACGCGGCATGCGCATCGCCCAGATGGTGGTGGCGCCGGTCAACGCCGTGGCCTGGCGCGAGGTCGATTCCCTACCGGCAAGCGGCCGCGGAGACGGCGGTTTCGGCTCCACCGGCACGGAAGCCGCGGCGACGGGAACCAAGGGAAGAGGCTGATGTTGCGCCTGTCGAAGAAAATGCTGTTTGCCATCGAGGCGGTCCTGGACATCGCCTACCACGCCGCCGGCGCGCCGGTGCAAAGCCGCGAGATCACCCGGCGCCAGGGCATTCCCCGGCGCTATCTGGAACAGGCGCTGCAGCAGTTGGTGCGCGAAGGCGTTCTGATCGGTGTCCGCGGGCCCCGGGGCGGCTACCGGCTGGCGCGCGAACGGCGGCGGATCTCGGTCGGCGACGTCGTCCGCGTGGTGCGCAGCATGGAGCCGGGCGAAAACCTGCCGACGGACGCCGGCGGATCGGACCTGGGCCGCACCGTCGTCCAGCCGCTGTGGGCCGAACTGCACGAAGATGTCATGGCGCGTCTCGATTCGGTGACCATCGACGACCTGTGCACCCAGGCCGACCACGCGGGCGTCGACAGCGAAGGGCGGCGGAACCTGGACTTCTCGATCTGATCCGCGGGCTTGCCGTGAGCCGCCGCCCGGGCGGACGGCCGACGCAAAAAGGTGTATGGTAGCCGACCGTTGACATGACCAAACAACAGGCAGCGATCCCCCTTTCCGCCACGCCCGAGTTCCGCGGCCGCATCTACGGCGGCATCCTGGACACCGTCGGCGCCACGCCGCTGGTGCGCCTGAGCAAGCTGGCGGCCGACGCCGGGTGCAAGGCCGACATCGTGGCGAAATGCGAGTTTTTCAATCCCATGGCCTCGGTCAAGGACCGCATCGGCCTGGCCATGGTCGAAGCCGCCGAGGCCGAGGGCCGCATCGGCCCGGGCACGGTGCTGGTCGAACCGACCTCGGGCAACACCGGCATAGCCCTGGCCTTCGTCTGCGCCGCCAAGGGCTACCGCCTCATCCTCACGGTGCCGGAAAGCATGTCCGGGGAACGGCGCAAGATGCTGGCGCTGCTCGGCGCCGAAACCGAATTGACGCCGACATCCCGGGGCATGGCCGGGGCCGTGCGGCGGGCCAAGGAGCTGGTCGAGGAACTGCCCAACGCGGTCATGCTCCAGCAGTTCGAGAACCCCGCCAACCCCGAAATCCACCGCCGCACCACGGCCGAGGAGATCTGGCGCGACACCGGGGGCGAAGTGGACGTGGTGGTCAGCGGCGTGGGCACCGGGGGAACCCTGACCGGGGTCGCCGAGGTCATCAAGGCGCGCAAGCCCGGCTTCCGGATGATCGCCGTCGAGCCCGAGGACAGCCCGGTGCTGTCGTGCGGCCTGCCCGGCCCCCACGACATCCAGGGCATCGGCGCCGGCTTCGTTCCCAAGGTGCTGAACCGGGCCATGATCGACGAGATCCTGAGGATCGGCAACGAGACCGCCCTTGCCACGGCGCGCAAGGTGGCGCGCCTCGAGGGCCTGCCCGTCGGCATCTCGTCGGGCGCCGCCCTGGCCGCGGCCCTCGAGCTGAGCGAGCGGCCGGCAATGCGGGGCAAGATGATCGTCGCCATCCTGGCCGATTTCGCCGAGCGCTATCTGTCCACCGCCCTGTTCGATAATCTGGAACGGAGCGCCGGAAAGGGCGGCACGTAGCAGCCGGGCGCGGGCCCCCATGGAATTCAGCGAAAACCAGATCCAGCGGTATGCACGCCATATCCTCCTCGACGAGGTGGGCGGCGAGGGACAGGCCCGGCTGCTCGACGCCAAGGTCCTGGTGATCGGCGCCGGCGGCCTGGGTTCGCCGGTGCTCCTCTATCTGGCGGCCGCCGGGGTGGGCACGCTGGGCGTGGTCGACGACGACGTGGTCGACCTGAGCAACCTGCAGCGCCAGGTGATCCACTCCACCGCCAGCATCGGCCGGCCCAAGGTGGAAAGCGCCGGCGACACCTTGCGCGCCATCAACCCGGACGTGCGGCTCGTCGCCCACCACGAGCGCATCGACGCCCAGA
The DNA here is from genome assembly GCA_046756945.1 of Rhodospirillales bacterium. GTDB lineage: Bacteria > Pseudomonadota > Alphaproteobacteria > Rhodospirillales > 2-02-FULL-58-16 > JACZQZ01. The sequence continues at coordinate 23,840 of JBHHXI010000001.1, forward strand.
ACGCCCTGGCGCTGATCTCCGGCTACGACCTGGTGGCCGACGGCAGCGACAATTTCCCGACCCGCTTCCTGGTCAACGACGCCTGCTATTTCGCCCGCAAGCCCCTGGTGTCCGGGGCGATTCTCCGGTTCGACGGCCAGGTCGCCACGTTCAAGGCCTACGAAGCCGGGGACAACCCGTGCTACCGCTGCCTTTTCCGCGAGGCGCCGCCGCCCGGCCAGATCCCGTCCTGCGCCGAAGCCGGCGTGCTGGGGGCGCTGTGCGGCATGATCGGATCGCTGCAGGCCACCGAGACCCTGAAGGAGCTGCTGGGTATCGGCGACAGCGTTTCCGGGTCGCTGATCATCTACGACGCGCTCGGCGCCACCTTCCGCAAGATCAAGGTGAAGCGGGACCCGGGCTGCCCGCTGTGCGGAGAGAACCCCGCCATCACCGATCTCTCGGCCCACGAGACGGGAGACGACCGTGCCTGCTGAGGACGGGGCGCCCGGCCGCCCGGACAAGCTTTCGATCATCGTCTATTCGGGCGAGTTCGACAAAGTCCATTACGCGCTCGCCCTGGCCAGCTCGGCCGTGGCGACGAACCAGGCGGCGACACTGTTCTTCACCATGGGGGCGTGCCGCGCCCTGTTGCGCGCCGGCGCCGACGGCACCCCCGGCTGGCACACCCTCGGCGCCGGGCCGGGCGGTGCGGCGGCGGAGATCGACCGCGACTACGCCCGGCTGGGCGTCGCCACCTTCGACGAGCTATTCTCCGCCTGCGTGGAACTGGGGGTCCGCTTCATCGTCTGCGAGATGGGCCTGCGCGCCGCCGGCATCGAGCCCGAGGACCTGCGCGACGACCTGAGCATCGACACCGCCGGCATCGTCACCTTCCTTGGCGACGCGTCGAAGGACGGCGCGATGCTGTTGGTTTGACCGGCGCCGAAACCCTTCCCCAAAAACGTGAATGGCCGGGGGCAAAGGGGCGTTGCCCCTTTGAATCCCCACCAAGGGCCGGCGGCCCTTGGAATCCGATTAACGGGGTCCAGGGGTTTTGCAAACCCCTGGCGGGGGGCGTCGGGGGCGGCCTGCCTTCGCCGAAGCGAAGCTCCGGCTTCGCGCAGGCAGGAGCCCCCCCCGACCGTCGTCAGGCCACATCAGGGGCAACGGCGCGCTCCGCGACTACGCCATCGCGGCCGGCGCCTTTTCGTCCGCCTCTCGCCTTCTTTAAGCGAGCGTCCGCATCTGTTCGAATACCGCCCCCGGGCGGCCGTCGCCTATGGGCGCGCCGTCGACGGACACCAGGGCGCGAAATCCCAGGCAGTTGGTGACGAAGGCCTCCGAGGCCAGGGCCAGGTCTTCCGGTTCGAGCGACCGCTCCCCGGTCCCGGCGGCCGCCAGGACCTCGGCCCGCATGACGCCGGGAAGGGCGCCGTCGGCGACGGGCGGCGTCACGAGCGCGCCGTCGATGACGAGGAAAAGATTGGCGATGGTCGTCCCGGCCAGGCGCCCCGCCGTGTTCAGCAGCAGCGCGTCCCCGGCGCCCCGTCTCTCGGCCTCCTGGCGGGCGAGAATGTTGTCGAGATAGTTGATGCACTTGCAGCGCGACAGCGGCGAATGCTCGTTGCGCCGGGTCGTGGTGGCGATGACGGCGCGGATGGGAGAGGGCGCAGAGGCATCCGCCGCGGCGGCCGTGATCAGCAGGGTCGGGCGGGGCTGGGGCGGCGGCAGCAGCCCGCGTCGCCCCGGGCCGCGGGTCAGCGTGAGGCGCAGGACGCCGTCGGTGACGGCGTTGGCCTCGAGCGTGTCGTCCAGGGCACGGCCGAGCGCCTCGTCGGAGACCGGCACCGGGAGGTCGAGAACGTCCGCGCCCGCCCTCAGCCGGGCGCAATGGGCGGCCAGGCGCAGGGGCCGGCCGTCGCGCGCGCGGATGGTCTCGAACAAGCCGTCGCCGAGGGCCAGGCCGCGGTCGGCGGGATCGACGCGGGCCTCCGCCGCGGACACCAGCGCGCCATTGAGATGGATCAACACGGGACCCCCGCGAAAGCCGGCACGGCAGCGCTTGGCACAACCAGCTCCTTATCCACGGGACAACGCGTATCGCGGATGCGGGTACTAAAACCCCTCCCCGAGCACCCGGTCGGGCGGCTTGTGGCCGTCGGTGAAGGTCTTGATGTTGACCACCACCTTTTCACCCATGTCGATGCGGCCTTCGAAGGTGGCCGATCCCATGTGCGGCAACAGCAACACGTTGTCCAGTTCGAGAAGCTTCGGATTCACCGCCGGCGCGTGTTCGAACACATCCAGACCGGCGCCGGCGATATCGCCGGCCCTCAGCAGGCGGGTCAGCGCGTTCTCGTCGATGACCTCGCCGCGCGAGGTATTGACGATGTAGGCGTGGGGCTGCAGCAGCTTCAGGCGCCGCTCGGACAGCAGGTAATAGGTGGCCGGCGTGTGGGGGCAGTTGACGGAGATGATGTCCATGCGCGCCAGCATCTGATCCAGGCTTTCCCAGTAGGTGGCCTCCAGTTCGGCTTCCACGTCGGGGTGATGCCGGCGCCGGTTGTGATAATGGATGGAGAGGCCGAACCCCCGCGCCCGGCGCGCCACCGCCTGGCCGATGCGGCCCATGCCGATGATGCCGAGCCGCTTGCCGTAGATGCGGTGGCCGAGCATCCAGTTGGGCGACCATCCTTCCCACCGGCCCGACCGCAGGACCCGCTCGCCCTCCGCCAGACGGCGCGGCACGGCCAGGATCAGGGCCATGGTCATGTCGGCGGTATCCTCGGTCAGCACGTCCGGCGTGTTGGTCACCACGATGTCGTGTTTGCGCGCGGCGGCGAGGTCGATGTGGTCGACCCCGGTGCCGTAATTGGCGATCAGACGCATACGCGGGCCGGCCTGGGCGAGGAGCTGGGAATCGATGCGGTCGGTCAGGGTGGGGACCAGAACATCCGCCGTCTTCACCGCCTCGATCAACTGGTCCGTGCTCATGGGCTTGTCGTCCAGGTTCAACTGGACGTCAAACAGTTCCATCATCCGGGTTTCAACGGCATCCGGCAGCTTGCGGGTGACCACCACCAGCGGCGTTTTATTGGCCATCAGAAATCCCCTCAGCGGGCGTCCGCGCCGTCAGGCCATAGCAACAAGGGGAAGCCTTGTCCAGCATCGCGTGGTCGGGGGCCGCCTGCCTGCGCGAAGCCGCCCGGCGGGACGGACGGGAGCGGCGCGAACGGATGTCTTGACCGCCGCCGAGGGACCGGCCGTATAATGGGGGCGTCCCGATGTCACCATCTTTTCGGTTCGGTCGCCCCTGCCATGACTGCGCGGTCCATTCTGATTCTTGTATTCGCGGCCATCCTGTATTCGGGGATGTTGCCGGCATGGGCGGCGCCCGAAGGCTCGGGCCTGCCGCTGCCCCGTTTCGTTCACCTGCGCGCCGGCGAGGTGAACATGCGCACCGGCCCGGGGGTTCAATATCCGGTGGAGTGGGTGTACCGGCGCCAAAACCTGCCCCTTGAGGTCATCGCCGAGCACCGCACGTGGCGCAAGGTGAGGGACTGGCAGGGCACCCAGGGCTGGATACACCAGAGCATGCTGAGTGGGCAGCGCACCTTTATCGTCACCGGCGCCGTCCGCACCCTGCGCGACGAGGCGGACGCCAGGAGCACGCCGATGGCGCGGGCCGAACCGGGCGTCGTCGGGCGCCTGATGGAATGCCCGAATGACAGCGGCTGGTGCAAGGTGGAGATCGACGAGTTCACGGGCTGGCTAAGACGGGTCGACTTCTGGGGCACCCACGCCAACGAGGCGGTGAAGTGAGGGGGCAGAGATCAGAGGTCAGAAAACAGAGAACAGAAGTCGGCCATTCGAAATTTGACCTCTGACCTCTGACCTCTGACCTCTGTCTTCACTTGAAATCCCCGGCCAGGGCGGCGCGGACGGCCTCGGGCAGGCGCGCCATGTGGCCGTAGTTCTCGTGGCCGATGCCCAAGGTGACGTCCGCCCCGGGCGTGGCGAACTTTTCGACCTGCGCCGGCGTGAAGGGAAAGCGCAGGAAATGCACCGATGACGCCCTGCCGGCGGCGGTGCTGCGGTCCACGTCTCCCTCGGGCACGGCGCGGATGGTTTCGCCGTCGACGCTGAGGGTCACCGTGTTCTCCACGCCGCCGAGCCGGGCCAGGACGCGGGCGCGGCGGTCGGCGTCGTCGATCTCGAACATCAGGGTGGCGACCAGGTTGTTCCCCTTGGGGACAAGCGGGTTATAGGCCGCCAGTTCGTCGGCGATCTGGTCCTCGCCCCCCTTCTCGATGTAGAGCATCTCGTGGATCTGGTGCCACATGGTTTCGTAACACTCGAAACTGAACATGGCGTCGGGACCGACCGCCAGGCGGCGGGTCTTTTTCAGCTCCATCATCGCCGGGCGGCGCTGGCGCCGTGTCTTCGCGTATTCGTCGACCGGCATGATGTCGGCGCGGGTGATCTCGGTTTTTGCCATTGCTCGTTCCCGCTCACAGCCCGCTGGCCAGGGCGATCAACTGGATGGGATGCTGTGCCCCTTCGACGGCCGGGCCGCCGCCGTCCAGACGCTCCATCCCCTGCACGATGTGCGCGCGGGCCAGGGGACATTCGGAAACGATGAACGCCGCCTTCGTCCCGGCCGCCTGGCGTGCCACCGGCCGGCCTGTCTTCAGGGCCACCGGGAACATGTCCTTTCTGATCCCCCAGGCGCCGCCGTGCCCCGAACAGCGCTCGATCACCGAGACCTTGGTGTCGGGCACCAGCGCCAGCATCTCGGCCGCCTTGCGGCCCATGTTCTGGGCCCGGGCATGGCAGGCGATGTGCACCGCGACATCGCCCGCCAGGGGCTTCAGGGGCCGGGCCAGGCCCTCTTTTTTCGCGATGTCGACCACGTACTCGCTGATGTCGAAGGTGGCCCGGCTGAGCCGGATGACATCGTCGTCACCGGGCATGATCAGCGGCCATTCGAACTTGAGCATGAGACTGCACGACGGAACCAGGGAGACGACGTCGTATCCCGTGTCGATCCAGCCCCGCAACCCGGCCGCCACGGCGCACGCCGCCGCGGCGACCCCGGCGATGTCGCCGGACTCAAGCCGCGGCATGCCGCAACAGGCGGGATGGACGACTTCCGTTTCGACGCCGTTCGCCGCCAGCACGGCGCGCGCCGCGACGCCGATGTCGGGGCCGTTGTAGTTGCCGAAACAGGTGGCGTAGATCACCGCCTTGCGGCCGAAGGCGGGGGCATCCCGGTTGACCGGCGCCGGCGCCGGGCGGTCCGTCAGGGTCGGGCGGTGGAATTTGGGCAGCTCCGCTTCGCGGTGAATACCGGCCGCCGCCTCCATCAACGGCCGGGTCAGGCGGTTGCCGCGGTCCGTCGCCCAGTTGGCGAGCGGCGCCATCGAACACCCGAGCCGGCCGTTGCGGTCGGTCCTGGCGAGCTGGCGCGCGGCGAAACCGACCTTGCCCTCCCTCGCCTCGACCGCCCGGTAGCGCAGCATGAGGTGGGGGAAATCCAGGTTGAACTGGTGGGGCGGCACGTACGGACACTTGGTCATGAAGCACATGTCGCAGAGGGTGCAGGCGTCCGCCACACCCTTGAAATCGCCGCTCGACACCCCGTCCACCTCGCCCGTATCGCTGCCGTCGATCAGGTCGAACAGGCGCGGGAAGGCGTCGCACAGGTTGAAGCAGCGCCGGCAGCCGTGGCAGATGTCGAAGACCCGGCGCAACTCTTCGTCCAACTTCTGGCGATCGTGGAAATCCGCCTCCCGCCAGGGGATGGGATGGCGTTCGGGCGCCTCCAGGCTACCTTCGCGCATGTGTGCGCTCCTTACCGTATGGCTACGGCTCCCCTAGAAATACGGGGGATCCGCCGGACCCCCCGCTGGTGCAAAGAATCCGGGGGACAGCCTTCAATCCATGCCGTCAAGCGCCTTCTGGAACCGGCCGGCGTGGGATTTTTCGGCCTTGGCCAGGGTTTCGAACCAGTCGGCGATCTCGTCGAACCCTTCCTCGCGGGCCGACTTCGCCATGCCGGGATACATGTCGGTGTACTCGTACGTCTCACCGGCGATGGCCGCCTTCAGATTGTCCTCGGTCGGTCCGATGGGAAGGTCGGTGGCCGGGTCGCCGACCTCCTCGAGGTACTCGAGATGGCCATGGGCGTGGCCGGTTTCACCTTCGGCGGTGGAGCGGAAGACGGCGGAAACGTCGTTGTAACCCTCGATGTCGGCTTTGCGGGCGAAATACAGGTAGCGGCGGTTGGCCTGGGATTCGCCGGCAAAGGCGTCTTTCAGGTTCTTTTCGGTCTTGGTTCCCTTCAATGCAGGCATGGTTTTCTCCCCTTATCGGGTCTCCTCCCGATGGCAAATACGAATCGCGCCGAGCCGGCGCCAAAGGCCTCATCCCCCAATATGAGGGCAGTTGGCCGCCGTGTCAATGATTTTATAGGAATTCTAAGAACGTAAATAGCATACTGTTTTTATTTATATTTTTAGTCGGAGTCGTCGAGCCTGATGACCACGGCGACACGCTTGACCCGTGTCCCCTTGGGTGGATCCGGCATCCGGGCGAAGACGATCCGGTCGGTGGAAATGTCGTCCAGCCGGCCGGAATTTTCGAAGAAGAAGTGGTAGTGTTCGCTGATATTGGTGTCGAAATAGGAGCGCTGGGAATCGACCACGATCTCGCGCAACAATCCGGCGGCGGTGAACTGGTGCAGGGTGTTGTACACGGTGGCCAGGGAGACCCGGATGGCGGCCCCCAGCGCCTCGCCATGGAGAGTTTCGGCGGTCACATGGCGGTCGCCCCCATCGAACAGCAGCTTGGCAAGGGCCAGGCGCTGACGGGTGGGCCGCAGCCCCGCCGCACGCAACCGCTCGAGAACCTGGGTGTAGGGTCTAGCCATCGTAACTCCCCGTATATAGGTACACTCGGACCGATGCTCAACACTTTCATATTACCATAATTAAATTATGGAAATATGAAAAAAAGACATTTTCTCGTGGACAGGAATACCCAGTTGAAACAATTTTGATCCGCCTGCCTATCGGCCTGGATACACGCCTAAATGCGGGTCACCGGCGGGGCCGGGCCGGAATTGCCACGATATCGTAGCCGCTGTCCACGTGAAGGACTTCGCCCGTCACTCCCCCGGAAAGGTCGCTGAGCAGGTAGAGCGCGACGCCTCCTATATCGTCCAGACGGATATTGCGCCTCAACGGTGAGTGGTCCTGGCTCCATCTCAGGACCTCCCGGGCATCGCTGATCGCGCTTCCGGCAAGGGTCCTCATGGGACCCGCGGAAATGGCGTTGACCCGGATTTTTTCCGGACCCAGGTCGGCGGCAAGGTAGCGCACGCTTGCCTCGAGAGCCGCCTTGGCCACCCCCATGACGTTGTAATTGGGCATGACACGCTCGGCCCCGGAAAAGGTGAGGGTCAGCAGGCTGCCCCCTGACGGCATCATCGCGGCCGCACGCTGGGCGACGGCGGTAAAGGAAAAGCACGAGACATCCAGGGTCCGGGTAAAATTCTCCACCGTGGTGTCCACGTACCGGCCCTTGAGCTCCGCCTTGTCGGAGTAGGCAATGGCGTGCACGACAAAATCGACGGCGCCCCATTCTTCCTTGAGCGCCGCGAAAACCGCATCCACGCTGGGCCCGTCCTCGACGTCACAGGGCAGCACGATGGTGGAGCCGACCGATTCGGCCAGCGGCCCGACGCGCCTGCCGAAGGCGCCGCCCTGATGGGTGAACGCCATCTCGGCCCCATGCCGGTGCAACGCCGAGGCGATCCCCCAGGCGATGGAATGATCGTTGGCGACCCCCATGATGAGGCCTTTTTTGCCAACCATCAGTCTGTTCACATGGGCCATGGAAGCGTCACCCGCGCCGGAACCGGCGGGGGCCCGGGATGCCTTGTTCACGGTCCATATGCGGGCAACGGGCGGGGGCGACCGTCATTCTTCGAATCGGGTAAATACCAGCGCGGCGTTCGTGCCGCCGAATCCGAAGCTGTTGGAGAGGACGGCGTTCAGCCGAACGTTGTCGCGGCGGTCAAGGACGATCGGCATGCCGCGCGCCTCGGGGTCCAGGTCGGTGACGTTCGCCGAGGCGCAAATGAAATTGTTCTCCATCATCAGCAGGCAGTAAATGGCTTCCTGGACGCCGGCGGCGCCAAGGGAATGGCCGCTCAGCGACTTGGTCGAGTTGAAGGCCGGCATGCCGTTGGGGAACACCTCGCGCATGGCTTCCAGTTCCTTGACGTCGCCCACCGGCGTGCTGGTGCCATGGGTATTGACGTAGTCGACCGGCCGCTCGAGCCCGGCCATGGCCATCCGCATGCACCGCACCGCGCCTTCGCCGGACGGCTGCACCATGTCGTATCCGTCCGACGTGGCGCCATAGCCGGCGATTTCGGCATAGATCCGGGCGCCACGCGCCTTGGCATGCTCCAGTTCCTCGAGTACCAGCACGCCGCCGCCGCCGGCGATGACAAAGCCGTCGCGCTCGGCGTCGAAGGCGCGCGACGCCACCTCCGGCGTGTCGTTGAATTTGGACGACAGCGCCGGCATGGCGTCGAACAGGACCGACAGCGTCCAGTCGAGCTCCTCGCCGCCGCCGGCGAAGACCACGTCCTGCTTGTCCAGCTGAATCATTTCGTACCCGTTTCCGATGCAATGGGCGCTGGTCGCGCAGGCGGAGCTTATGGAGTAACTGACGCCCTTGATCTTGAACGGGGTGGCCAGGGTGGCGGAATTCGTGCTCGACATGGTTCTGGGAACCATGAACGGCCCAACCTTTTTGGCGTTCCGCTTGCGCACGGTGTCGGCGGCCGCCACCAGATTCCTCGTCGACGGCCCGCCCGATCCCATGATCAGCCCGGTGCGCTCGTTCGACACCTGGTCCTCGGGCAGGCCGGCATCGGCAATGGCCTGTTCCATGGCCAGGAAATTGTACGCCGCGCCGTCCCCCATGAAGCGCCGCACCTTGCGGTCAATGGCGCCGTCCAGGTCGACCTTCGGCACACCGTGAACGTGGCTGCGGAAGCCGAGCTCGCGGTATTCCTCGCAGAACGAAATTCCCGAGCGCCCGGCGCGCAGCGAGTCCAGCACCTCCGCCTTGGTGTCGCCGATGCTGGAGATGATCCCCATGCCGGTCACGACAACGCGTCTCATGGATACACCGTCACCAATCGTCGATCGTGGTGAACACGCCGACCCGCAGGTCCTTGGCCTCGTAGATGGAACGGCCGTCCACTTTCATCAAGCCGTCGGCGATGCCGATCGAGAACTGCCGCTTGATCACCCGCCTGATGTCGATGTGATAGGTCACCTTTTTGGCCGTCGGATCCACCTGGCCGCTGAACTTCACCGCGCCGACGCCGAGCGCCCGGCCCCGGCCCGGCGCCTCGAGCCAGCCCAGAAAGAACCCGACCAGTTGCCACAGCGCGTCCACGCCAAGGCAACCGGGCATGACCGGGTCGGACTGAAAATGACACTTGAAAAACCACAAATCCGGCCTGACATCCAGTTCCGCCAGGATTTCCCCCTTGCCGTAATGTCCGCCGTTGTCGCTGATCCTGACGATCCGGTCGAACATCAAAAGGGGCGGCAGGGGCAACTGCGCGTTGCCCTGGCCGAACAATTTGCCCTGGGCGCATCGCAGGAGATCGTCGTACGAATAGCTGTTTTTCCTGCTCAAACGCGTCGACCCAATGTGCGCATCGGGCCGCCACCGCCCGACCCGCGCGAAACCACGGACCACGCCGGACACCGTTTCGCGGCCTCCAGCGCGCAAATTCCGGAGCGGACGCTTCGCGCTGCCGGAGCCAGGGCCCTGGCCTCACCCACCGAAACCGGCGCGCACGAAATTTGCCTTGGTTTCACAAGGCGTCATTGAGGCCCCCATGGCTTCGCTCCGGCGATTGCGCAATCCGCCGTACGGTCCCCTGCTGCGGCGTCTTCGGCCGCTCCTCATTAACACTATATATAGAGGATTTGGGAAAAGACGACTCGCGGCACGATTTCTCCACGATTTTGCGCCGCCGGCCCGGTGGAACCGGGGGGAAAACAGGCGAAACGCCGGCCCGGTTTGCGGGCGGCATTTCGCCTTGGACGCGGCTAGCGGGCCGCCCTGGCCGGCGCAACCTGGTCCGAGATGTCCTCGCCGGTTTCCTGGTCCACCGCCTTCATGGACAGCTTCACCTTGCCGCGGTCGTCGATGCCGATCAGCTTGACCTTGACCGTATCGCCGACGTTGACCACGTCCGTCGTCTTGCCCACCCGCTTGGGCGCCAGTTCGCTGATGTGGACAAGGCCGTCCTTGCTGCCCATGAAATTGACGAATGCGCCGAAATCCACGGTTTTCACCACTTTTCCCGTATACAGCGCGCCGACCTCGGGCTCGGCGGTGATACTGCGGATCCATTCTATGGCGCTATCGGCGGCTTTCTGGTCGACCGCCGCCACCTTGACCGTGCCGTCGTCCTCGAGGTCGATCTTGGCACCGGTGACCTCGCAGATTTCGCGGATCATCTTGCCGCCCGGGCCTATGACCTCGCGGATCTTGTCCTTGTTGATGGTGATGACGGTGATCCGCGGGGCGTTGTCGCTGACCCGGTCGCGGGCGTTCTCGAGGGCCTTGCTCATCTCGTCGAGGATGTGCGCGCGCCCCTCGCGGGCCTGCTCCAGCGCCACGCTCATGATGTCTTCGGTGATGGACGTGATCTTGATGTCCATCTGCAGCGAGGTGATGCCCCGCTCCGTGCCGGCCACCTTGAAGTCCATATCCCCGAGGTGGTCCTCGTCGCCGAGGATGTCCGAAATGACGGCGACGCCGTCGTCCTCCTTGATCAGCCCCATGGCGATACCGGCCACCGGCCGGGCCAGGGGAATGCCGGCGTCCATCATCGACAACGAGGCGCCGCAGACGGTGGCCATGGATGAGGACCCGTTGGATTCGGTGATCTCGGAGACCACCCGAATGGTGTAGGGGAAGTCCTCCTTGCTCGGCATCAGCGGGTGGACTGCCCGCCAGGCCAGCATGCCGTGTCCCACCTCGCGCCGGCTGGTGAAGCCGAAACGGCCGGCCTCGCCCACCGAATAGGGCGGGAAGTTGTAGTGGAGCATGAAGTGTTCGCGGTAGTCGAGGGCCAGGCCGTCGATGATCTGCTCGTCCTGGCCGGTGCCCAGGGTCGTCACCACGAGCGCCTGGGTCTCGCCCCGGGTAAAGAGCGCGCTGCCGTGGGTTCTGGGCAGCAGTCCCACCTCGGCGGCGATGGGGCGCACCGTGCGCGTGTCGCGCCCGTCGATACGCCGGCCGGTCTTGAGGATGTCGCGCCGCACGATGGTCTTCTCCAGCTCCTTGAAGATGCCGGGCAAGGTATCCTTGAGAAGCTCCTCGCCGACGGACCCGTCGTCCGTCAGCTCCGCGGTCACCCTTTCCTTCACCGCCGCCACCTTTTCCTGGCGGGTCAGTTTGTCGGTCTCGGCGTAGGCCTGGCGCAAATCCGCCTCGGCCTTCTCGGCCACGCGCTGGGCGAGGTCCTTGGCCCCCTCGGGCGCTTCGGGCAGTTCGCGGGGCTCCTTGGCGCAGGCTTCGGCAAGGTCGATGATCGCTTCGATCACCGGCTGAAACCCGCGGTGGCCGAACATCACCGCTCCCAGCATCACCTCTTCGGACAGCTCGCTGGCTTCCGATTCCACCATCAGCACGCCGTCGCGGGTGCCGGCGACCACCAGGTCCAGCGCGCTGCCGGTCAATGCGTCGACCTCGGGGTTGAGCACATATTCGCCGTCGATGTAGCCGACGCGGCAGCCGGCGATGGGACCCATGAACGGAAGGCCCGAAAGGGTCAGCGCCGCCGACGTCCCGATCATGGCGACGATGTCGGGGTCGTTCTCCATGTCATGGGAAAGGACGGTGCAGATAACCTGGGTTTCGTTGCGGAAACCCTTGGCGAACAGCGGCCGGATGGGCCGGTCGATCAGGCGCGAGGTGAGGGTTTCCTTTTGGCTGGGCCGGCCTTCGCGCTTGAAAAAGCCGCCCGGAATCTTGCCGGCGGCAAAGGTCTTCTCCTGATAATGTACGGCCAGCGGGAAGAAATCCAGACCAACCCGTGGCTTTGTTTCACCGACGACGGTGCATAGGACCCGGCTGTCGCCATAGGTCGCCATGACGGCGCCATCGGCCTGACGGGCGATCTTGCCGCTCTCCAGAACGAGCGTGCGCCCGCCCCACTCGATCTCCTTTCTGAACTCTTGAAACATCTTCTCTTCTACCTCTTCCTACCGCAGGCGCCGGCTCTGCCGCAGGTGCGGTCGCCGATCGCCTCGTCTGTGTGCCCGCCCGGGACCGCCGGGATGGCGTCCTTCGGGGGCAGGTATTTGTGAACGGACTGGAGCGACGGCCGCGGGCATAACGGTCCCGCGATTATCATCGTGGCCGTCGCTTTCCTCCGGTGAACGCGGCGACCCGTTCCCGGGCCACAGCCGCGCTGGCGCCGATGGACACGAATTCGCATCCCGGCGCGGTTCATTATCGGCGCAATCCCAGGCGCCGTATCAGTTCCTCGTAGCGCTTGGCTTCCTTCCTTTTCACATAGTCGAGCAGGCGCCGGCGCTGTCCCACCATGCGCAGCAGGCCACGGCGGGAATGGTTGTCCTTCTTGTGGGTCTTCAGGTGTTCGGTGAGGTTGCCGATGCGCTCGCTCAAGATGGCCACCTGAACGTCCGGCGAGCCGGTGTCGTCATTGTTGGTGGCGAACTCCTTGATGAGCGCCTGTTTTCGCTCCGCGGTAATCGACATCCAATACTCCGTTTCTTCACAGGTTGAGCACGCGCACCGGGCGAATTTCGGCTCCGGTTATCCGCGCCAACGCCACCGGCTTGCCCTCGGCCTTGGCGCAAACGATGGCGCCTTGGGTGATGTGTTTGAGGGGTGTCCGGCTTGCCACCGCCAACACGGAAATGGGCTGGCCGCATTGCAAGCGCCGCGCTTCCGCTTCCGTCAGGGCCATCGCCGGGATGTCGGCCAGCGCGGTCTCGACGGGAAGCAGGTAGTCCGAGAGCGGCGCACTATGCCCCAGCGCGACGAGATTATCCAGGGAAATCGCCTGCTCTTCGCTAAAGGGCCCTACGGACGTGCGGCGCAGCGCCGTAATGTGCCCGACCGTACCCAGCGCCAGCGCCAGGTCGCGCCCCAGGCTGCGCATGTAGCTGCCTTTTCCGGCGGTGACCTCGAATTCGGCATGGTCGGCGTCGGCCTGGCCGAGCAGTTCGAAATGATCGATGCGCACGCGCCTGGGCTCCAGCCGTACCGGCTCGTCGGCGCGGGCCAGCGCATAGGCGCGCCGCCCACCCACCTTGACCGCGGAAAATATGGGCGGCACCTGGTCGATGTCGCCGGTGAAATCGGGGAGCGCCTTCAGGATATCATCCGCGGTGGGGCGGACGGCGCTTTGCGCCGTCACCTCGCCCTCGGCGTCGTCCGTGGACCGTGATTCGCCCCAGCGGACGGTAAAGCGATAGACCTTGGCGCCGCTGACGGCATAGGAGACGGTCTTGGTGGCCTCGCCCAGGGCCACGGGAAGAACGCCGGTGGCCTGGGGATCCAGGGTGCCGCCGTGCCCGGCCTTGGCGGCGCCGGTGAGGGCGCGCACCTTGCCGACGACGGCGCTGGACGTGATGCCCACCGGCTTGTCGATGACCAGCCAGCCGTGGATCGGCTTGCCGCCCCGCCTACGCCCCATGGGGGTCCTCGTCCTCGGCCCGATCCTCCCCCAGGTCGCGGGAGACCGCCGGATCGCGCAACAGGGCGTCGATGCGGCGCGCCTCGTCAAACGACGGGTCGGCGCGAAACGTGATATCGGGAACGAACTTCAGCCTGACGGCGTTCGCCACCTGGCGGCGCAGAAAAGGCCGCGCCCGGGTGAGCCCGCTGACGACGGCCCCGGTTTCGCCGCCGCCCAGGGGAAAGACGAACACGGTGGCTTTGCGGAGATCCGGGCTTACCCGCACTTCGGTGACGGTGACGGATACGCCCTTGAGGTCGGGATCGCGTACCTCGCCGCGTTCCAGGATCCACGCCAGGGCGTGGCGCAACTCTTCGCCAACCCGCAACTGGCGCTGGCTGGGACCCCTATCCTCCCGTCTGTCCATGGTACCCTCGATCAACGCGCACCCCGCCGCTGTATCCCTTTGGCGGACGAAACGCGAAATCGTGCAAGTAAGTACCAGACGCCCCGGCTCACAGTTCCCGGGGCACCTCTTCGATTTCGAAACACTCGATGGTGTCGCCGACCTGGATGTCCTGGTAGTTTTCGAAGGCCATGCCGCAGTCAAGGCCTTCCTTGACTTCCTTGACGTCGTCCTTGAAGCGCTTGAGCTGACCCAGGCTGCCATCGTGGATGACCACCAGGTCGCGCAGCAGCCGCACCCGCGCCCCGCGGCGGACGACGCCCTCGGTCACCATGCAGCCGGCCACCTTGCCCACCTTGGAAACGTTGAACACCTCGCGGATCTCGGCTTCGCCCAGCGTACGTTCGCGGATGGCCGGCTCCAGCATGCCCGACAACATCTTTTTCAGGTCGTCCGTCACGTCGTAGATAATGGAGTAGTAGCGGATTTCCACGTTGTCGCGTTTGGCCATCCCGCGGGCCTGGGCATCCGCGCGCACGTTGAAACCGACGATCAAGGCCCCCGACGCCCGCGCCAGCGTCACATCCGATTCGTTGATGCCGCCGACGCCTGAGTGCAGCACACCCGCCTGCACCTCGCTCGTGCCCAACTTGTCTATGGCGCCGCGGATGGCCTCCACGGAGCCGTCGGCGTCGGCCTTGATCACCACCGGCAATTCCTTGGCTGTACCTTCCTCGGCCTGGGCAAACATCTGTTCCACGGACCACCGCGTGGTGGCGGCCACCTTGGCGTCCCGATCCCGGCGCCGGCGGAATTCGGTGATCTCCCGGGCCCGGGCTTCGCTGTCGACGGCGTTGACATCGTCGCCGGCCGCCGGGGTGCCGCCCAGGCCCAGAACTTCTACCGGCACGGTGGGCCCGGCTTCTTCTATGGTGTCCCCGCGGGCGTCAATGAGGGCGCGCACGTGGCCCCACGCGCCGCCGGCGACGAAGATGTCGCCCACCTTCAGTGTTCCACGCTGGACCAGGACGGTGGCCAATGATCCCCGGCCGCTTTCCATCCTGGCTTCCACGACCACGCCTTCCGCCAGCCGGTCGGGGTTGGCCTTGAGGTCCAGGAGTTCGGCCTGCAGCAGGATGGCCTCCTCCAGCTTGTCCAGGTTGGTCCGTTCCTTGGCCGAGACCTCCACGCACAGGATATCGCCACCCATATCCTCGACCACCATGTCGTGTTGCAGCAGGTCCGTCCGCACGCGGCCGGGATCGGCGCCGGGCTTGTCGATCTTGTTTATGGCCACGATCATGGGCACTTCCGCCGCCCGGGCGTGGTTCATGGCCTCGACGGTCTGGGGCATGATGCCGTCGTCGGCGGCCACCACCAGGACCACGATGTCGGTCACCTTGGCGCCCCGGGCGCGCATTTCGGTGAAGGCCGCATGGCCCGGCGTGTCGATAAAGGTGATCGTCGCCCCGGACTTGAGAGTCACCTGGTAGGCACCGATGTGCTGGGTGATGCCGCCCGCCTCATGAGCCGCCACGTCGGTTTCGCGCAACGCATCGAGAAGCAGGGTCTTGCCGTGGTCGACGTGCCCCATCACGGTCACCACCGGCGCCCGGGGAACGAGGTTGGCCTCGTCGTCGACGTCGCCCTTGAGGCCGATCTCCACGTCGGCGTCGGCGACGCGCTTGATTTTGTGGCCGAATTCGCTGACCACCAGTTCCGCCGTGTCGGCGTCGATGGTTTGCGACATGGATACCATGACATCCATTTTCATCAACGCCTTGACGACGTCCGTGCCGCGCTCGGCCATGCGGTTGGCCAGCTCCTGCACGGTGATGGTTTCGGGTATGACCACGTCGCGGATTATCTTTTTCTCTTCCGTCCGGCTTTGTTGCAGCCTTTGCTTCTCCCAGGCGCGCCTGGCCGAGGCCAGGCTGCGGACGCGCTCTTCGCGCTCACCGGTGACCTCGTCAATGCGGACGCGTCCGGACCGGCGGCGCGCCTCGTGACGGCGCGGGGCCAGGGTTGGACGGCGGGCGTCGGACCGGAAGGACCGTTTCCCGCCGCCGCGTCGCTCGGCATCTCCTTCGGTTTCTTCCCGGGCCACCAATTTCGCCGCGGCGGCCGACGCCGCGGCCTTGGCCTGCTCTTCGCGGCGGTGGGCCTCCTCGTCGGCCTTTTTGCGGGCTTCCTCCTCGGCCCCGCGGGCCGTCTCTTCGGTATCGGCTTCCTTGCCCACGACCTTTTCGGCCTCGCCGCCGGCTTCCGTGGTCCCGTCCGGCGCCGACGGGCGCTGCGCCGCGCCGGGAAAATCCGCGAACGGCGGGAATGGGGTTTGCTCCCGGGTCCCCACCTGCGATTTGCGGGAGTCCTCGAGGGCACGGGCGCGGGCGGCTTTTTCCTCGGTGGTCAGGCTGACCGCCGCTCCCTGGCGGGGGGAGCCGTCCGCCTCCGTCCTTTCGCCGCCAGCGGGGGGAAACGCTGTCGCGGCGGCATCCTCGGCGCCTGGGGCTCCCTCCTTGACCTCCGCCATGGAGCCGCCGGCATCGGGGGCATAGGTGCGCTTCTTGCGGACCTCGACCGCCACCATCTTGGAGCGCCCATGGGAAAAGCTTTGCCGGACCTGACCGGATTCGACGGTCTTGCGGATCTCCAGCTTTCCGGGCCGCGACAGGCCCAGCCGCCTTTTCCCTTTTTGCTCTTTCTGTTCTTCGATGTCGGTCATGTCAGTCCGCTCAAAATCCGGCCCGCTTCAGGCCGTGCCGTCCTCGCGCCGGAAACCCGCCAGGCGCGCCGCATCGCCGAGCAGGCTCTCGGCCAGCCGTCCCGGCGCCAGGACCAGGTGTACGACGCCTTGCCGTCCCAGCGCGCTGCCCAGTTCGGCGCCGCTGAACAGGTCCACCAGCGGCAACCCGGGCGCCAGCGCCCGCATCCCGGCGCGTCCGCCGGGCGCGCCGTCGGCGGCGGCGACCAGCACCGCCCCCCGTCCCGCGCGCAGCCACGCCCGCGCCTTTTCCGATCCGGCCACGGCCTGCCCGGCGCGGCGCGCCAGCCCGATGCGCTCGAGACAGCGGCGTGTCAAAAGCCGTTCCACCCGGTCGGCAAGATCGGCCGGAACGGCGACGCGCGACCGCGCCGCCTTGGCGAAAAGGTTCTTGGCGCAGGCTGTATTTACCATATCCCTTTGTGCGCTCAACCAAATACCCCGCCCCGGAAGGCGTCCTTCCACGTCCGGGGCCACTTCCCGGCCGGGTCCGACAACGAAGCGCACCATCTCCTCTTTCCGGCGCACCGCACCGCTGACAATGCACCGCCTGAAGGGACCACGACGCCCCTGGTGTGTGTCGGTCCGCGTGCCGTCGACCTGTGGCCGGGCCTGCGCCGCCGCATTCCTCTTATCCGTCTTTCGGTTCCTTCCCGCCGTCGGGCGCCTGGGTGTCCGCGGACGCCGTATCTTCCGCCGCCGCCGCGCCATCCTCTGCGCCGGATTCGCCCGCGTCGTCTTCGCCGGCGGCGTCTTCGTCGGCGAACCAGTGGGCGCGGGCGGCCATGATAATCGCGTTGGCCGCCTCTTCCCCGAGCGTGCCGGCGGGTGCGATTTCCCGCAACTCGTCGCCGGCAAGATCGGCCAGATCGTCGCGCGTCTTGACCCCGTGTTCGCCAAGGGCGACCAGCAGGGCCGGCGTCACCCCGTCGACCTCGGCCAGATCATCGCTGACGCCCAGTTCCTTGCGGCGCCGGGCCAGTTCCTCGTCCCTGACGGCGAGAAAGCTCCGCGCGCGCTCTTGCAGTTCCTTGGCCGTGTCCTCGCCGAAGCCCTCGATTTCGGCCAGGTCGCTCAGGGGCACGAACGCCACCTCCTCGACCGTGGCGAAGCCCTCGGTGACCAACAGATGCGCGATCACGTCCTCGACGTCCAGGGCGTCGACGAACATTTGCGAATGGTTGCGGAATTCCTCGCTGCGGCGCTCCGATTCCTCGGCCTCGGTGAGGATATCGATGTCCCAGCCGGACAGCTGGGAGGCCAGGCGGACGTTCTGGCCGCGCCGTCCGATGGCAAGACTGAGTTGGTCGTCCGGGACCACGACTTCGATGCGGTTGGCTTCCTCGTCGAGGACCACCTTGGCCACCTCGGCGGGGGCGAGCGCGTTGACGATGAAGGTGGCGGGGTCGGGCGACCACTGGATGATGTCGATCTTCTCGCCCTGGAGTTCCCCGACCACGGCCTGGACGCGGGAGCCGCGCATACCGATGCAGGGGCCGACCGGGTCGATGCTGGAATCGTGGGAGACGACCGCGATCTTGGCGCGCGAGCCCGCGTCCCGGGCCACCGACATGATCTCGATGATGTTGTCGTAAATTTCCGGCACTTCCTGGGCGAACAGCTTGGCCATGAACTGGGGATGGGTGCGCGACAGGAAGATCTGCGGGCCGCGTGGCTCCTCGCGCACGTCCATGATGTAGGCGCGCACCCGGTCGCCGGTGGAATAGTGCTCGCGCGGGATGCACTCGTCGCGGCGCAAGAGCGCTTCCGCACGGCTCAAATCGACGATCACGTTACCGAATTCGATGCGCTTGACCAGGCCGTTGACGACCTCGCCGATGCGGTCCTTGTACTCTTCGTGCTGGCGTTTTCGCTCGGCTTCGCGCACCTTCTGCACGATCACCTGCTTGGCCGTCTGGGCGGCGATGCGGCCGAAGTCGATGGGCGGCAACGGATCGACCAGGAAATCGCCGATCTCCGCGTCCGGCTTGGTCTTGCGCGCCGATTCCAGGTCCGTCTGGGTGACCTCGTTCTCCACCTCCTCCGCCACCTCGACGTAGCGCGCCAGCGCGATCTCGCCGGACGTGCGGTCGATGGTGGCGCGGATATCGTGCTCGTGTCCGTATTTCGAGCGCCCGGCCTTTTGAATCGCCTGCTCCATGGCTTCGAGAACCTCTTCGCGCTCGATTCCCTTGTCGCGGGCGACGGTTTCGGCCACCTGCAGCAGTTCAGGGCGCGCGCGAACGGCCTCGGAATCCAGGTTGGTTTCGATCATGGTCCTTTCCGTTTCTCCGATGCCGCAAGCAGCTCGTCGGTGAGCAGCAGTTTCGCCCGCCCGATGTCCGCATACGGCAGATCCACCGTGGCGCCTTCCACCTGGATCCGCACCACCTGGCCGGCGACACCGATCAGCCGGCCGCGGAAGCGGCGGCGCCCGCCGACCGGACGCGTCGTCTCCACCCTGGCCTCGAACCCGGCGAAGCGCTCGAAGTCACCGAGACGCGACAACGGGCGGTCGATGCCGGGCGAACTCACCTCGAGGGTGAAGGCCCCGGCGATGGGGTCCTCCACCTCAAGCACGGCGGCGATGGCGCGGCTGATATCGGCGCAGTCGTCCACCGTCATCGCCTCGCCCTCCCGGCGTTCGGCCATGACCTGCAGCCGTCGCCTCTGCCGGCCCGAAATATGCACCCGCACGACGGTGAAACCCAGAGCCTCCACCGTGGGCGTGATGAGTCGCTCGATGCGGCCACACAAATCCATCCCGGCGACCCCGTCCTTCGCTGAGCCCGTCCTTGGCTGAGCCCGAGCCGCCATGACAAACGGCCCAAAAACAAAGAGCGGGCCTGAGGCCCACCCTTATAAGACCCGCACGCAGCTTCGGGTCCATGGGACCAATTCGTTATTATTCGTAGGCACATATATACCCTGTGGCGTTTCGAACACAAGGGTTTTCGCACCGAAACCGGCGCTTCCCGCGGCGCGGACGGGGCGCCCGTGCACCTCAATTCCGGGGGCGGCGCAGAAAGCGCAGATAGACGCACCTGGCGCCGCGCCCGAGAGCCTTGGCCTCGTAGCGGGTTTCGAACCAGTCCTCGGGCCGTTGCAGCCAGTCGCGCCGGCTCCGCGCCGGCCATGAGAAGGCGGGGTGGGCGGTGACGTGCTCGAGCGTCCAGCGGACGTATTCCATGTGGTCGCTGGCGAAGCGCAGCTCGGCCCCGTCCTTCAACAGCCGGGCAAGGGCATCCAGGTTTTCCGGCGATACGAAGCGGCGCCTGTGGTGGCGTTTCTTCGGCCAGGGGTCGGAAAACAACACGAAAGCGCGCCCGATGCCGGCGTCGGGCAAGGCGTCGAACAACAGCCGCGCGTCGTCGTCGAAAATCCGGACGTTGGTGAGATCCTCCCCGCGAACGTGGGCGAGCAGGCCGGCCACCCCGTTGATGTAGGCCTCGCAGCCGATGATGCCGACATCGGCGTGGGCGCGGGCCTGCGCCGCCAGGTGCTCGCCGGCGCCGAAGCCCACCTCCAGCCACACGTCCCTCACCGATCGGGAAAAAACGGCCGCCAGGTCGATCCGGCCGCCGCTTTCCGGCGGCGCCACCCGCAGGCGCGGCAGCAGGTCCCGCAACAGGTCCTGCCGGCCCTTGCGCAGTCGGTGGCCGCGCCGCCGGCCGTACCAGCGGGGCCGGTCGTCGCCGGGCTGCGGGCCGCCGCCGGTCAACTGCCCCCGAAGATGGACTTGAGGTCCTCGACCAGCCCGGTGCGCTCCCAGGAAAAGCCGCCATCGGATTCCGGCGGCCGGCCGAAATGGCCGTAGGCGGCGGTGCGCGCATAGATGGGCCGGTTGAGCTCCAGGTGCTCGCGGATGCCGCGGGGCGACAGGTCGACCATGTCCCGGAGCACCTCGGACAGGCGGCTGCCGTCGACGCGGCTGGTGTCGTGCAGGTTGATGGCGACGGACAGCGGCTGGGCGACGCCGATGGCGTAAGACAACTGGATGGTGCAGGTATCGGCCAGGCCGGCGGCGACCACGTTCTTGGCCAGATAGCGGGCGGCGTAGGCGGCCGAGCGGTCGACCTTGGTCGGGTCCTTGCCCGAGAAGGCCCCGCCGCCGTGGGGGGCGCTGCCGCCATAGGTGTCGACGACGATCTTGCGTCCCGTAAGCCCGGCGTCGCCATCCGGTCCGCCGATGACGAAACGGCCCGTCGGGTTCACGTAGAATGCTTCCTCGTCGCACATCCAGCCTTCGGGCAACACGTTGACCACGTGGGGCCGGACGATCTCGCGGACCTCGTCCTGGCTGAGGTGTTCGGCGTGTTGGGTGGAGACCACGATGGACGCGGCGCCCACCGGCATGTGGTTGACATAGTGCAAGGTGACCTGGCTCTTGGAATCGGGGCCGAGGCCCGGCTCGGCCCCGGAATGGCGGGCCTCCGCCAGGGACTGCAGGATGGCGTGGGAATAATAGATGGGCGCCGGCATCAGGGCATCGGTTTCCCGGCACGCATAGCCGAACATGACGCCCTGGTCGCCCGCGCCTTCGTCCTTGTTGCCCAACGCATCGACGCCCTGGGCGATGTCGGCGGACTGGGCGTGGACGAGAACCTGAACATCGGCCGTCCGCCAGTGAAAGCCGTCCTGTTCGTATCCGATTTCCCTGACCGCGCTGCGGGCCACCTCTTCAAGGGTGGCGTGGGTGATCGAATCCGGCCCCCGCACTTCCCCGGCCAGCAGAATGAAGTTGGTCGTGCACAGGGTCTCGACGGCGACGCGCGCGTATGGATCGGCCGTCAGAAAGGTGTCGACCACCGCATCGGAGATGCGGTCGCAGATCTTGTCGGGATGCCCTTCGGAAACGGATTCACTCGTAAAAAGACAGTCGCTCTTCGGCACAGTCGCGCCCTCCAATCTCAGGTTCCGTCCACTTGGACCGAGGGCTTCAATGGTCGTGCCACTAATTCGAGCCCACTTAGCGCCTTTTTTTTCGTGGTGGCAAGCAGTCCAAATCCATCCACGTCCGCCGCCGGAATCCCGCCGGGGTCGGCTCTTGTGGCAAGCTTTTCTTCAAGCGTCAAGGGAATATGACGCCGCGCCCGGCGGTCGGTCAATTCCCCTTTTAGCGGCATAAACCGCGGCTTGCGGCCGGGCAGCCTTTCCCAGCCCTCCGGCCCCCGAAAGGCTTCCGGTGCTAAGTCTTGGCAGCGGCGCCGGCGACGGCCTTGGTCAGCTCGAACAGGCGCTTGCGCACCCGTGGCTCGGTAATCCGATAATAGGCGCGGACCAGTTCCAGCGTTTCGCGCTTGGCCATGGGGTCGGGCTCCAGGCGGGCCTGGCCCCTGTCCCGCAAACCCTTCGCCATGCGGCCTTCCCTGGTCTTGAGTTCATTGGCCATGTCGTCAAAGAAAAACGAAATTGGCACGTCGAGAATCTGGGTCAGCTCGAACAGCCGGCTGGCGCCGATGCGGTTGGCGCCCCGCTCGTATTTCTGGATCTGCTGGAAGGTCAGGCCGACGGCGTCGCCGAGTCTCTCCTGACTCATCCCGAGCAGGGTCCGGCGAAGCCTGACCCGGCTACCGACATGAATATCGACAGGATTTGGAACGCCCGGGGGCAACCGCTTCCGTTTTACGCGAGGAGCGCGGCGCTGTTTTTTTCGCCCGCGGGTAGATTTTGGTTGTTTCATTTTTTCTGCGTGCCTTTGTGACGACTGATTGAGAGAAACTTCGGCCGGTTTTCGCCTCTGGTTGAATGATTTTCCGGCCCGTTCTACGTCCGATGGGACGATAGGAGAATATATAAGCAAAGGTCAATATGGATGTTCATGCAACTAGTTGCAATAGGGGGCACAGGGTATCGATGAGAGATTGTGAATTGCCGACCTGGTGGCCGTAAACGGATTTACCGGGCCCGCCGCAGCAACACATACCCGGCCCCCGCCACCGCGAAAAGAATCAACAGGACGATCCGGTCGCCCAGGCGGCCGTACGGCGTGGCGCCCGCAAGCGCCGCCGGGAGCGCGCTGTCGATCACGCCGGCGCGGCCAAGACCGAGGCGCGCCACCGTGCGTCCGTAAGCGTCGACGACGGCCGAGATCCCGCTTCCCGCCACCCGCACCAGGGGCAGGCCTTCCTCCACCGCGCGCATGCGGGCGGCGGCGAAATGCTGGTACGGCCCCGAGGAGCGGCCGTACCACGCGTCGTTGGTGATGTTGAGCAGCCAACCGGGGCGGTCCTGCCGGTCGGCGACCCCTCCGGGAAAGATGACCTCGTAACAGATCAGGGGGCTGACCGGGGGCAGACCCGGCAGCCTGAGCGTCCGCACCCCGGGCCCGCGCGAGAAATCGACCTGGCCCTCGGTGACCTTGGCGAAGCTCAGGAGGCCGCGGAAGGGAACGTATTCGCCGAACGGCACCAGGTGGAACTTGTCGAAGGTGCCGGCCACCCGGCCCCGGTCGTCCACGGCCTGGAGGCTGTTCCAGACCCGGTAGGGCTTTTCGCCCGGGGGCGTGCGGCGGATGGTGCCGGTGATGACAAGGCCGCCTGGCGGTGCCGCCCCTCCGATGACGCCGAGTGTGGCCGGATCGCTGCCCAGGAACAGCGGGGCCGCCGTTTCCGCCCAGATGACATGGGTCGGGGCGCCGTTACCCTGGGTTGCGCCGGCGGCCGCGGTGCTCATGCGCACCTGACGGAGCACATGCTGTTGGCGCAGTTCGGGCCGCCATTTGAGTTTCTGGTCGATGTTGGGCTGCACCAGGCGCAGCCGGACGTCGGCAACCACGGCGTCGCCGGCCCCGGCCAGGCGCACCAGCCCGCCGCCCCACACGACGCCGAGGACGATGAAGGCGGCGGCAACGGGAACGGCCTTGCGCCCGGCCCAGGTGCCCCCGTCCGTGAGCACCGCCGGCATGGCCGCCGCCACCACGCTGAGCAGGCTCAGGCCATAGACGCCGGTGACGGCGGCGAGCTGGATCATGCCGTCCGAGAAGACCCAGACGGTGCCGATCAGGTTCCACGGAAAGCCGGTGAAGGCCCAGCCCCGGACCCATTCGAACGCCGTCCACGCGGCGCCGAAGACGAGAATGCGCCCCGG
The DNA here is from genome assembly GCA_046756945.1 of Rhodospirillales bacterium. Lineage (GTDB taxonomy): Bacteria > Pseudomonadota > Alphaproteobacteria > Rhodospirillales > 2-02-FULL-58-16 > JACZQZ01. The sequence continues at coordinate 47,837 of JBHHXI010000001.1, forward strand.
GCCGTCGCCGCGCGCCGCGCGGGTGACGAGGGCGGCGCCGGCCGGGAAAAGGGCCATCAACCCCGACAGGCCGAAAACGGCGAACGGCACCATCCACCCGAAGCGCTCGGGCTTCGTCAGCAGGGCGAACGCGATCCAGTAAAGCCCGGCCGAGAAATACCCGAAGCCGAACCACCAGCCGGCGGCAAAGGCGGCGCGGGGACGCGGGGACGCGTCGATCAACCACACCAGGCCGACGAACGCGGGCACCAACAGCACCAGAAGGTACACCGGCGGCAGGGCGGCGGCGGCCAGGGCGCCGAGCCCCGCGGCCACGGCAAAGCGCCGCCAGCCGGAGACGGCGGCGATACGCTTTTGCAGCCGCCCCAGGCCGCCAAGGGCGGGCGGCAACCGTTGAGAGACGTTTCCAGACAGCGGGGAAACCGTTCGCCCGGGCTCAGCCATCAGTCGGTATTCGGTCCCCGGCCCCCGGGAATACCCCCGGGGGCGCGCACGCGCACGCGTTTGATGCGGCGGGGGTCGGCGTCCAGCACCTCGAACTCGACGCCCGAGGGATGGCTGATGAGCTCGCCCCGGATCGGCACCCGGCCGGCCAAGGCGATGACGAGACCGCCGAGTGTGTCGATGTCCTCGCGCTCCTCGCCGGTGACGATCCTGCCGACCAGATCCTCAAGGCCGTCGATGGTGGCGCGCGCGTCGGTGTCGAAGGTGCCGTCCGGGCGCCGGATCATGTCGGTTTTCTGGCCGCGGTCGTGTTCGTCCTCGATCTCGCCGACGATCTCCTCGACCAGGTCCTCGATGGTGACCAGCCCGTCGACGCCGCCGAATTCGTCGACCACGAGGGCCATGTGGATGCGCTGGACGCGCATCTCCAAAAGCAGCTCCAGGACCTGCATGGAGGGAGAGACGAACAAAACCCTGCGCCATATCTTGGACAGATCGAAGGCCTGGTCCTCGCCCCGCCAGGCGACCACGTCCTTGATGTGCACCATGCCGACCACGTCGTCCAGGTTTTCCCGGTAGACGGGGATGCGCGAGTGGTTCTCTTTGGTTATCAGGGCAATGACGTCCGCCAGACTCGACCCCGCCTCGATGGCAACGATGTCGGCGCGCGGCACCATGACGTCGTGAATCGTGCGGTCGCGCAGGTCCAGAATGTTGGCCAGCAGCCGGCGTTCGTCATCGCCGATGGGAATCTCGGCGTCCTCGCGCTCCTCGATCAGCTCGTCAAGGGTATCGCGCGCCGAGTTCTCGCCGTTGCGCCAGGGCCATAATCCGCGCAGCCAGTCGCGAAGGGTGTCCGAGAGTGAGGGATCGTCGGTGGCCCCGGCGTCGCGGGGCGGGCTACTGCCGGATTGGTCGTCCATCACCTTTGGTCATCATTTCGGCGCGATCCGGATACGGGTTGGCGACGTCAAGGCGCAACAGCACCTGGATTTCCAGCCTCTCCATGGGATCCGCCTCGGTCTCGGTTTCGTGACCATATCCGAGAAGGTGCAGCATACCATGCACGACCAGGTGACTTAAATGGTCGGCGAGAGCCTTGCCTTCTTCGGCGGCCTCGGCGGCGGCGGTCTCGTAGGCCACAACCACGTCCCCCAGCGCCGCCGGCGCGCCGTCCGGACAGGCGACGCGCCGGCCGCCCCGGTCTTCCAGGTTGGCGAACGCCAGCACGTTCGTCGGCTCGTCGCGGCCCCGGTAGTCCCGGTTGAGGCCCCGCACCACGGAGTCGTCGGCCAGCACGATGCCCGCCTCGGCGCGCGCAATCGGCGGCGAAACGGCGTCGAAGGCGGCATGCGCGGCGCGGCGGACCACGGCCTCGACCCCGGCCACCGCCGTGCGCCAGGTCGGGCAGGGGACGGAGACGTCAATGTCCAGCGCCTCAGTCATCATCGCCGGGGCCGTCCTTGTCGCCGCCGATGGCGCCGTCCTTCCTCTCGTAGCGGGCGGCGGCCTGGCTATGGCGTTCCGCCTTGTCGTAGGCGTTGACGATGTCGGTCACCAGGGAATGGCGGACCACGTCTTCATCGGTGAAGTGGAGGAAGGCGATGCCCTCGACGCCGTCCAGAATCTCCACCGCGTCCCTGAGGCCCGAGCGCTTGCCGCGCGGCAGGTCCACCTGGCTGAGGTCGCCGGTGACCACCATGCGGGAATTTTCGCCGAGCCGGGTGAGCAGCATTTTCATCTGCACGGCGGTCGTGTTCTGGGCCTCGTCCAGGATGACGAACGCGTTGCCCAGGGTGCGCCCGCGCATGAAGGCCAAAGGCGCCACTTCGATCTCGCCGCTTTCCAGGCGCTTGGCCACCTGCGGCCCCGGAAGCATGTCGTACAACGCGTCGTACAGGGGCCTCATGTAGGGGTCCACTTTCTCGCGCATGTCTCCGGGCAGGAATCCCAGCTGTTCGCCGGCCTCGACGGCCGGGCGCGAGAGGACGATCCGGTCCACCTCGCCCGTGATCAGTCTTTCCACCGCCTTGGCCACCGCCAGGTACGTCTTGCCCGTGCCCGCGGGGCCCAGGCCGAACACCAGTTCGCAGTCGTCGATGGCGCGGATGTACGCGGCCTGGGCCGGCGAGCGCGGCGAAATGTGGCGTTTGCGGGTGCGGATGGCGAGATCGGCGTCGGCCCCATCCCCATGGCCCCGTGGCGCCATGCGCACGACGGCGTCGACCTCGGCGCCGCCGACCGCGAGGCCCCGCGCCAACCGGCCGTACAGGCCGTTGAGCGCCGTGCAGGCCGCGTCCACCGCTTCGCTGTCGCCGCTTATGGTCACCTCGTTGCCGCGGGCGTGGATGGTCACGTCCAGGGCCTTCTCGACCCGCGCAAGATGGCTGTGGTGGGCGCCGAAAAGCTGCAGCGCCAGGGTGTTGTCGTCGAACGCCAGGTGCGCCGCCTTGGCGTCGACGGCGTTCTCGGCGGTGGGTTTCAGCCGCCGGTTCACGCGCAGGCCCTTTCGCCACGCCTTTCGTACCCGGCGGTGGCGAGGACGCCGGAGAGGCTGTTGGCGTGACCGGCCTCGATGCGGAGTTCGGCGATGGTGCCCAACAGGGCTTCGGGCGCGCCGACGTGAACCGGCTGCATATACGGGCTGCGGCCCACCAGCTGGCCCGCCCGCCTGCCGCGCCGATCCAGGAGCACCGGCATGGCGCGGCCGACGCAGCCCCGGTTGAACGCCAGTTGCTGAGCGTTGAGCAGGTCCTGCAGGGCGGCCAGGCGCTCGCCCTTGACGGCGTCCGCAACCTGATCGCCCAGGGCCGCCGCCGGGGTACCGGGCCGCGCGCTGTACTTGAACGAATACGCCTGGGTGAAACCGATGTCTTCGGCCAGCTTCAATGTGGCCCGGAAGTCCGCCTCCGTCTCGCCGGGAAAGCCGACGATGAAATCCGAAGACAGCGCGATATCGGGCCGCGCGCCGCGCAGGCGGTCCACCACCCGCCGGTATCCGTCGCCCGTGTGGCGGCGGTTCATGGCGGCCAGCACGCGGTCCGAGCCCGACTGGACCGGCAGGTGCAGATACGGCATGAGCTCGGGCACGTCCCGGTGCGCCGCGATCAGTTCGTCGTCCACGTCGGCGGGATACGACGTGGTGTAGCGAACGCGGTCCACGCCCTCGATTTCGGCCACCGCCGCGATGAGGCGCCCCAGTCCCCATTCGCCCCGCCCCGGCGATTCCCCGTGGTAGCAATTGACGTTCTGGCCGAGCAGGGTGATTTCCCGCACGCCGGCGGCGGCCAGGTGGCCCGCCTCGGCCAGAACGTCGGCCACGGGACGCGAGTACTCGGCCCCGCGTGTATACGGCACCACGCAGAACGTGCAGAACTTGTCGCAGCCCTCCTGCACGGTGAGGAAGGCGGCGGCGCCCTGGACGCGCCCGGGATCGGGCAGATGGTCGAACTTGGAAACCGGCGGGAAATCGATATCCAGGACCGCGCCGCCGGCGCGCCCCAGGCGGGCCACCATTTCCGGCAGGCGGTGGTAGGTCTGGGGCCCGAAGACCATGTCCACGTAGGGTGCGCGGCGCAGGATCTCCTCGCCCTCGGCCTGGGCGACGCAGCCGGCGACGCCGAGGATCATGCGCCCGCCGGCCCGTTCCCTCAGCCGTTTCAGGCGGCGCAACCGGCCGAGCTCGGAATACACCTTCTCGGCGGCCTTCTCGCGGATGTGACAGGTATTCAGGATGACCATGTCCGCCCCCGCCGCATGGTCGGCCGGGACGAAGCCGAGAGGCGCCAGGACGTCCGCCATGCGGGCGGAGTCGTAGACGTTCATCTGACAGCCGAAAGTCGCGATGTGAAGTGTCTTCGCCAAGGCGGCCCGCGCTATCGTATCGGGCGGCCGGCCCGCCCAGGACGGTTGACGGTCATTCCTGCGATTCGCTCCTCGGTGTGGTGTTTACCCGTCTCAAAAGGTAGCACCCCACCCCGGGGTGTCAAGCTGACCCGCGGCTTCCCTTGCCACCGGAGCGACGCCGGGCGCGCTTTTTCTTCGATTCGGCGGGCACGCCATAGAGCTCCAGCCGGTGCCCGATAAGTTTGAACCCGTATCTTGCGGCAATTTTTTCCTGCAGGGCCTCGATTTCCTGGTTCTGGAATTCGATGACCTTGCCCGATTGAATGTCGATCAGGTGATCGTGATGCTCGTCGGTGATTTCCTCGTAGCGGGAGCGGCCGTTGCCGAAATCGTGCCGTTCCAGGATGTTGGCCTCCTCGAACAGGCGCACGGTGCGGTAAACGGTGGCGATGCTGATGTGGGAATTCATCTGAGCGGCGCGGCGGTACACCTGCTCCACGTCCGGATGGTCCGTGGACGTGGAAAGGACACGTGCGATGACCCGCCGCTGCTCGGTCATCTTCATGTTCTTTTCGATGCAAAGCCGCTCGATACGCGATGGCGGAGGCATGGCCCCTCCCCGGGCCCCGGTGGAATGGATCGTGGGCGCCGCGACATCCGGAAGGGCGCCCCTGTCCCGCGAAGGCGGAGCACACCCGCCGGGTGCGGGCTGATCAACCCGACTTGCGACGACGCTTGCGCGGTTTGGTGCCGAGACCGATCTTCTTGGCCAAGGCGCTGCGGTGCTTGGCGTAATTGGGGGCCACCATGGGGTATTCGGGCGGCAGTCCCCAGCGCTCCCGGTATTCGTCCGGTGTCATGTTGTAGGCGGTCTTAAGGTGACGCTTGAGCATTTTCAGCTTCTTGCCGTCCTCGAGACAGACTACAAAGTCGGGAAAGACCGACTTTTTGACCGGCACGGCGGGCTTCGGGCGCTCGGGCACCGACGGCATCGTTCCCACGATCGACAAAGTTTTGTATACGTCTTGAATCAACTGGGGCAGGTCGCCGAGCGCGATCGAGTTGTTGCCCACATGCGCGGAGACAATCTCGGTCGTCAATTCCAGCAGTTCATTTGCGTTGGGATTATCGCTCATCTAAAACTATCCCCCCTTTTTTATGAACGCTCACTATATAATTAATGCTTCCTGGCGAAGCAAGAACTTCGCATGAAAAACACACCGAAAGACAATACCGGCGAGGATATCGACTTCTATCTCGACATAACGTCCGAGGTCTGCCCCCTTACCTTCGTCAAGACCAAGCTTCGGATCGAGCGCATGGCCCCCGGCCAGGTGCTCCAGGTGCGCCTGAAGGGCGCCGAACCCCTGGACAACGTTCCCCGCTCGGTGCGCGAACAGGGCCATACGGTGCTCAGCCTGGAGGCCGAGGAGCCGGAGCCCGGGCCGGACACCGTGCACCGCCTGTTGATTCGCAAGGAATAGGTGCCCCGCCCGCCGCGTGTTTACCGCCGGCCCCGCCCGCCGCGTGTTTACCGCCGGCCCCGCCCGCCGCCCGTGGCCGCCTTCGCCTGGGGAGGCCTCAGGTACAGCGGCGCCGGCGGCTCCACGGGCTCGCCCGGACGCCAGCGCAGGGCGGCGAGGCCGGCCACCGTGGCCGCGTCGGGCAGGCCGGGGGCGGCGCTGAGGGTCACCGCCACGCCCGCCTCGGCCAGCGCCCCGGCGGCGCGCGCGGCGGCATCGCCGGCGACGAGGATGCGGCGCGCCGGGACCAGTCCCCCGAGCCCGCCGAACGGCACCGCTTGCGGCGGCCCCAGGGGCGCAAGGTCGGGCGCGAAGACCTGGGCGTAGACGTCGGCCCGCTTGGAATCGAGCGCCACCAGAAGGGGATCGGCGGCCCGTTCGCCCTTGGCCACGCCATGGGCCACCGCCTCCAGGGTGGTGACGCCGAGGCACGGGACGCCGGACGCCAGCGCCATGCCCCGCGCCGCCGCCAACCCGATGCGCAGGCCGGTGAAGGCGCCCGGTCCGACGGTCACCGCCAGCAGGTCGAGGTCGGAAAATCCGCACCCGGCTTCCGCCAGGACGTCCAGGATCATGGGCATCAGGGCCTCGGACTGCCCGCGCTCCATCCGGGCGAGGCGCCGCGCGCGCACGCCGCCGTCCCACCACAGCGCCGCCGAACAGGCAGAGGTGGCGGTATCCAGAGCCAGAATCCTCACGGCGCCATGTCCCTTTCTAGTCCCACCGCGGTTATACTGCCTTTCCCCGGCCCCGGCGCGCATCGATTGTAAGGGAGCCGCTCATGGCCCTTGTCGAGATCACCCCGTCCAGCCACGGCGTCGAGATTGATCTCGCCTACGCCGGGGCCGACAACTTCACGGGCAGGCCGGTGTACCGGCGGGCCGCGTGCTATCTGCACGCCGACGCCGAACGGCTGCTCGGCCGGGCCGTCGATCTGGCGGCGGCGCAAGGGTTTCGCCTGAAGATCTTCGACGCCTTCCGTCCCACGGAGGCCCAGTGGGTGCTATGGAACCACACCCCCGATCCCGAGTTCCTGGCCGATCCGCGCCGGGGATCGCCCCACTCGCGGGGCGTGGCCGTGGACCTGACCCTCATCGACGGAGACGGACGGGAGCTGGAGATGGGCACCAGGTTCGACGCCTTCACGCCGCTTTCCCATCACGGCAGCACGGCCGTGCCGCCACAGGCACAGGGCAGGCGCTGCCTTCTTCTCGGCCTGATGACGGCGGCGGGGTGGGACTTTTACGGCAATGAGTGGTGGCACTATCAGCTGTTCGACAGCCGCCGCTATCCCCTGCTCGCCGACGCGGAGCTGCCCGACGGGATGATGTGAGCGCCCGGCCAACGGGACCGCCCCCTTGGAATTGCGGCGGCGGCGGGGCCGGTGCGGCGGCGGCGGCGGATTTCACCGGGCGCGGATGACCCTTGTGCTTCGCCGCGGAAGCGGGAAGAATCCCGCCTGGTACCCTTTACCAGGCACACGCACGGGGTCCGCAATACCATGAACGGCCCATGAGCGCTCTTCGCGAAACACACACCGGCCTCTCCGGTCGAGCCCTGCGGCGGTGCCTCGCCGTCGTTCTGCTGGCCGCCGCCGGGTGGGCGGCCGCGCCGCCATCGGTGGCCCTGGCGGAAAATTCCGCCGTCGTGCTCATGTACCACCGTTTCGGGGAGGGGAAGTATCCTTCCACCAACATCACCATCGCCCAGTTCGAGGCCCACATCAGGGAACTCAAGAGCGGCAAATATACGGTGCTGCCCGTGCCCGAGATCCTCGAGGCGCTGCGCCGCGGCACGCCCCTGCCCGAGCGCACCGTGGGCCTCACCATCGACGATGCCTACCTGTCCGTCTACACCCGGGCCTGGCCGCGCCTGAAAGCGGCCGGCTTCCCGTTTACCCTGTTCGTGGCCACCGATCCCCTTGACCGCAAGCAACCCGATTTCATGACCTGGGACAACCTCCGCGAAATGGCCGGGGCCGGCGTCACCATCGGCCGTCACACCGCCTCTCACCTGCACATGCCGACGGCGAGCGGCGAACGCAACAGCCGCGACATGGCGCGCGCCGACGCGCGCTTCCGGGCAAATCTGGGGATGCGGCCCAAGCTGTTCGCCTACCCGTACGGCGAGGCCAGCCTCGCGATCCAGAAACTGGTCCGCGGAGCCGGTCTCACCGCCGCCTTCGGACAGCACTCGGGCGCCGTCGGCGGCGCCGACAACTTCTTTTACCTGCCGCGGTTCGCCATGAACGAGAAGTACGGCGACCTTTCCCGCTTCCGCCTGGTCGCCAACACCCTGGCCCTGCCCGTCACCGACATGGTGCCCGCCGATCCGTTGATCACCGGCCCCAACCCGCCCGCCATCGGCTTCACCGTGATCGGCAACGTCACGGGCCTGCAACGGCTGACCTGCTTCGCCTCCCACGAAGGCCGGGCGAAGATCGAGCGGCTGGGGACAACCCGGATCGAAGTGCGGGTGGGAAAGCCCTTTCCCAAGGGACGCACGCGCCTCAACTGCACCATGCCGGCCAAGGACGGCCGCTGGCGCTGGCTCGGCCGCCTGTACTACGTGCCCCGATAACCGGGCACGGCCGATTTTCCTGAACGGAATTCCCTGAAAGGCGGCTAGATCGAGGGTTCGGCTGCCGCGCCGGACTCGCTGAGACGGGCGTCGTCCAACCGGCGCAGGCCGTTGGCCTCGATGATCGTGCGAATGGTCCTTACGTAGTCCTCGCCGCGCTGGGAGTACGCCTTCAGTTCGCCGGCCAGGGCCGTGCCGTCGACGGGGGCGCCGGCGCGCCGCATCAGCGCCCGGGCGCGGCGGAATTTCCGGTAGGCGCGATGCCGGTTGAGATTGCGAACGTAGCTCCTGACCGAATCGAGCAGGCTGTCGTAGGCCTTGATCTTGTGGGTCTTGCCCTGGTCGCGCTTGCTCGGCGTCAGGCCGCCGTCCCGCGCCGTGGTCCACATGCCGAACAGGGCGTTGCCCTCGTGGCCGAAGCGGGACGTGCCCCAGCCGCTCTCCTCCGCCGATTGGGCCAGGGCCAGGGACGGCGGGACGATATCGACCCGGTTCAACAGCGCGTCTACGTCGCCCCGCTTGACGCGGTAGCGCTCGGCCATGACGGCGAGCCACAGCCGGTCGGTGGCGTTCAGGCGCTCACCAAGCCGCAGGTGATGGCGCAGTCGCCAAAGCCGCTGGCGGTCGGCGAGGACCTCCTCGTTGGCCTGCAGGATCAGGGGAAGAATGGTTTGAAAAAATATGGCCTTGCGCGCCGTCGCGTCGCGGACGTCGGCCAGATCGGAGGGCAGGCCGGCAAGGAAAAGGCGCGGAACGCGGCCATCGCCGGAAAGGACCGCCTGCAGATCGTAGCCCATGCGCTGGAAGGAATCGGAAAGCTTCCGCACGGTGGGCCGGACCGCTATCCCGGCCGCCGGCTGCAACCCCGGCAACTCGGATTTTTCGGGCCGGACCGGCACCGGGACCGAGACGCGCGAAACCGCACGGGGTGCCGATGTCTCTCCGAGCGGGGGACGGATCATATTGGCCGCGACAAGACCGGCCACCAGGATCCCGACCAGGCCCAACGCCCCATGTTCGAACTTCATCGCCATATACAGCCGCCTGTTCCGGTTAACAAAAAAGGCCCCCAATTCCGCCGGAAACAAACGCCTTTCAGCCCTTGTTCACGGGTTCATCATGCGGAAAAGGGGGTCCGAAATTGAGGACGTATTTTAATAAAATTTTAACTAAATTGCCAGGGGTTTTTTCACCCGCCCGGGGGGCGGCGCGACCCCCGGCGGCCGGGCCGCGGACCCCGGCGGCCCGGACTTTCGTTACGGAAAAGAAACGAAAATGCCCGCCGACGCGCCTTCAGGCGGGCAGGAAGCCGACGATGGCCTGGACCTCCTTGAGGATCGGCTCGGCCAGGGCGCGGGCCCGCTGGCTGCCGTCGCGCAAAACCCCGTCGACGTAGGCCTCGTCGCCCATCAGGCGCCGCATTTCGTCCTGAATGGGCGCCAGCACGGACACCGCCAGATCGGCCAGGTCCTGCTTGAAGGCGGAGAACTGTCCGCCGCCGACCCGGGCGCAGGCGTCCTCGATGGAGATGTCCGACAGCGCCGCGTAGATGCCCATCAGGTTGGCCGCCTCGGGGCGGCCGTCGAACCCGGCCGGGGTTTCCGGCAGGGGATGGGGATCGGTCTTGGCCTTGCGGAATTTCCTGGCGATGTCGTCGGCGCCGTCGGTCATCTCGATGCGGGAATACGCCGAAGCGTCCGATTTGCTCATTTTCCTGGTTCCGTCGCGGAGCGACATGACGCGGGTGCCGGAGCCGAATATCAACGGCTCCACCGGCGGAAAGAAATCGACGCCGAAATCGGTGTTGAACTTCTGGGCGATGTCGCGGGTGAGTTCCAGGTGCTGCTTCTGGTCCTCGCCGACGGGCACATGGGTCGCCTTGTACAGCAGGATGTCGGCGGCCATGAGGTTGGGGTACGCGAACAGGCCGACGGAGGCGTTTTCCCGGTGCTTGCCCGCCTTTTCCTTGAACTGGGTCATGCGGTTGAGCCAGCCGAGGCGGGCCACGCAGTTGAAGATCCAGGCCAGCTCCGCGTGCGCCGGCACCTGGCTCTGGACGAAGATGATGTTGCGCTCGGGCGCGATGCCCGAAGCCATCATGGCGGCCGCCACCTCGCGCGTGTTGGCGACCAGCTCCCCGGGCTCCTGCCAGGCCGTGATCGCATGCAGGTCGACGACGCAGAATATGCAGTCGTACTCGTCCTGCAGCCGCACCCAGTTGCGGATGGCGCCCAGGTAGTTGCCGAGATGCAGGTTTCCGGTGGGCTGCACGCCCGAGAAAATGCGTTTCATGGTCCGGCCTCCCGTGCACCCCCCGGCGGCCGCGCGGGCGTCGCCGGCAAACCGTTGCCGTGGGGTACACCCCCCGTTCCCCCCGGGGAAAGCGGCGGTGTTATGGCCCGTCGGGCCGTGGCGGTCAAGCCGCGTCCTCGCCGCGCATCAGGCTGCGCACGTCTTTAACGGCGGCGGCGCCGGCCACCTGCGCCAACCCGGCGAAGACCACCAGCCCGCCGACGACCAGCGCGGCCAGGGCGGTGATCCGCTGCACCGCGTCCCCGGCCAGCGCGCCTTCCAGCCCCCACATGGCGAACGCCAGCAGCGCCGCCATGCCGGCGCTGGCCAACGCCATCCGCGGCAGCCGGCGTTTCAGCCGGGCATCGATCTCCAGGTGTCCGCGCCGGCGCAGGATCACGGCCAGCAGCCCGGCGTTGAGCCACGACGAGATCACCGTCGCCATGGCGATGCCGACGTGCTTGAACGGGCCCATCAACAGAAGGTTCAGCACCAGGTTGGTGACCAGGGCGAGGGCGGCCACCTTGACCGGCGTTGCCGTGTCCTCGCGGGCGAAGTAGGCGGGCGCCAGCGCCTTGACCAGCACATAGGCGGGCAGGCCGGCGGCGTAGACGGCCAGCGCCGCCGCCGTCGCCCGCACCTCGGCCGGGCCGAAGGCGCCGCGCTCGAACAGCACGGCGATGACCGGACCGGCCATGACGATCAGCGCGGCCGCCGCCGGCAGGGTCAGCAGGAAGGCGAACTCGAGCGCCCGGTTCTGGCTGTGCATGGCGGCGCCCGCCTGGCCGCCGCGCAACTGGCGGCTCAGCATGGGCAGCAGCGCCGTGCCCACGGCGACGCCGACGATGCCCAGGGGCAACTGGTTCACCCGGTCGGCGTAGAACAGGTACGAGATCGACCCCGACGGCAGCAGCGAGGCGATGACCGTGTCGATGAGCAGGTTGATCTGGTAAATCCCCGCCCCCACCGCCACCGGCAGGATGCGCCGCGCCAGCAGCCGGACCCTGGGCGTCAGGCGCGGGCGCGGCAGGCGCAGGGGCATTCCGGCGCGCACGCAGTGCGCCAGCATCCAGACGAACTGCGCCATGCCGGCGACGGCGACGCCCCAGGCCAGCGCATGGCCCGGCGTCTCCGTCATCGGACTGAGCCAGAGAACGGCGCCGATCAGGCAGACGTTAAGCAGGATCGGCGTCGCCGCCGCCGCCCAGAAACGGCCCAGCGAATTCAACACCCCGGCCATCAGGGACACCAGCGAGACGAACAGAAGGTAGGGAAACGTGATGCGCGTGAGCTGCACCGCCAGGTCGAACTTGGCCGGATCGCTGACGAACCCGGGCGCGAATCCGTACATGAGCACCGGCATGGCCAACTGCACGGCGGCGACGAAGACCAGCAGCGTCCACAGCAGCACGCTCAGCGCCTGCTCGGCGAAGGCGCGCGCCGCGTCCTTTCCGTCGGTCTCCACCAGTCCGGCGAACAGGGGCACGAAGGCGGCGGCGAAGGCGCCCTCGGCGAACAGGCGGCGGAACAGGTTGGGAAACTTGAAGGCGACGAAAAACACGTCGGCCACCGGCCCGGCGCCGAGCATGAAGGCGATCAGGATGTCGCGGGCGAACCCGAGGACACGGCTGACCATGGTCAGGCCGCCGACGGTGGCGATGGAGCGCAGAAGGACCATGGGGTTGTCTAACGGTTTTTCACGGCGGCGAAAAGGCGGCGCCGGGGGGGCGCGACGGGCGGGTGCCCGAAGCGGGCGGCGGGGCGGCGCCTATTCCGCCGCCGCCACACCCTCGGCGGGGGCGGTGTCCTTGTCGCCCGCGGGGACAATGGCCGCCAGGAGGCGGTTTTCGATGACGCTCAGCTTGTCCTTGCGCTCCACTTTCAGCCCGAACACGTCCTTGACGTAGAACACGTCGACCACGCGCTCGCCGTAGGTGGAGATGTGGGCGCTGGCGATCTGCAGGCCGAGCCCGGTCAGCGCCGCGGTGACATCGTGGAGGAACCCCGGCCGGTCGCGGCCGTTGACCTCGATCACCGTGTGCCGCGCGCTGGCCGCGTTGTCCACCAGCACGCGCGGCGGCACCTTGAAGACGCCGGTGCGGCTGGGCAGGCCGCGGCGCCGCACGGTCTCCAGTTCCCGGGCCGGGTGCAGCCGTCCCGACAACGCGTCCTCGATGCGCTTCCACAGCCTTTTCAGGCGTTCCGGATTGTCGAAGGGGCCGCCGCGGGAGTCCTGGATGGTGAAGGTGTCGAGCGCCATGCCGTTGGCCAGGGTCAGGATCTTGGCATCGACGATGGAGGCGGCGCCAAGGGCCATGGCCCCGGCGATGCGGGCAAAGAGACCCGGGTGATCGGGGGTGTAGATGATGATTTCCGTGACCGCGCGGGACGCATCGACGTGGGTTTCGATATGCAGCTCCAGGCCGCCGCGTTCCGCCTTGCGCACCAGGTCGGCGTGGCGGACATGGGTATCGGTGTCGAAGCTCAACCAGTAATCCGCGTAGCCGCGCCCGATGTGTTCCTCCATTTCCGCAGGGTCCCAGCCGGCAAGCCGGTCGCGCAGGGCCGCCTTGGCGTTTTCGACGCGGGCGGCGCGGCGCTCGGCGGGGACGTCGCCGGCCATCTCTTCGTGGGCGCGCCAGTAGAGTTCCCTGAGCAGCGTCGCCTTCCAGCCGTTCCACACGCCGGGCCCGACGGCGCGGATGTCGGCCACGGTCAGGATCAACAGCAGGCGCAGGCGTTCCGGGGACTGCACCGCGGCGACGAAGTCGCTGACCGTTTTCAGGTTGTCGATATCGCGCTTGAACGCCGTCGCGCTCATCAGCAGATGGTGGCGCACCAGCCACGAGACCGTTTCCGTTTCCCACTCATTGAGGCCAAGGCGCGGGCCAAGCTTTTCGGCGATGCCGGCGCCGATCTCGGAATGGTCGCCGCCCCGGCCCTTGGCGATGTCGTGGAGCAGCAGCGCCAGATAAAGCACCTGGCGCGACTGCACCTCGGCGATCACCGCCGTGGATACCGGGTGGTCGTCTTTCAGCTCGCCCTTTTCGATGCGGTGGAGGACGCCGATGGCGCGGATGGTGTGCTCGTCCACCGTATAGACATGGTACATGTCGTACTGCATCTGGGCGACGACGCGCCCGAAATCGGGGATGAAACGCCCGAAGACGCCGGCCTCGTTCAGGCGCTTGAGGGCCGTTTCGGGGTCTTCGCGCGAGGTCAGGATCTCCATGAACAGGCGGTTGGCTTCGGCATCGGCCCTGAGCCCCCTGTCGATCAGTTTCAGGTTCTGGGTGACCAGGCGCAGGGCGTCGGGATGGATATCGAGCCCGTGACGCTGGGCCTCGTGGAACAGGCGAAGCAGCTTGACCGGGTCCTTGACGAAGGCGTCGTCGGCCTCGACCGTCAGGCGGTTGCCGTCGACGCGGAACCCGTCGACGCCGCGCCGGCGAAACGACAGCGAGGGGAAGCGGAACCGTTGCCGGCGCTTCTTGTGACGCTCCTCCAGGACCGCGCACAGGACGCGGGTCAGGTCGCCGACGTCCTTGGCGATCAGGAAGTAGTGCTTCATGACCCGCTCGACCCCGCGGGTGCCGGCATGGTCGGTGTAGCCCAGGCGCTCGCCGATGGCGCCCTGGACGTTGAAGGTGAGGCGCTCTTCGGCGCGCCCGGCCAGGTAATGGAGGTGGCAGCGCACCGTCCACAGGAATTTCTCGGCCTTGGCGAAACGCCGGGCGTCGCGGGCGGTGAACACGCCAAGCTTCACCAGTTCCTTCATGTCGTCGACGCGGTAGAGGTACTTGGCGATCCAGAACAGGGTCTGCAGGTCGCGCAGGCCCCCCTTGCCCTCCTTGATGTTGGGCTCCAGCACATAGCGGGTGTCGCCCATGCGCTCGTGCCGGGCGTCGCGCTCGGCCAGCTTGGCGTCGACGAAGTCGGCGCCGCTGCCCTTGACGATGTCCTTGGCGAAACGGGCCTTGAACGCGTTGAACTGCTCCTTGTCCCCCCATACCCACCGCGCCTCGAGCAGGCTGGTGCGGATGGTCAGGTCGCCGCGCGCCAGGCGGATGGCGTCTTCCACGGTACGGGTGGCGTGGCCCACCGTCAGCCCCAGGTCCCAGAGCATATAGAGCATGTACTCGACCATCTGCTCGGTGTGGGGGGTGCGCTTGTAGGGCAGCACGAACATCAGGTCGATGTCGGAATGGGGCGCCAGCTCGCCGCGGCCGTAGCCGCCCGTGGCGACCACCGAGAGCTGGTCGCCGGGCATCGGGTTGGCCGCCGGATAGACGTACTTGAGGGCGAAATCGTGGATCGTGCGCACCAGCTGGTCGATGAGGTAGGCGTTGGCGTGCAGGACGTCCGCGCCCGGCGCGCCCTCGTCTTCGAAGCGGCGGCGAATCTCGGCCCGGCCCTTGCCCAGGGCGTCCTTGAAGATCTCCAGGACCCGGGCCTGGGTCTTCGCCGAGTAGCCGGACCACCCGACCAGATCGTCGAGGGCGGCGACCAGGGTTCCGCGGTCGATGATGGCGCGCCGTTTGCTGATGTGGACCATGGCTGTTTCGAAAATTTCCCCTGCACGTATTATAGGGAAGGGGCTGGCCCCGTACCTCTTCTTTCTCGGGGCGCGTGCCACCAACCGGGCCCGGGCGGGAGGAAGGGATGGCGCCCCGCTTTCTGCTGATCGTCGACGTCCAGAAAGGGTTCATAAACGAGTGGACCCGGCACATCCCGGCAAAGGTGGAACGCCTGCAGGGCGACTTCGAGCGCCTGTGGATCACCCGGTTCTTCAACCCGGAAGGGTCGCTGCACCGCCGGCTCATGGGCTGGGGCCGGTTCGCGCCGGGCTCGGACGACACCCGGCTGGCGTTCACGCCCCGGGCCGGCGCAACCGTCATCGACAAGTCCACCTACACCTGCGTCACCGGGGACCTGCTTCAGGCGCTGGAAGGCGACGGCATCGCCACCGTGCACCTCGCCGGCATCGCCACCGACAACTGCGTCCTCAAGAGCGCCGTCGATCTGTTCGAGGCCGGCATAGAGCCCGTCGTGCTCGCCGGCCACTGCGCCAGCCACGGCGGACCCGACTGCCATGAGGCCGGCCTGAAGCTGTTACGCCGGTTCATCGGCGAAGGGCAGGTGGTGGAGTATTCCGGTCCGTGACATCGGGCCGGTGTCGACCGGGCCCCCCGCCCTATTGGTCTCCGATGCGCTTCAGCCGGTAGAGCATCTCCAGCGCCTCGCGCGGGCTGAGCTCGTCGGGACGGATTTCGGTTAGCGCCTCTTCGAGGGGCGAAGGACCGCCCGTGCCGGCGCTGTCCGTCTGCCCGTCGGCGGCCGCGGCAAACAGGGGCAGGTCGTCCGCCAGGCGCGTCACGCCCGCGGAATGCTCGCTTTTTTCCAGGGTTTCCAAAACCTGCTCCGCCCGCGCCACGACGTTGCCGGGCAGGCCGGCCAACTGGCCGACGTGGATGCCGTAGGAGCGGTCGGCGGCGCCCGGCGCCACTTCGTGCAGGAACACCACGTCGCCCTGCCATTCCTTGACCCGCATGGTGTGGCACGCCAGCGCCGGCAGCTTCGCCGACAACGCCGTCAGTTCATGGAAATGGGTGGCGAAGAGCGCCCGGCACCGGTTCACGTCGTGCAGGTGCTCGACCACCGCCCAGGCGATGGACAGGCCGTCGAAGGTGGCGGTGCCGCGCCCGATCTCGTCCAGGATGACCAGGGCGCCCGGCCCCGCCTGGTTGAGGATGGCGGCGGTTTCCACCATCTCCACCATGAAGGTCGAGCGCCCGCGCGCCAGGTCGTCGGCGGCGCCGACCCGGGAAAACAATCGATCGACGACGCCGACGCGGGCCGCCGACGCGGGCACGTAGGCACCCGTCTGGGCGAGCACGGCGATCAGCGCCGCCTGGCGCAAAAAGGTGCTTTTGCCCGCCATGTTGGGCCCCGTCAGCAGCCACAGCCGCCCGTCGTCCGTGAGGCGGCAATCGTTGGCGACGAAGGCGCCTTCCTGGGTTTCCTCCAGCGCCGCCTCCACCACCGGGTGGCGGCCGGCCTTGATGTCGAAGTCGCGGCTTTTGTCCACCACCGGCCGGCAGTAGCGCCTGTCGGCGGCCAACTGGGCGAGGGCGGACGCCACGTCCAGGGCGGCCAGGGCGGACGCCGCCGCCGCCACCGTGTCGGCGCGCCGGGAGACCTCGCCCACCAGGTCCTCGAACAGCTTGAGTTCCAGGGCCAGGGCCTGATCGCCGGCGCGTGCGATGCGTCCCTCCAGCTCGCCCAGCTCCACGGTGGTGTAGCGCACCGCGTTGGCCATGGTCTGGCGGTGGATGAACGGATCGTCTACGCCCGCCGGCACCTTGTCGGCCTGTTTCGCCGGCACCTCGATGAAGTAGCCGAGCACGTTGTTGTGGCGAATCCTGAGGGTGGCGATCCGGGTTTCCCCGGCGTAGCGGTTTTGCAGATTGGTGATCAGGCGCCGGCTTTCGTCGCGCAGGGCGCGCAGTTCGTCGAGCTCGGCAACATAGCCCCTGGCGATGAATCCGCCGTCCCGGGCGGCCACCGGCAACTCGGCGCCGAGGGCGCGCGCCAGGCGGTCGACGATCTCCCCATGGTGGCCCAGATCCGTGATGCAGGCGCCGATGCCGGACGGGGCGCCGGCCAGGCCGCCGGTATCGAGGGCCTCGCGCATGTCGGCGGTGAGCGCCAGGCCGTCGCGCACGGCGGCCAGGTCCCGGGGACCGCCGCGCCCGAGCGTCAGCCGCGAGAGCGCCCGTTCCATGTCCGGGCAGCGCTTCAGCAGCCGGCGCACGGACGCGCGCACCGGCTCGCCCTCGACGAAGAACTGCACCATGTCCAGCCGGCCGTCGATGGCGGCCGGATCGGTCAGCGGCGCGCCCAGGCGGGCCGCCAGGAGCCGGGCGCCGGCGCCGGTCACGGTCCTGTCGATGACGCCGAGCAGGCTTCCCCGGCGTCCGCCGGCAAGCGATTCGGTGAGCTCCAGGTTGCGCCGCGTCGCGGCGTCGATCTCCATCACCGCGTCCCCGGCCAGGCGCCGGGGCGGGGCGATGCGCGGCAGGCGCCCCTTCTGGGTCAGTTCCACGTAATCGACCAGCGCCCCGCCGGCCGCCACCTCGGCCCGCGAAAAGCCGCCGAAGGCATCCAGCGTCTTCACTCCGTACAGGGTCTCCAGGCGTTTACGCCCGTTTTCGCTGTCCAGGCGGCTGGCCGGCAGCGGGGTGAGGCCGTCCTTCCATTCGGCGAGAATCTCGAACAGGCTCGGCTTCTGGATGAGGGTTTCGGAGACCAGGAGCTCGCCCGGTTCCAGGCGCGCCAGGGCCGCGCCGAGGCCCGCCGCGGCCACCGGCTGGGTGTGGAAGGATCCGGTGGAGACGTCGATCCAGGCCAGTCCCAGGGCGCCCTGGACCTCGGCGCAGGCGACAAGGTGGTTGTGGCGGCGCGCATCGAGAAGCGCGTCCTCGGTGAGGGTTCCCCGGGTGACCACCCGGGTGACCTGGCGCCGCACCACCGCCTTGTTGCCGCGCTTTTTCGCCGCCGCCGGGTCTTCGACCTGTTCGCACACCGCCACCTTGAACCCCCGGCGGATGAGGCGGACCAGATACGCCTGGTGGCTGTGCACGGGAACCCCGCACATGGGAATGTCGGCGCCCAGGTGCTTGCCCCGTTTGGTCAGCGTGATGTCGAGGGCGCGGGACGCCGCCACCGCGTCGTCGAAAAACAGCTCGTAGAAATCCCCCATGCGGTAGAACAGCAGGCAATCGGGATGGGTGCGCTTGATGGCCAGATACTGGACCATCATCGGCGTCGCGCCGGCGTCGCCTGTGCGCGCCGGCGGAGCGGGAACGGTTTCGGAACTCTTCTCAGGGCTGCCCTTGTGCACGGCGGATACGGCGCTCGGGTTGTGTCGCCACGCGGCGGACCATACCATACCCCTTGCGCTACGGGCTATGAATCGCGCCCGCCCTTGGGCACAATGGCGGCAAGAACCAACGCGACAGCGCAGAATCGCGATCCAAACGGAACCACTCGTTTGCGGGGACAGAACACCATGGACGACCTTTCCGACCACGTCACCGACCGCGAGGCGCTGCTGTTGCACTCCAGCGGCCGGCCGGGGAAATACGAAATCCAGGCGACCAAGCCGTTGATCACCCAGCGCGACCTGGCCATGGCCTATACGCCGGGCGTCGCCGCCCCCTGCCTGGAGATCGCCAGGGACCCGTCGCTGGCCTACGACTACACGGCCAAGGGCAACCTGGTCGCGGTCATCACCAACGGCACGGCGGTGCTCGGGCTGGGCGACCTCGGCCCGCTCGGCGCCAAGCCGGTGATGGAAGGCAAGGCGGTCCTGTTCAAGCGGTTCGCCGACATCGACGGAATCGACCTGGAGGTGGACACCAAGGATGTGGACGAGTTCGTCAACTGCGTGCGGTTCATCGGCTCGGCCTTCGGCGGCATCAACCTGGAAGACATCAAGGCCCCGGAATGCTTCGTCATCGAGCAGCGCATCCGCGAGCTGATGGACATTCCGGTCTTCCACGACGACCAGCACGGCACCGCCATCATCACCATCGCCGGCCTGATCAACGCCCTCGACCTCACCGGCCGCACCCTGAAAAAGACGCGCCTGGTGGTCAACGGCGCCGGCGCCGCCGCCGTCGCCTGCGTCGAGCTGTTGAAATCCATGGGCCTGCCGGCGAACAACGCGATCCTGTGCGATACCAAGGGAGTCATCTACCGGGGCCGCACCAAGGGCATGAACCAGTGGAAGTCGGCCCACGCCGTCGACACCAAGGCCCGCACCCTGGCCCAGGCCATGGAGGACGCGGACGTGTTCCTGGGCCTTTCCACCGGGGGCGCGGTGAGCCCGGCGATGGTGGAATCCATGGCCGACAAGCCGATCATCTTCGCCATGGCCAATCCGCTGCCGGAGATTACGCCGGCCGAGGTCAAGGCGGTCCGCGCGGACGCCGTCATCGCCACCGGGCGCTCCGATTATCCCAACCAGATCAACAACGTGCTGGGGTTCCCCTACATCTTCCGCGGGGCCCTGGACGTGCGCGCCAGCACCATCAACGACGCCATGAAGATCGCCGCCGCCCAGGCGCTCGCCGACCTCGCCCGCGAAGACGTGCCCGACGAGGTGAACGCGGCGTATCGGGGCCGCAACCTGCGCTACGGACCCGAATACATCATCCCGGCGCCGTTCGACCCCCGCCTGATCAAGGCGATCCCCCCGGCGGTGGCCCAGGCGGCCATGGATTCCGGCGTGGCCCGCAAGCCGGTCATCGACATGGAGGCCTACGGCAACGAACTGGCGGCCCGCCTCGATCCCACGGCGGGCAGCCTGCAGGCCATCTTCGAGCAGGTCCGCAGCAACCCGAGAAGGGTGGTCTTCGCCGAGGGCGAAGAGGAAAAGAGCATCCGCGCCGCCGTCGCCTTCCGCACCGCCGGCTACGGCACGCCGATCCTGGTCGGACGCGAGGATCGCATCGGCAAGACCCTGGAGGCCCTGGGGATGCCGGCGAGCTCCGACCTGGAAACCCGCAACGCCAAGCTGAGCACCGCCACCAAGGCCTACACCGAGCTTCTCTACGAGCGCCTGCAGCGCACGGGCGCCCTGTTCCGCGACTGCCAGCGCATGGTCAATCAGGAGCGCAACGTCTTTGCCGCGTGCATGGTCGCCTGCGGCCATGCCGACGCCATGGTCACCGGACTGACCCGCAACTACCACACGGTATTGGACGAGATCACGCGGGTTCTCGACCCCGGGGACGACGGCCACATTTTCGGCATGACCATGCTGGTCAGCCGGGGGAGGACGGTGTTTCTCGCCGACACCGCCGTGCACCTGGTGCCGGGCCCCGATCAGATCGCCGACATCGCCGTCCAGGCCGCCGCCACGGCGCGCCGCATGGGGCACGAGCCGCGGGTGGCCCTGGTGTCGTTCGCCAACTTCGGCAGCCCCCTGCCGGAGAAGACCCAGGTGGTGCGGGACGCCGTCGAGGTGCTGGAGCAAAAGCAGGCGGACTTCGAATTCGACGGCGAAATGAACGCCGACATCGCGCTCGATTTCGACCTCATGAAAAGGGTGTATCCGTTCTGCCGCCTGACCGGCCCGGCCAACGTGCTGATCATGCCGAGCCTGAACGCGGCCAGCATCTCGGCGCACCTGATGCAGACCCTGGGCGGCGTCACGGTCATCGGCCCGCTGCTCATCGGCCTCGCCAAACCGGCGCAGATCGTGCACATGGGCGCCACCGTCTCGGACCTGGTCAACATGGCGGCGCTGGCCGCCCACGAGGTCGCCCGCCGGTAATCCGCCGCGCTTTTCCCGTCGTTCCATCCGGCGCCGCCGGCGGGGCGGCGATACGGCCCTCAAGCGTCCCTGACGGCTCCGTGACGGCGCGCATTCAGGCCCTGCCCCGGTATCAGGAGCGGCGCCGGCGTGGGCGCCGGGAAACGGCGTTCCGAAAAGGCAACTTTCTCAGAAAAACAATTGTGCTTTCCCCGGAAATCTGATTCATAGGCCCCAGTGACCTGCGCCCTGCGAAAATTGCTTACCCCGGCAACAAATCGTGCCCGATGAGTGAACACGCACTGGCGAAAAAAGGCCCAGTCCCCATCGACCTGAAGAAGATTTTCCGCCTGGAAACGTCGCCCCGGGGAAACGGGAGCAGTGCCATACACCTGGGCGTGGCGTTGCTGTTCCTGATCGCGGTCGGGGCGTTCGTTTCGCTGCAGGCGGGAGGGCTCGAGCACAGCGCCTTCGTCATCGCCGCCGGCGTCATCGGCGGCTACATGGCGATCAACATCGGCGCCAACGACGTGGCCAACAACGTCGGTCCGGCGGTCGGCTCGCGGGCCCTGACCATGGCCGGCGCGCTCGTCATCGCCGCCGTGTGCGAGACGGCGGGAGCGATCCTCGCCGGCGGCGACGTGGTCAACACCATCTCCAAGGGAATCATCGATCCCACCCTCATGCCCGACACCACCACGTTCATCATGGCGATGACGGGGGCGCTTCTGGCGGCCGCGTTGTGGCTCAACCTGGCCACCTATTTCGGGGCCCCGGTTTCGACCACCCATTCCATCGTCGGCGGCGTGCTGGGCGCCGGGATCGCCGCCACCGGGGCGGCCGCCGTGAATTGGGGCACCATGGGCAAGATCGCCGCCAGTTGGGTGATCTCGCCCTTGCTCGGCGGCATCGTGGCGGCGCTATTCCTGGCCTTCATCAAGGTCACCATCCTCGACAAGGACGACAAGCTCGCCGCCGCCAGACGCTGGGTGCCGGTCCTGGTGGCGATCATGGCCTCGGCGTTCTCCATGTACCTGGCGACGAAGGGGCTGAAAAAAATCTGGGCGGCGCCCGCCTCCCTGGTCGCCGGCGGCGGCGCGGTGGTTTTCGCCGCCGCCTACGTTGTCGTCAAGGCGGCGGTGGCGCGGCGCTGCCTGACCCTGGAAAACCGCAGCCCCGAGGTCAACAGCCTGTTCATCATCCCCCTGATCTTCTCGGCGGCGCTGCTGTCCTTTGCCCACGGCGCCAACGACGTGGCCAACGCCATCGGGCCGCTCGCCGCCATCGTCGGCACGGCGTCCACCGGCGGCATCGCCGGCCGGGTGGGTATTCCCATGTGGGTGATGGTGGTGGGCGCGCTGGGCATCGCCACCGGACTGATGCTGTTCGGACCCCGGCTGATTCGCATCGTCGGGGAAAAGATCACCAACCTCAACCCCGTGCGCGCCTACTGCGTGGCGCTATCGGCGGCGATCACGGTGCTCATCGCCTCGGCCATGGGCCTGCCGGTGAGCTCCACCCACATCGCCGTCGGCGGCGTGTTCGGCGTCGGTTTTTTCCGCGAATTCCTGGCCAACTACCGCCGGGGCAACTCCATGCCCCAATCGTTGGGGGCCGCCGCGACACCGGGCTACGAGAAACCGCAGAAGCGAAAACTGGTCCGCCGCGCGCACCTGACCACCATCGTCACCGCCTGGCTGGTGACCGTGCCCATGGCGGCGCTGCTGGCCGGTCTGCTGTTCTTCCTCCTCGACGCCCTCCGCCAGGCCTGACGTCAGCCGGTTTCTTCCAGCGCCGCCTCGTGGGCTTCCACCGAGGCCCGGCCGAAGCAGCAGAAGATCACCTTGTCCAGGACGTCGTCGCCGGCCAGGAAACCGGCCGCGGTGTTGACCGCGATGCGCGCCGCCCGCTCCGGCGGAAAGCGGTAGACGCCGGTGCTGATGGCGGGAAAGGCGATGGTTTTCAGTCCATGGGCCGCGGCCAGTTCCAGGGAGTTGCGGTAGCACCCGGCCAACAGGTCGTCCTCGCCCCGGCCGCCGCCGTGCCACACGGGCCCGACGGTGTGGATCACGTGCCTGGCCGGCAGCCGGTATCCCTTGGTGATCCTGGCCTCGCCGGTCGGGCAGCCGCCCAGCGTCCGGCATTCGTCCAGCAACCCGCGCCCGGCGGCGCGGTGTATGGCGCCGTCCACCCCGCCGCCGCCGAGCAGGCTTTCGTTGGCGGCGTTGACGATGGCGTCCACCTCCAGTTTGGTGATGTCGCCCTCGACGATGGCTATCCGTTCGCCCATGGTCGGTTCCTCCCGGTGCCCCCCGCATCATAGGCGGGGAGGCGCGGTAGTCCTAGCCGCCGGGTGCCGCCGGTTCGGGCTCCGGGGCGACGCGCCGCATCAGCCACAGCAGCACGAGAAGACCGGGCACGGCGGCCGCGGCGCTGAACAGGAAAAATCCGATCCAGTCCAGGTGATCGGCCGTCCACCCGGCCGACGCCGACAGCACGTCCCGGGCGAAGGCCATGAAGGAGCTCAACAGCGCGTACTGGGTCGCCGTGTAGGCCTGGTTGCACAGGCTGGACAGATAGGCGACGAAGGCCGACGTGGCCATGCCCGAGGTGACGTTTTCCGCGGCGATGGTGACGATCAGCATGGGCACGCTGTGCCCGGCCAGGGCCTGGAGCACGAACACCAGGGTGCCGGCGATCTGCAGCACGCCGCAAATGAGCAGGGTTCGCATGATCCCCAGCCGGCTGACCATGAGGCCGCCGATGAGGCCGCCGGCGATGGTGGCGCCGAGGCCGAACACCTTGCTGACGTTGGCGATCTCGACCGTGGTGAACCCCATCTCCACGTAAAACGGATTGGCCATGACCCCGAGATAGGCCTCGCCCAGCTTGTACAGCATGATGAAGAGCACGATGGCGCCCCAGCCCGAGCGGGTCATGAGGTCGCGGAAGGGCGCGATCACGGCCTCGTAGAACCAGGCCAGCAGACGCGCCAGCTTCGGCGACATGCCCGAGGCCAGGTGCCCGCGGATGCGTTCCTCCTCGGCCTCGGCGGTGCGCACCGATCCGCCGGTCCGGGGTTCGGGCGCCGCCAGAACGGTGATCATGCCCACCACCACGGCGATACCCATGATCGTGTAGACCTGGTTCCAGGTGAAGACCGAGGCCAGCCACAGGGCGCCGGCGCCCGCCGTGAGCATGCCCATCCGGTAGCCCAGGACGATCGTGCCGGCGCCCGCGCCCTGTTCGTCGTCTTCGAGGATTTCCACCCGGTAGGCATCGATGACGATGTCCTGGCTGGCGGAGAAGAAGGCGACGAGAAGGGCGAAAAGAGCGGTCGCGGCGGGGTTCTCCGCCGGGCTGGTCGTCGCCATGGCGACGATCGACGCCATCAGCGCCGCCTGGGTGGCGATGGCCCAGCCGCGCCGCCGGCCCAAGAGCCGGCCGAGGACGGGGAGCGTGATGCGGTCGATCACCGGCGCCCACAGGAACTTGAACGTATACGGCGTCCTGACCAGGGAGAAGAGGCCGATGGCGGTGAGCGAGACGCCTTCGATCTTCAGCCACACCGAAAGGGTGGAAAACACCAAAAGCAGGGGCAGGCCGCTGGAGAACCCGAGGAACAGGATGACCAGCATGCGGCGGTCCAGATAGACGTTCGCCGCCTCCCGCCAGGTCTTCATGAGGCGTCCCCGTGGGCCAGTGACACTGGCCCCCTGTATGCCCCATAAGCCTTTGATAAGCAATAAGAACGGAGAGGCGCCTGGGGCGCTCTCCCCCAACGTGCCCGACCCGCGCATGCGACCACGGGGTGCCGGTGGGTTGCCGTCGTGCCGTCCGCGGGCGGACGGGGCGGGGAAAGGTGCATGACGCCGTTCGCCGTCTATGGGTTTCAGCGGTAGTCAGGCGCGTCCGGGTTCGACGGCCCCCGGGGAATACAGGTTTACCCACAATTTTTGTAGGAATTTCGCCTGTCCCGGCATATGGTCGTCGGGAGTCCCTGATATAGAGGTGTTCCATGGCTTTCCGCTGCCACACAGGGAGGAAGCAATGGGTGAACACGACCAAAAGGACAGTGACCTCTGCAAGACCTGCGTCTACTGGATCGACCGCGCACACGGCGGCCGTTGCTATCTTGATCTGCACCCCGGGACCTGCGGCCACTACACGCCCGGGAAAACCGGCCCACGGGACGAGCCGACGGAGGGGGACGGGCGGGCACGGCACGTGGACCCCGGGGTGAGGGATAGCCAGGAACGGTGCCCCCCCCGTGGTCCCCGACGCCGTCAGCCGAGCTTCCGTTGGACCAGGCGTTCAAGCGAGGTATCGGGACGGGCGCCGACGTGGCCGATGACCTCGGCGGCGGCGATGCCGCCGATGCGCGCGCAGGCGGCGAGCCCGAAGCCGTGGGTGAGGCCGTACAGGAACCCCGCCGCATAGGCGTCGCCGGCCCCGGTGGTGTCCACCACGCCTTCCACCGGCTCGGCGTCGATGACATGGGTGTCGTCGCCCGATATCACGACCGAGCCCTTTTCGCTGCGCGTCAGCGCCGCGATCCGGCAATGGCCGCGCACCCGTTGCAAGGCCGCGTCGAAGGTGTCTTCGCGGTAGAGCGCCGTGATTTCCGCTTCGTTGGCGAACAGCACGTCCACGTGGTCCTCCAGGAGGTCCAGGAATTCGGCCCGGTGGCGCTCGACGCAGAACGGATCGGAAAGGCTGAGCGAAACCATGCGGCCGGTGTCGTGGGCCACCGTCGCCGCCTTGATGAAAGCTTCCTTGGCCTTCGGCGGGTCCCACAGGTATCCCTCCAGATAGGTAAACCTGGCGGCGGCGATGATGTCGGGGTCGATGTCTGCGGGCGCCAGCTCCGCCGACGCGCCGAGGCAGGTCTGCATGGTGCGCTGGGCATCCGGCGTGACCAGGATCAGCGACCGGGCGGTGGGCGCGCCGTCCCGCAGCGGCGGCGTTTCGAAGGTGACGCCGAGGGCGCGGATGTCGTGGCGGAATACGTCCCCCAACTGGTCGTCGCAGACCTTGCCGACGAAGGCGCCGGCGCCGCCGAGGGACGCCAGCCCGGCGATGGTGTTGGCCGCCGAGCCGCCGGAACACTCGACCCCCGGCGCCATGTGCGCGTAGAGCCGTTCGGCGGCATCGGCGTCGACGAGGGTCATGGCGCCCTTGGCCAGGGCGTGCTCGGCCAGGAACCCGTCATCGGCATGGGCGAGAACGTCGACGATGGCGTTGCCGATGCCGACCACGTCGAACCGGGTCTCCGCCATGGCCGCTCCTTTCCTCATCCGCCCCACCGGCGCCGCGCAGTATAACGGCGGCGCAAGGCGTCACAAGGGACGGGTTGCGCCCCGGCGCAAGCGCGCCCGACGGCCCCTATCCCCTTGCCCGGGCCGACGGGGGCGGGTAAACAAACCGTCCCCACGGTCGGAATTTAGCGGATATCCGGAGCGTCGACGTGTTGGGCGCCTTCTTCAAGGCCATAGGCCAGCTTGGTGATCCCGCCGTCAGGCGCGTCGTCTGGACCGGCCTGGGCATTTCGCTCGGCGTCTTCGTCGGCCTGTGGACGGCCATCGGGTACCTGTTGGCCAACACCGCCCTGTTCGAGCTCGGTTGGCTGGAAGCGCTGGTCGACGTGCTGGGCGGGCTGACGACGCTGGTCCTCACCTGGCTCCTTTTCCCGGGCGTGGTCAGCGCGGTGATCGCCGTCCTCCTGGACGCCGTCGTGCGCGCCGTGGAGGCCCGCCATTACCCCGATCTGCCGGAAGCGCCGGGCGCCGGCATGGCCGCCACCGTGCTCACGGCGGCGAAGTTTTTCGGCGCGCTGATAGTCCTCAACACGGCGGCCCTGCTGTTTCTTTTTGTGCCGCCGGTTTTCCCTTTTGTTTTCTACGCCGTAAATGGCTATCTTCTGGGCAGGGAAT
Source organism: Rhodospirillales bacterium (assembly GCA_046756945.1). Lineage (GTDB taxonomy): Bacteria > Pseudomonadota > Alphaproteobacteria > Rhodospirillales > 2-02-FULL-58-16 > JACZQZ01. The sequence goes on from JBHHXI010000001.1 coordinate 74,776, forward strand.
ACTTCGAGCTGGTTGCCCTGCGCCGGGCCGGGAACGCCGAGACCCGGGCGCTGCGGAAGGCGCACCGGGGACAGCTTTTCCTCGCCGGCCTGGGTATCGCCCTGCTTCTGACCGTGCCGGTGGTGAATTTGCTGGCCCCCGTTACCGCTACCGCCGTCATGGTGCACCTGTTCGAGCTTTGGCGGACCCGCGGGCAGGCGGCGTAGCCGGGCGGGCCCGGGGTGAAGGGGAAAAACACCATGTTTGGGAAAAAAAACAGCGACAACAGCGACGCCAAAGCCCAGGGGGAAGAGGGCGCCCGGAAATTCGACGCGCCGCCCTTGAAGCCGTTTTCCAAGAAGGGATCGCACACGCCGGGGAAACCGCCGGGGCAGGGCGCGTTTCGCGCCGAGATTCCGCGCCGCGTCGTCGAGATTCCGGGCTCGCCCCGGCGCATCGAGCGGGGCCGGCCCGTAGACGCCGAGAACAAGAAGCTGATTGTCGGACAGGACATCCACCTGAGCGGCGAGATTACGTCGTGCGACAGGCTGGTGGTCGAGGGCCGGGTCGAAGCGTCGCTCACCAATGCCCGCGTGATCGAGGTCGCCCCCAACGGATTCTTCAAGGGCGACGCCCAGGTGGAAGAGGCCGACATCAGCGGCCGCTACGAAGGCACGTTGATCGCCTACGACAAGCTGACCGTGCGCACCGGCGGGCGGGTAAGCGGGTCCATACGCTACGGCAACATCGTCATCGAATCCGGCGGCGAGATCTCGGGCGACATGCACGCCCTGAGCGAGGAGGAGCAGGCGGAAGCGCGGGACGCGCCGGAAACGCCGGACGAGCTTCCGGAAACGTCCGCCGCATCACCGGAGAAGGCGTGAGCCGGAAGCCGTTTCTCCCGTCTCGACGTTTCCCGCGGCGGCCGGTGGCCGCGGCCGCGGCGGCGGTAATCGCCCTCGGCGCCGCCGCCTGCGAGCCCGTCCAGCCACCGAACGTTACCGATTATTCCGCCACGGAGGCGGCGGACGCAGAGCTCCCCGCCGCGCCCGCGGAACAAACGCCGGAGGCGGAGACGCCGGCGCCGGAAACCGCGGCCCCGGCGCCGGGGAGCCCGCCGGACCTGGCCATGAGCCCGGATGTGCGCGGGCGTGACATCGTTCCCGGCCCCGATCGCGTGCCGGCGCCGCGCACCCTGCTCGGCCTCGAACACCACCAGGTGATGGCCCTCTTGGGCGTGCCGTCCTTCAAGCGGCGCGACGACCCGGCCCAGATCTGGCAGTACCGGGACAGCACCTGCATCCTCGATATCTTCCTCTACCGGCCGGCCGGCGGCGGCGCCTACCGGGTGACCCACGTGGAGGTCCGTGGATACGGCGTGATCAAGGTTTCCCAGGAGGATTGCTTCCTCAGCCTGCTCAAGGCGCGGGACGACGGCGCCTGAGCCGGCGAAGGCGGGAACCAGGCCGCCCTCACTCGACCGTCTTCGCCTCATAACGGCAGAGATCGCGGACCACGCAATCGGCGCACAGCGGCTTGCGCGCCTTGCACACGTAGCGGCCGTGCAGGATCAGCCAGTGGTGGGCGTGGTGCTTCCACCGGGCCGGTGTCCGCTTCTCCAGGCCGTGCTCCACCTCGAGCGGCGTTTTTCCCGGCGCCAGGCCGGTGCGGTTGGCGACCCGGAAGATGTGGGTATCGACGGCGATGGTGGGCTCGCCGAAGGCCACGTTCAGCACCACGTTGGCCGTCTTGCGCCCGACGCCGGGAAGCGCCTCCAGGGCGGCGCGGTCCCGCGGCACGCTCCCGCCGTGGCGGTCGACCAGGATGCGGCTGAGGCCGATGATGTTCCTGGCCTTGGTGTTGTAGAGGCCGATGGTCCTGACAAAGCGCTTGAGCCGCGCCTCTCCCAGGGCGAGCATCTTCTCAGGCGTATCCGCCGCCTTGAACAGCGGCGCCGTCGCCTTGTTGACGCCGACGTCGGTAGCCTGGGCCGACAACACGACGGCCACCAGCAGGGTAAAGGGATCGCCGTAATCGAGCTCGCCCTTGGGCGACGGATTGACGGCGGAAAGCCGGCGGTAAAAGGTATCGACGTCGGCTTTCTTCATGGGTGCGTGATGTCTGGCCGGGGCGCGGCCGGTCAACCGAAACCGAGGACGTCGCCCATGGAATAGAGGCCCGGCGGCCTGCCTTCGGTCCACAACGCCGCGCGCACGGCGCCGCGGGCGAAAACGGCGCGCGAGGACGCCTTGTGTACGAGCTCGACGCGCTCGCCCTCGCCGGCGAAGATCACCGCGTGCTCGCCGGCCACGTCGCCGCCCCTGAGGGTGGCGAAGCCGATGTCGCCGGACCGCCGTGGCCCGGTGTGGCCGTCGCGGACCCGCTGGGACACGCTTTCCAGCCGGACACCGCGCCCGGCCGCCGCGGCGGCGCCCAGGGCCAGTGCCGTTCCCGAGGGCGCGTCCACCTTGTGGCGGTGGTGCATCTCGACGATCTCGATGTCGTAGTCGTCTCCGAGAATGGCGGCGCAGCGCTCGGTCAGGCCCAGCAAAAGATTGACCCCGGGGCTCATGTTGGCGGCCTGGACCACGGCGCACCGCCGGGCGGCCTGGGCGAGGGCGTCATGGTGGGCGGCCTCGAGCCCGGTGGTCCCGACGATGAGCGCCACGCCGTGCTCGGCGGCCAGCGCCGCGTGGACGGCGGTGGCGTCGGGGGACGTGAAGTCGATCACGGTGTCCGATCGGGTGAAAAGGGCTTTCGCGTCGTCGCCGACCTCGATTCCCGCCGGTTCCCCGCCGGCGAGAGCGGCGACATCGCTTCCCAGGGCGGCGCTTCCCGGCTGCTCGGTGCCGCCGGCCAGCGTACAGCCGGCGCCTGCCAGGACCTCGCTCACCACCATGCGGCCCATGCGGCCGGCGCAGCCGACGATTCCGATCTTCATGGCCTTCCCCCCCTTTCGCGGCCGGCGCCCGGGTGCCGCGGACGCCGCCGCTTGCCCGCTACTCCTTCAGGTCCTCCCACAACTCCTTGACCTTGGAGAAGAACCCGTGGGCTTCCGGGCTGTGCCGGGCGCTGTTGGTCTCCGATTCGAACGTGCGCAGCAGTTCGCGCTGTTTGGCCGTCAGGTTCACCGGCGTCTCCACCACCGCCTGGACGAACATGTCGCCGCGGGCGCTGGAGCGGAGCACGGTCATGCCCTTGCCCTTGAGGCGGAACTGGTGCCCGGTCTGGGTTCCGGACGGGATGGTGACGCGGGTGCGGGCGCCGTCCACGGTCGGCACCTCGATGGTGCCGCCGAGCACCGCCGTGGTCATGGGAATGGGCACCCGGCAATAGATGTTGGCCCCGTCGCGCTGGAAGATGCGGTGCGGGGCGATGGTCAGGAAGATGTACAGATCGCCCGGCGGCGCCCCGCGCAGCCCGGCCTCGCCCTCGCCGGCGAGGCGGATGCGGGTGCCGTCCTCGACGCCGGCGGGGATGGTGACCGACAGGTTCTTTTCCTTCTGCACCCGCCCGCCGCCGCCGCAGGTCCTGCACGCTTCCTTGATCACCTTGCCGCCGCCCTGGCATGACGGACAGGTGCGCTCGACGGTGAAGAAGCCCGACTGGGAACGGATTCTGCCGTGGCCGTGGCAGGTGGCGCAGGTTACGGGCGCCGCGCCGCCGGCGCCGCCGGTGCCGTTGCAGGCCCCGCAGGTAACCGACGTGGGGACCCGGATGGTTGTCTTTTTGCCGCCGAAGGCGTCCTCGATGGAGACCTCCATGTTATAGCGCAGGTCGCCGCCGCGTCCCGTGCCGGCGGCGCCGCGGCGCTCCGCCCCGTGGACGAAGTCGCCGAACATCTCGTCGAAGATGTCGGCGAAACCGGTGGCGAAGCCGCGTTCGAATCCGGCCGGCCCGCCGCCGCCCGCCTCGAAGGCGGCGTGGCCGAAGCGGTCGTAGGCCGCGCGCTTCTGGTCGTCCTTGAGCACATGGTAGGCCTCGGCGATTTCCTTGAACTTCTTTTCCGCGGCCTTGCTGCCGGGATTGCGGTCGGGGTGGTGCTCCATGGCCAGCTTGCGGTAGGCCCGCTTGATCTCGTCGGTGCCGGCGTTCCTGTCCACCCCGAGCTGGGCGTAATAATCCTCTTTGGCCATCAGGTGCGCCTCACGGAAATGCGCGGCCCGGGCGCAAGCTCACGGTCCGCCGGAGAGGTGTACATGCCTTTTCCGTCCCTCGGGCGGTGCGCGCCTATTGGTCCTTGGTGTCCTTTTTCGGCTTGTCCTTGTCCGGGTCCACCTCCTCGAAGTCGGCGTCGACCACCGTGGACTCCGCGGAGTCTTCCGGCGGCGGCGACCCGGCGTCGGTGGGCTCGGCGTCCTGCGCTTCCGCTTCCTGGCTGGCCTTGTACATGGCCTCGCCCAGTTTCATGGCGGCCTGGGCCAGGGCCTCGGTCTTGCCCTTGATGGCCTCGGTGTCTTCGCCTTCGACGGCCGCGCGCAGATCCTTGACGGCGTTTTCGATGGCCTGCTTTTCGTCCTCGGAAACCTTGTCGCCGAATTCCTTGAGGTTCTTCTCGGTGGTATGGATGAGGCCGTCGGCGTGATTTCGGGACTCCACCAGTTCGCGGCGCTTCTGGTCTTCCTCGGCGTGTTGTTCGGCTTCGCTCACCATGCGTTCGATGTCGCCTTCGGAAAGCCCGCCCGAGGCCTGGATGCGGATCTGCTGTTCCTTGCCGGTGGCCTTGTCCTTGGCCGACACGTTGACGATGCCGTTGGCGTCGATGTCGAAGGTGACGTCGATCTGGGGCACGCCACGCACCGCCGGCGGAATGCCGACCAGGTCGAACTGTCCCAACACCTTGTTGTCGGCGGCCATTTCGCGCTCGCCCTGGAAGACGCGGATGGTGACCGCCGTCTGGCCGTCCTCGGCGGTGGAGAAGACCTGGTTCTTGCGGGTCGGAATGGTGGTGTTGCGGTCGATCAGCCGGGTGAACACGCCGCCCAGGGTCTCGATGCCCAGCGACAGCGGGGTGACGTCGAGAAGCAGCACGTCCTTCACCTCGCCGGTGAGCACGCCGCCCTGGATGGCGGCGCCGACGGCGACGACCTCGTCGGGGTTGACGCCCTTGTGGGGCTCGCGGCCGAAGAAGTCCCTGACCGTTTCCACGATCTTGGGCATGCGGGTCATGCCGCCGACCAGGATGATCTCGTCGATCTCCCCCGCCGACAGCCCGGCGTCCTTGAGCGCCTTCTTGCACGGCCCGACGGTCTTCTGCACCAGGTCCTCGACCAGGGCCTCGAACTTGGCCCGGGTGAGCTTGATGTTGAGGTGCTTGGGCCCGGCCTGGTCGGCGGTGATGAAGGGCAGGTTGATCTCCGTCTGCATGGCGCTGGAGAGCTCGATCTTGGCCTTTTCCGCCTCTTCGCGCAGGCGTTGGAGGGCCAGCTTGTCGGTGCGCAGGTCGATGCCGTTTTCCTTCTTGAACTCGTCGGCCAGGTAGTCGACGATCCGGTGGTCGAAATCCTCGCCGCCGAGGAAGGTGTCACCGTTGGTGGCCTTGACCTCGAAGACACCGTCGCCGATCTCGAGGATGGAGATGTCGAAGGTTCCCCCGCCCAGGTCGTAGACGGCAACGGTGCCCCCCCCCTTCTTCTCCAGGCCGTAGGCAAGCGCCGCCGCCGTCGGCTCGTTGATGATGCGCAGAACGTCGAGCCCGGCGATCTTGCCGGCGTCCTTGGTCGCCTGGCGCTGGGAGTCGTCGAAGTAGGCGG
>JBHHXI010000002.1:0-50165 GCA_046756945.1 Rhodospirillales bacterium
CCGCGGCCTGCGACGCGGCCGACAGGCGGCCCCGCGACCCCGGCTGGCGCCTCGGCCAGACGACCCGGGTGGAGGAGAGCGTTTTCGCCCCCGGCGGCCGACCGGGGCGCCTCAGGCGCCTGTTCCGCCTGCCCTCGGGCGACGAGCTTCGCATGCGCCTTTTCTTTCCCGGCGGCCGGCTGCGCCGGGCCGGCGCCGACGTCTACCAGGCCATGGGCGGCGGCGGAACGCGCCCCGTCATGACGGCGGCGGCGGGCGGCGACTGCCGGATCGCCGGCGGCCGGCGCATCCTCTACGACCGGGAGGGCCGGGCAACCGAGTTGGTCATTCTCGGCCCGGACCTGGAGGACACCGGGCAGAGAGAACCCCTGAACGCCCCCGTTCCGGCCGGCGCCGATCCCGGCGGCGTGACCGTGGCCCATGTCGACAGCGGCATCAACTACACGATCCCCGCCCTCGCCGCGCGGCTGGCGCGCGACCCCGCCGGCCGGGCGCTGGGATACGACTACTGGGACATGGATGACCGCCCCTTCGACGCCGACACGCGCCGCTCTCCGTTCTTTCCCATCCGTCACGGCACCCGGGTGGCCGGCATCCTGGTCCGCGAGGCGCCCGATGTGCGCCTCCTGCCCTACCGCTATCCGCGTCCCGCCATGGGGCGCATGGCCGACATGGTCGCCGACGCCGACGCCAACGGGGCGCTCATCGTCGCCATGCCCCTGGGCAGCAACGATCCCGGCGCCTGGCGGCCGTTCGCCGGGGCCGCCGGCCTGCGGCCCCATATGCTGTTCGTCGTCTCGGCCGGCAACGACGGCCGCGACATAGACGCCGAACCGGTCTATCCGGCGGCACTGGGGCTGGAAAACTTCCTCGTCGTCACGTCATCGGACGCCACCGGCCGCCTGGCGCCGGGGTCGAACTGGGGCCCGGAGCACGTCGACGTCATGGTCGCCGCCGAGAACCTGGACACCATCGACGACCGGGGGGCGCGCACCAAGGCCTCGGGATCGAGCTTCGCCGTGCCGCGCATCGCCGCCCTCGCCGCGCGGCTGGCGAAAAAGCACCCCACGTGGCGGGCGGCGGAGTTGAAAAAGGCGATCCTGGCGCGCGCCCGGCCGTCGCCGTTCCACCGGACGCCGGTGATCCGCCACGGCTGGATCCCCTATCCGCAGGAGGACGGCTGAACGCGCGCCCTGGTATCAGCCCGGCGGGCCGGGAGGCGGGCGCTCGTCGGCGAGGAAGTCCCGCGCCCGCGGGGCGAGGTCCGGGTGGTGTTTTTCCAGGAGGGCGAGGGCGCGCCGGGCGAGATCCAGATCGCCGCCCCATTTGCCCACCTGGACGGCGAGGCGCAGAACCCGCCCGTCGGCCGGGAGAACGCCGAGCAACCAGGCAAGGTGGGGGACCGCCGCCCGGTAGCGGCGGGCGAAATCCAGCGTGATGGCGAGCCCGAGCCGGGAATTGATGGCGTTGGGGTCCTGTTCCAGGGCGCGCTCGAACATGGCGACGGAGTCGTCGAAGCGCCCGGCCCTGCCGAAAAACTGGCCGGCAAGGTCGAACAGCTGGCGGTTGCCGCTGGCCACGCACGACCCGGCGATGGCGTCGCCGGGCGCCGCCCCGGCCGGCCCCCGGCGGCGCCGTGCCTGCTCCAGCGCCTCGATGCATTTCCGGTAATGGGCGCCCAGCGCGCGGCTGGGGTCCGCATACTCCGGTCCGCTGCGGGCGCTGAGAACGGCCAGTTGGGCGGCCCCGATGGCCTCGTGCAGCCCTTCGCCGCCGGAGGTGACGATGCCGACCAGCCGCCCGGCGCCGTCGACCAGGGCGCCGCCGCTGTTGCCGGGCTGGCTTTGGGCGGAGTGGTGCAGGCGGGCCAGGGGCTTGCCCCTGGCCGGTTGCAGGATGATCCGTCCCGGCGCGTAGACGCGGACGCGCTCCCGGCCCACGTCGACGCCCACCGCATACAGATCGGCGCCGGCGTCCGCCGTCGCGACCTCCAGGGCCGGGCCGCCGTTCAGCCCCTCGGCCCTGAGCAGCACCAGGTCGCCCGGATAATCGGTGGCGACCACGCGGGCGCGGCGGACCGGCCCGCCGGGCGGGAAAACGTCCGCCCACGGGGTGTCGGCCACCACGTGGCGGTTGGTCACCAGGAGCCCGGGCCCGATCAGCACGGCGCTGGCCACCGGGTCGAACGACGCGATCCGGAAGACCCGCCCGCGCACCGCGCAAACCGGCTCCGGCGCCTGGCAGCGCTCCCCTCCTGTTTCTGCCGCCGCCCCACCGGCCAACAGGCCGAGCAGGCCGGCCACGGCGAGGGACGCCGCCACGCCACGCCCGAAGATTCGCGCCATCCCATGCCCTCCGCTTCGAAATCCCGCCGCAGCTTGGCCCGCCCGGGCGCGCCGCGTCAATGGCAACCCGTGCCGCCCGGCCGGCCCATGAAAACCGCAACGCCTTGCCGGGGCGGGACTTTCGCCTTTTAATCCCCCGGGGGCCGCGGGGGCGCCACGGTGAACTGGGAGGCAGGCCGACCATGGGCACGGACAGCACGGACAGCACGAGCGGGGAGCGCCGGAGAACCCTGGTCACCGGGGTGATCGGCTCGGACACCCACATCGTCGGCAACCGGATTCTCACCATGGCCCTGGAAAAAGCCGGCTACAAGGTCGTGGCGCTGGGCGCGCTGACGCCGGCGGACGAGTTCATCAAGGCCGCCGTCGAGACCGCGGCCGACGCCATCATGGTGTCCTCGCTGTATGGCCAGGGGGAACTGGACTGCCGGGATTTCCGCGACCTCTGCATCGAGGCCGGGCTGGAGGACATCGTGCTCTACGTCGGCGGCAACCTTGTCGTGGGCAAGCAGCCCTGGGCCGAGGTGGAGCAGCGCTACCGGGACATGGGGTTCGACCGCGCCTTTCCGCCCGGCACCCGCACCGACGCGGTGATCGCGGCGCTGGAAGACGATTTCCGGGCGCCGGGCGCGGGCGGAAAAAAGGCCGGCGAATGAGCGCCGCCGCCCTGTTGATCGATCTCGGCAGCACCTATACCAAGGTGCGCGCCATCGATCTGGAAAAGGCGCGCATCCTCGGCGCCGGCCAGGGGCCGTCCACGGTGACCACCGACGTCACCGTCGGGCTGGCCAAGGCCCTCGCCGATCTCGAGCGCGGCATGGGCGGGCGGCGCGAATTCACCTACCGGCTGGCCTCGAGCAGCGCCGCCGGGGGCCTGCGCATGGTGACCGTGGGTCTGGTCCGCGAGCTCACCGCCGCCGCCGCCCGCCAGGCGGCCCTCGGCGCCGGGGCCAGGCTGGTGGGCACCTTCGCCTACAAGCTCACCGCCGCCGACGTGGCGCGGATCGCCGACCTGGCGCCCGACATCGTGCTGCTCGCCGGCGGCACCGACGGCGGCAACGAGGACGTGATCCTGCACAACGCCGCCGGCCTGGCCGCCTGCTCCATCACCTGCCCGGTGGTCGTCGCCGGCAACCGCCAGGCCGCCGACGAGGCCGCCGCCCGCCTCGACGCCGGCGGCAGTCCGGTCACGGTGACCGACAACGTCATGCCCGAGTTCGGGGTCCTCGACGTGGAGCCGACGCGCGCCGCCATCCGCCGGATCTTCATCGACCGCATCGTCCACGCCAAGGGCATCGACCGGGCGGCGGAGATGCTCGACCGGGTGCTGATGCCGACCCCGGCCGCCGTCCTCGACGGCGCCCGGCTGCTCGCCGACGGATGCGGCGGCCGCCCCGGCCTGGGCTCCCTGCTGGTGGTCGATGTCGGCGGCGCCACCACGGACGTCCATTCCGTGGCGGACGGCGGGCCGGCCCGGGCCGAGGTGGTCTACCGGGGCCTGCCCGAGCCCTATCTCAAACGGACCGTGGAGGGCGATCTGGGCATGCGGCACAACGCCCGGGCCATCGTCCAGGCGGCGGGGCGCGAGGCCCTGGCCGGCGACGCCGGGCTTGCCCCGGAGCGCATCGAGGCCCTGGCCCGGCGGGCGTCCGAGGACACCGGCCGGCTGCCCCGATCGGCGGAGGACCGGGCCTTCGACAAGGCGCTGGCGCGGGCCGCCGTCGGGCTGGCGGTCAAGCGCCACGCGGGCACGCTGGACACCGTCCATACGGCGACCGGTCCGGTGACCGTCCAATTCGGCAAGGACCTGAGCACGGTGGAAACGATCGTCGGCACCGGCGGCGCCCTGGTCCACGGGCCGCAACCGGCGGCCATCCTGGAGACCGCGCTGGCCGACGACGCGGACCCTTTCTCGCTCCGGCCGCGGACCCCGCGGATGGTGCTGGACAGGGATTACATCCTGTTCGCCTGCGGCCTGCTCGGGGCGGTCGAGCCGGACGCCGCCTTGACCTTGGGCCTTGCCCACATGCATCCTCTAGGGGATGGACCGGAAAATGGGTGCACTTCGACGGCCTGACACCGGGGAGTCGCCGCTGTCGGCGGCGCAGATCCCCGCAGACGTGTTCGCGGCCATGCGGCGGGAAAACCTGGCCCGGTGGCCGACCGGCGCCGAGGTCGACCTGGACGCGGCGGTGGACTTCCACAAAAGCCTGCCCGAGCACAAGCGGCTGCCGTCGGTCATGCGCCGCGCCGTCGCCGAGGGCCGGTGCCTGACCCAGCCGCGGGGCGGGTTCGGCACCCTCGAGCTGCAGAGGGAGCTGATGCGGACCCTGGACACCGACGGGTTCGCCGACATCGTTCCCACCACCACCGACAGCTACACCCGCAACGAACACTTTTCCAGGGCCGAAAAGGGCATCGAGGAATCGAAGCGCCTCGGCCGCTCCATGCTGAACGGCTTTCCCATGGTCAACTACGGGGTCGCCGCGGCCCGCACGCTGACCGAGGCCATCGACAAGCCCGCCATCGTGCTGTCCGGCACCTCCTTGCCCAAGCTCACGTCCGAGATCGGTTTCGCGGCCGGGTATTCCGGGTACCTGGGATCGGGGATCGCCTATACGGTATCGTATACCAAGGACATCTCCGTCGAAGACGGCATCCGCAACTACCAGTACCTGGACCGGCTGGCGGCGCTGTACGGGGAGCGCGGCGTCGAGCTGCACCGCCGCCAGCCGGGCTTCCTGACCGGCACCAACATCCCGCCGTCCATCGCCATCATCACCGGGGTGCTGGACGCGCTGCTCGCCGCCGGCCAGGGGGTGCGCGACTACGGCCTGGAACTGGGCCAGACCCTGCATCTGGTCCAGGACGCGGCGGCCATCCAGGTGTGCGGCGAGCTGTGCCAGGAATACCTGCGCCAACACGGTTTCGACGACGTGTTCACGCCGGTGACGTCCCTGCACTGGATGGGCGCCTGGCCCCAGGATGCGGCCCAGTCCGCCGCCCTCATCGTCTACGGCGGCACCCTGGCGGCGGTCGGCGGCGCCGTCAGCGTGACGACGAAGAGCACCCACGAGGCCTTCGGCATCCCGACGCCGCAAGCCAACGCCGAGGGCCTGCGCATGACCCGCATGGCGATCTACCTGGCGCGCAACATCCGCCTCGACGCCATGCCCGAGTTCCAGCGGGAAAAGGAGCTGATCCGCAAGGAGGTGCGGGCGGTCGTCGACAAGGTCCTCGACATGGGCGACGGCGACGCCGCCGTCGGCACCGTCAGGGCCTGCGAGGCGGGCGTCCTGGACATCCCCTGGTCGCCGAACCGGTTCCTCAAGAGCCGGGTGCTGCCGGCCCGGGACTCAGAAGGCTACCTGCGCATCCTGGACGCCGCCGACATGCCGTTTCCCGGCGACGTGCTCGACTTCCACGAGGACCGCCTGCGCGAGCGCGCCGGGCGCGAGGGCGTGCCCTACGACCATGACCTGGCGGTGACCAGCGTCTACGAGATCTCCGAATCCCTGGACAAGCTGCTTCCCGGCATGCCGGCAGCCGGGTGAGGCCCGCCAAGGCCGGCGGCGGCGTGCGGCGCCGGGGGCGAATCGTGCTTGATTCCCGGGAATTTTAGGTATCAAACGGTGATCAGGTGGTGGATATTAGAGAATACGCATATCCGTCGACGCCCCATCGGCGGGTATGCCCACGAAGGAGACACCGGCCATGCCACCCAAAAGGGGCTTGTGCGTCCTTGGCCTGATCGTCGCGATCGGCTTCGCCGGCCCGGCTTCGGCGGGGAAACTGCCGGACGCGATGGAAAGGCCGGGCGGCTTTCCCGACCGGCCGCTCCGCCTGATCGTGCCCTATGGATCGGGCGGCGGCTCGGCCCAGGTTTCCCGGGCCATGGCGCAGGCGGTGACCGGGCACACCGGCGTCGCCATCGAGCCGCAATACATACCCGGCGGCAGCGGCATGGTCGGCCTGAAGGCCTACATGGAGACGCCCGCCGACGGCTACACGGTGCTTGAGCACATCGACGACGCGACCAGCGCCTTCGCCAGCGGCAAGAGCGAGGTCCATCCGGGCCGGGACCTGGTGCCGCTGGTGATCGCGCAGATCACCTTCAGCCAGATCTACATTCGCGGCAACGAGACGCGGTTCTCCGACTGGGCGTCGTTCGTCAAGTACGCCATGGCCAGGGGCGGCAGGGCGACCATGGCCAACGTCTCGCGCCAGGGTTCCATGGAACGCATCAACATGAACCGCATCGCCCGACACTTCGGGTTCAGGATCCAGCAGATCAGCTTCGACAAACCCGGGCCGCGCTACATGGCCCTCAAGAGCGCCCGGGTGGACGCCCTGTTCGAGCAGCCGGGCGACGTCAAGAAATTCCTCGACAGCGGCGACTTCAAGCCGATCCTCACCCTCCTGCCCGAGCGTCCACGGGCCTTCGCCGGCGTGCCGTCGATGAAGGACGTCGGCCTCACCTTCACGCCGTTGATGCGTTTCCGCGGGTTTTACGTGAAGAAGGGGGTTCCCGCGGATCGCCTGAAGTGGCTCCAATGGGCCTTCCAGAAGGGCTTCGCCCAACCCGGCTTCCAGGCGTTCAACAAGAAGAAGTTCATGGACCTCATCCCCAGCTTCCGCGACACCGACGGGGCGATCGCGCTGATCGAGGAGACCATGGCCGTCTACCGGAAGACCTATAAGGAAATGGGGCTGATCGAATAGGCGCCGGCCGCCGTCGCCGCCCTCCCCTGGGTCAGCGCGAGCGCAGCCTCGGATCGAGGGCGTCGCGCATCGCGTCGCCGAACAGGTTGAACCCGAAAACGGCGATGCTGATGGCGATACCCGGCCACACCGCCATCCACGGCGCGCTCTCGGCATACTCCTCGGCGCCCCCCTGCAGCATCAGCCCCCAGGCCGGTGTCGGTTCCGTGACACCGAGGCCCAAATAACTCAACGACGCCTCCAACAGGATGGCGTGGCCGACGAAGGTCGAGAACATGATCAGGAACGGCGCCATGACGTTCGGCGCCATGTGGCGGAGGATGATCCTGGCGTGGCCGAAGCCCAGCGCGCGCGCCGCATCCACATAAGGCAACTCGCGGATGGCCAGCGCGTTGGAACGCACCACCCGCGCGCACTGCGGGATGAAGGGAATGGTGATGGCGATGATGACGTTTTCCAGCCCGGGCCCGAAAATGGAGACGATGGCCAGCGCCATGATGATCAGCGGGAAAGCCAGGAACACGTCCACGACGCGCTGGAACAACAGGTCGAAATAGCCGCCGAAGTAGGCGCTGGCGACGCCCAGGACCAGGCCGGCCACGGCGCCCATGGTCGCCGCCGCGAAACCGACCAGCAACGCCGTCCTGGCGCCATAGATGATCCGGGTCAGCACGTCGCGACCGAACTGGTCGGTGCCCATCCAATAGACGGAGTCGGGCGGCAGCAGCATATGCTCGAAATTGTTGAGAATTGGATCGTGGGGCGAAACCAGATCGGCCGAAGCGGCCATCAGGATCATCGCCAGGACGACACCGAGCCCGGCGGCGCCCAGGGGATACTTTTGCATCCAGGCGCGCGCGCGAACCGGCCACGGCTTGCGTGGAACGGCTGCGTCGATTTCAGCCTCGACGGGAGATTCCGATACGATGGCCATCATTAAATTCCCTCAACCCTGCCGATACGCGTCGCCATTCCCCTGAAAGCGGACATTTGGAAGGTGGTCGCCGCACATCTCCTTCCGACCGGGAGCGGGCTTCGCGTCCGGGGGGCGCATTAGACCCCGAAGCCGTAAAGCCTGGCCGCATTGCCGCAGACGAGCTTGTGGCGTGTCGCCTCCGGCAGGTGGCCGAGTTCCTTTTGGATGAACGCCTGGGAATCCGGCCACACGCCGTCGGGATGGGGGAAATCCGACCCCCACATGACGTTGTCCTCGCCCAGGATGTCGAGGAGCCGGAGCCCGACCTCGTCGCTCTGATAGGTTGCCCGGCACTGGCGGTGCCAGTAATCGCTCGGCTTCATCCTCAGGGTCAGGTCTTTGTATTGTTCCTCCCACTCCATGTCCATCCGGTCCAGGATATAGGGGATCCAGCCGATGCCGCTCTCGCCGATGACGACGCAGAGCGAGGGGTGGGTCTCGAGCACCCCGGAATAGATGATCTCCATCAGGATGCGGGCCATGCCGAGCTGAAAGCCGGTGATGAAGACGGCGTGGGCCTGGCGCCCCTGCAATGGCGGCATGGACGCAAAATCCGGCCTCCTGGTGCCGACGGTATGGAAGTGCAGCGGCAGGCCGGACTCGCCGGCGGCCTTCCACAGCGGGTCCCAATCAGGATCGAACAGGGGCTTCATGTCCCAGCTGTTGGCGACCTCGAGGCCGCGAAGGGCGCCCCGCCTGACGACACGCTCGATCTCGGCGGTGGCGGCGGCGACGTCGTGGTTGGGGATCGACGCCAGGCCGGCGAAGCGCTCCGGGTGGGTGTCGCAGAAATCGGCCAGCCAGTCGTTGTAGATACGCATCATCTCGATCGCCGCCTCGTCGTCGTTCAGGCGCTGGCTGGCCCCGAGGATGCCGAACAGCACCTCCGCCTGGATGCCGTCCCGGTCCTGGTCCTTGATCCGCAGGTCCGGGTCGGTCAGGCGCCGGGTCCCGTTCCTGCCGTCCTCGTAAAGGCCCTCGTCGGCCATGCGGTCGGAGCGATGGATTTGGCCGGGGATGTATTCCCGCCCCGACGAGCCCATGCCGTTCTGGAGCCCGAAGCAGCCGCCGTTCCTGCTCACCCACACCGGGCCTTTCTCGCCGTCGGCGACATAGGGCATGCGGTCCTTCAACGCCTTGGACGCATTGGCGGTGAACAAATCCGGCGGCAGCCACGGAAGGTCGATGTGGCAGTCGGCGGAAATCACGCGGTATTCCATATCCCATCCCCGGTCCGGTCCCGGACTCGTGACCTGCTTCTACGAATGATACCACTTTTTAAGTCAGACCGGACACCAATGGAGGAAAGGGGCGATTCGGCCGTTGTCTCCCTGTAGCGGAAGCCGGATCGGAATGTCCGAAAAGCCGACAGTCGAGTCCGCTTCGCGCTTTCCGCCCATCGAATTTCACACCGAGACACCACCCCGCGTCGGCCTCGATTGTTGCGAAGGGGCCCAATCGTCTATAATTTCCCGTCGGGCCGAGGGCCCCGGAGTTTTCCGCGGGCGGGCCAGGAAAACGGGAGGACGCCCATGACGCAGCCGCTGAGCGCCGGCCGGCCGGCGCCGGGCGCGGACGACGCGCAAATCGTGGACGGCCTGGTCAAGAAGGCCAGGAGCGCCATGGCGGTCTTCGCCAACGCCGATCAGGCGCGGGTCGACGAGGCGGTGACGGCGCTGGCGTGGTCCATCTACCGGCCCGATCACGCCCGCGCCCTGGCCGAAGCGGCGGTCAGCGACACCGGGCTCGGCAACGTCGCCGACAAGACCGCCAAGAACCGGCGCAAGACCTTCGGCGCCCTGCGCGACCTGCTGCGCGTCAGGACCGTCGGCGTGATCGAAGAGGATGCGGCGCGGGGCATCGTCAAGTACGCCAAGCCGGTGGGCGTGGTCGGCGCCGTCGTCCCCTCGACCAATCCGGCGGCGACCCCGGTCAACAAGGCGATGATGGCGGTCAAGGGGCGCAACGCCATCATCCTGGCCCCGTCGCCGGCGGGGTCCAATACCACGGCGCTGACCGCCGGACACATGCGCGCCGAGCTGGAAAAGATCGGGCTGCCGGCGGACCTGGTGCAGGTGCTTCCGGCGCCGGTCACCAAGGCCCTCACCCAGGCCCTCATGGAGGCCTCGGACCTGGTCGTGGTGACGGGCTCGCAGAACAACGTCCGCAACGCGTACCGGAGCGGCACGCCGGCCATCGGCGTCGGCGCCGGCAACGTGCCGGTGATCATCGATTCGAGCGCCGATCTGGCCGACGCCGCGGCGAAGATCCGCGACTCCAAGGTCTTCGACAACGCCACCTCGTGCTCGTCGGAGAACTCGGTGACCATCGTCGACGATGTGTACGACGCCGCCATGCGGGCGCTCGGGGACGCCGGCGGCTACCTGGCGACGGCCGAGGAAAAGCGCCTGATCGAGGACAAACTGTGGGTGGACGGCAGGCTCAACCGCACGCTCATCGCCAAGGACGCGGACGTCTTCGCCCGCGACGTCGGCCTTTCCGAAGAGGCCGGGAAGGCCAGGTTCTTCATGGTCGCCGACGACGGCGCCGGCCCGGACCACCCGTTCTCGGGCGAGAAGCTTTCCCTCGTCCTCACCGTCTACCGGGCCGCCGATTTCGACGCCGCGCTGAAGCGGGTGCGCGACGTCCTCCGCTACCAGGGCATCGGCCATTCGGTGGGCCTGCACAGCGCCGACATGGACCACGCCCGCCGCCTCGCCGAGGAGCTCGACGTGGTCCGCGTGCTGGTCAACCAGGCCCATGCGTTCGGCAACGGGGGCAGCTTCGACAACGGGCTCGACTTCACCCTGAGCATGGGCTGCGGCACCTGGGCCGGCAACTCGATCAGCGAGAACCTGAACTACCGGCACTTCATCAACGTCACCCACCTGGTCACCGTGATCCCGGAGAACAAGCCCACCGAGGACGAGCTGTTCGGCGCCTACTGGGCGCGTTACGGCAAGTGACCCCAGTACTTCCTTGCATGTGAGAACTGACCGATGAACTTCGAGGAACACGCGGCCAAGCCGCTGCTTGCCGCGGCCGGCATCGACGTGCCCCGGGGCCGCTGCGCCGCCACCGCGGACGAGGCCGCGGAGGCGGCCGGCGAACTGGGCCCGGTGGTCATCAAGGCCCAGGTGCCCGCCGGCAAGCGCGGCAAGGCCGGCGGCATCAGGCCCGCCGACGGCGCCGACGAAGCGCGGACCGCGGCGGCCGCCATCCTCGGCATGGACATCGGCGGCCACCGGGTCGAGCGCGTGCTGGTCGAGGAGCGCGCCCGGATCGCCGGCGAATACTACGCCGCCGTGCTCAACGACCCGCCGTCCAGGGGGCCGCTGGTGCTGTTCTCGACCCTCGGCGGCATGGACATCGAAGAGGCGGCCCGCACCGACCCCGCCCGCGTCCGCCGCGCCACCGTGGACATCCGCGCCGGGTTCGACCGGGCGGCGGCGCAACGCATGCTAAAGGGCCTCGACCTGGGCGACGAGGCGGCGGCCGTCGCCGATGTGCTGGTCCGGCTGTACGCGGCGTATCGCGGCAACGACGCCGAGCTGCTCGAGATCAACCCCCTCGCCGTCACCGAGGCGGGCCGCCTGGTGGCGCTCGACTGCAAGTTCACGCTCGACGATTCGGCGGTCAAGCGCCAGCCCGGCATCGCGCCCAGGGGCACGCCCGAGCGCCTCACCGGGCTGGAGGCCCGCGGCCAGGAGCTGGGGCTGCGCTACATCGAGCTCGACGGCAACGTCGGCGTGCTGGCCAACGGCGCCGGCCTCACCATGACCACCATGGACGTGGTCCGCCATCTGGGCGGCCGCCCGGCCAATTTCCTGGAGATCGGAGGCGAGGCCTATACCCAGGCCAGGCCGGCCCTGGAACTGGTGCTCTCCATTCCCGGGTTGAAAAGCATCGTCATCAACTTCTGCGGGGCGTTCGCCCGCACCGACGTCATGGTGGAAGGGGTCATCAACGCCGTGGAAGCGCTCAAGCCCACGGTCGCCATGTTCTTTTGCGTCCACGGCACCGGCGAGAAGGAAGCCGTCGCCATGCTTGAACGACGGCTCGGGGTCGAGCCCTTCGACACCATGGACGAGGCCATCGAAGCGGCGGTGGAGGCGGCCAGATGATCGTGCGCGGCGACCAAAACGTCCTCGTCCAGGGCATCACCGGAAAGCAGGGCACCTTCTGGACCGAACGCATGCAGGAATACGGCACCCGCGTCGTCGGCGGGGTCAACCCGAAGAAGGCGGGCATCACCCATTGCACGGTGCCGGTGTACGCCAGCGCCGGCGAGGCCATGGCCGACGGCGGCTTCGATGTCTCGGTGCTGTTCATCCCGCCGCTCGGCGTCCGCGAGGCGGCGCTGGACGCCATCGAGGCCGGGGCCAAGGGGCTGGTGATCCTCACCGAGCACATCCCGGTCCACGACGTGATGTACGTGCTCGCCGCGGCGCGCGAAAGCGGCACCCAGGTAGTCGGCCCCAACACGGCGGGGCTGGTGACGCCGGGCGAATGTTTCATCGGTTTCATGCCCGCCTTCACCAATTCCATCTTCCATGCGGGGCGCATCGGCGTGATTTCGCGCAGCGGCAGCCTGGGCACCCTGGTCTGCCTCAACCTGGTCCAGGCGGGCTTCGGCCAGTCCGCCTTCATCGGCATCGGCGGCGATCCCATCATCGGGACGACGACGCGCGACGCGCTGGAGACGCTGGACAGGGACCCGGGCACCGACGCCGTCGTCATCGTCGGCGAGATCGGCGGCTCCATGGAGGAAGACGCCGCGGCGTACGCCGCCACCATGACCAAGCCCGTCGCCGCCTTCATCGCCGGCGGCGCCTCGCCGGCGGGCCGGCGGATGGGCCATGCCGGGGCCATCGTCATGGGCGACAAGGGCAGCTACGCTTCGAAACACCGGGCGTTGAGCGAGGCCGGCGTCAGCGTGCTCGACACGCCGTCCGACGTCGGAAAAGCCATGGCCCGGGCGTTGCGGCACTGACAAAACCGGGAGGGGGGAAACCATGCGGGCGATCCAGGTCACCGCGTACGGCGGATCGAAGGAACTGACCCTCGCCCAGGTGCCGGTGCCCGATCCCGGCGACGGCGAGGTCCTGGTCAGGCTCGCCTACGCCGGGGTCAACTTCATCGACGTCTACATGCGCCAGGGCGTCTACAGGAATTTGCAGACCTACCGCAACACCCCGCCCTTTACCCTCGGCATGGAAGGGGCCGGCACGGTGGACGCCGTGGGCGCCGGCGTCGACGGACTGGAGACCGGCGACCGGGTCGCCTATTGCCTGAGCCTGGGCAGTTACGCCGAATTCGCGGTGGTCCCCGCCTGGCGGCTGGTGCGCGTGCCCGACGGCATCGATTTCCCCCTCGCCACCACCCTCATGCTGCAGGGGTGCACGGCCCATTACCTCACCCGGTCGCTGTTCCCGCTGGAGGCCGGACACACCTGCCTGGTGCACGCCGGCGCCGGCGGCGTCGGCCAGCTGGTGATCCAGCTCGCCCGCCACCGGGGCGCCCGGGTCCTGGCCACCGTGGGGACGGAGGAAAAGGCCGGGATCGCCCGCCGCCTCGGCGCCGACGCCGCCATCCTCTACACCCAGGTGGATTTCGCCGATGCCGTGTTGGAGGCGACCGGCGGCGAGGGCGTGGACGTGGTCTATGATTCCGTCGGCCAGGCCACGTTCGCCGGCAGCCTGCGGTGTCTCCGGCGCCGGGGAACCTGCGCCCTGTTCGGCGGCAGCTCGGGGGCCGTGACCTCGGTCAACCCCCTGGATCTGGCCGAAGCCGGGTCGGTGTTCCTGACCCGGCCCCATCTCGCCGACTACACGGCGGACGCCGACGAGATCCGCCGCCGCGCCGCGGACCTCTTCGCCATGGTCGCCGACGGCCGTCTCAGGGTCGCCATCCACGGGGAACTTCCCCTCGCCGAGGCGGCCCGGGCCCATGAGGCCATCGAGGGACGGCAGACCAAGGGCAAGCTTCTGCTGGTCGCCGGCGGACCCGGGTGACGGCGCGGGCCACGGCCGTGGAGGCCGGCGCGCGCGACAGGGCGCGGGCGACGCTCGGCACCTGCGGCGCCGCCCACTTCCTCCACGACGGCTTTTCCGACGTCCTCTACGTCCTGCTTCCCCTGTGGGCCCAGGAGTTCGGCCTGTCGCTCACCCAGGTGGGACTGTTGAAGTCCCTGTACATGGGGGCGCTGTCGCTGTTCCAGCTACCGTCCGGGCTGCTCGCCGAACGGTGGGGCGAGCGGTTCCTGCTGGCGGCGGGCACGGCGGTGGCGGGCCTCGGGTTCGTCTTCCTCGGCCTGGCCGGCGGGTTCGCCGGCCTGATCGTGGTGCTGTTGTTCATCGGGACGGCCTCGGCCACCCAGCATCCCCTGTCCTCGACCCTGGTCGCCCGGGCCTACGATACGGGCGGCCGGCGGGCGGCGCTCGGCATCTACAACTTCACCGGCGACCTGGGCAAGGTGGCGATGCCGGCGCTCATCGCCTTGGGCGTCGCCGCCATCGGGTGGCGCGGCAGCGCCATGGCCTTCGGGGTTTTCGGGGCGCTGGGGGCGGCGGGGATTTTCCTCGCCCTGCGCACCCTCGGCGCCGGGGCGGCGCCCGCGGCGGCGCCCGAAAAAAGCCCCCGGCCGGCCGAAAACAAGGGTTGGGGGATTCACGACCGGCGGGGGTTCCAGGTGCTGTCCGCCATCACCGTCGTCGATTTTTCCACCCGCACCGCTTTCCTCACCCTGCTGCCGTTCCTTCTGATCGCCAAGGGGGCGGCGGTGGAGAACGTGGGTTTCGCCCTTGCCCTGGTGTTCGCCGGGGGCGCCGCGGGAAAGTTCCTGTGCGGCCTGCTGGCCGAGCGCTTCGGCATCATCCGCACCGTCGTGCTGACCGAGCTCGTCACCGGCGCCGGGGTCCTGGCGCTGCTGGCCCTGCCTCTCAACCCCGCCCTGGCCTTCCTGCCGGTGGTCGGGCTGGCGCTCAACGGCACGTCTTCGGTGCTCTACGGGACGGTCACGGAATTCGTCGTGCCGGAGCGCCAGCCCCGCGCCTTCGGGCTGTTCTACACCATCGGCACCGGCGCCGGCGCGGCCGGCCCGCTGGCGTACGGCCTGCTCAGCGATCTGACCAGCGTGCCGGTAGCCCTGGCGACCGTGGGATTGGTGGCGCTGACCACCATTCCGCTGAGCCGGTTGCTGGCGCCGTCCGTCAGGGAAGACGGTCGGGAACGGGCGTGATCTGGAATCGTTTAAACCGACGCGTGGCGCCGGGTCGGTGTTAGAATGGCCGGAAAGGGCTCAATATTTCTGCCCTGTGCGGCGACAACGGGAGGACCCCATGGATACGAGCCAGAGGCCCGCCGTGGAAGTGAACGGCGTCACCTATCGCTGGCCGTCCCGGCCGGTGGTTGTGGTGTGCATCGACGGCGGCGATCCCCGGTATCTCGACCGGGGCCTGAAAGACGGCATCATCCCGAACGTCGGGCGATTCATGAAAGACGGCTTCAGCGCCATCGCCGACGGCGTCGTGCCCAGCTTCACCAATCCCAACAACATCTCGATCATCACCGGGAGCCCGCCCGCGGTGCACGGTATCTCGGCCAATTTCTTCGTCGATCCCGAGACCGGCGCCGAGGTCATGATGAACGACCCCAAGTTCATATGGTCGGACACGGTCCTCGGCGAGTTCTCGAAGACGGGCAAGGTCGTCTCCATTACGGCGAAGGACAAGCTGCGCCGCGTGCTCGGCAAGGACATGGACTTTTCCCGCGGCAGCGTGAATTTCTCGTCGGAAAAGGCGGACGGCTGCACGGTGGCCGAAAACGGCATCGAAAACGTCCTCGACCTGGTCGGCCTGCCGCTGCCCGATGTGTATTCCGCCGACCTTTCGCTGTTCGCCATGGAGGCGGGGGTGAAACTGCTGGAGCGCGAGCGGCCGGACCTCATGTACCTGTCGCTCACCGACTACGTTCAGCACAAGTACGGGCCGGGCGAGCCGGTGTCCGACGGTTTCTACGCCGGGCTGGACGACGCCTTCGGGCGGCTCGAGGCGCTGGGCGCCGTCGTCGCGCTGATCGCCGACCACGGCATGAACGACAAGGCGAAGGCGGACGGATCGCCCAACGCCATTTTTCTCCAGGATATTCTCGACGCGGAATTCGGTCCGGGCACGACCAAGGTGCACCTGACAATCACCGATCCCTACGTGGTGCATCACGGCGCCCTGGGCGGCTTCGTCGGGGTCTATTGCAGCGGGGACGCGACCCCCGGCCAGGTGATGGATTTCGCCGGGGCGCTGCCCGGCGTCGAGGCGGTCTACGACAGGGA
Source organism: Rhodospirillales bacterium (assembly GCA_046756945.1). Classification (GTDB taxonomy): domain Bacteria; phylum Pseudomonadota; class Alphaproteobacteria; order Rhodospirillales; family 2-02-FULL-58-16; genus JACZQZ01. The sequence continues at coordinate 16,373 of JBHHXI010000002.1, forward strand.
CGCGGCCTGCGCCGCCTTCGCCCTGCCCGCCGAACGCCAGCCCGACGTCGCCGTGATCAGCGACGCGGCAACGGTCATCGGATCGTCGGCGGCCGCCCACGACCTCTCGGGCCTCGAGGGCCACCGCCTGCGCTCCCACGGCGGCATCGCCGAGCGCCGGGTGCCGTTCATCCTTTCGGCGCCGCTCAACGCCGACTACGCGGCACGCGCCGCGAAGGGCGGCCTCAACAGCTACGAGATCTTCGACTACGCCGTCAACGGGACTGCGTAACCCTCAGAACACGGCCCGGCGGATCAGGTTGAGCCCGATGACAAAGAGCGTGACCAGCAGGGCCTTGCGGAAGGTCTCCTGGTCGATCCGGCCGCGGATCTTCTGGCCCACCCACATGCCGGCAAGGCCGGGAACGCAGGCAAGCAGCCACACGGCTTCGCCCTCCATGTCACCGGCAGCAAGGCGCTCGTCGGCCCTCATGGCGGCGCAGGCGAGGGCGGACGGGAGGGGGCGGGCAATGGGGTGAACCGCGGGGTGAACCGCGGGCGTTTATTGGGCTGCGCCCGAAAAAAATCCGGCCGCGCGGCCGGGGACATGTATTGCGGTGTTTTGTTTCCCCCGACCCTAGAACTTCAGGCGCACACCGAGCCCACCGAACGTACCCGTTGTACCCGTTGTCACGTCATCGTCCGCGGAGGTCGTGGAGTCGTCGAAGTCACCCAGGCTGAAGGCCACGAACAGTTCGGTGGTGTAGTCTTTGAATTTCTGTACCACGCTGAAACTCCAGGTCTTGGAAACGTCGTCGTTGGCGGCCAGGTCTTTCGTCCTCTGGTAATCGACGAAAAAGTTGGTCGTTCCGGCATCGAAAATTTCCGCCTTGTAGCCCAGTTTGGCGTACCAAATCGCCGGATTGTTGCGGCCGATGTTCGATGTCCCCTTTAAATCCCGCGTACCCGCCGTAATCATCGCACTGAGGCCGCTGGGTTGAAGAATCGACGCCGAAACGTCGACCTCGGTGGCCGGCGACCCGCTTGGGGTGAAGCTGTTCAAATAGACGACGCGGGCTATCACCTTGGTTCCGGCAAGGCTGGCCGCATAGCGGGCCCCAAGGTCGAGGCCCTCGCCCTGGTTTTGGCCGGCCGAAAGCATGAGGCCGGGGAACGCGGGTGAATCGAACCACACCCGCTGCGTACGGTCGTCGAACCCGGTAAAGAGGACAGCCGGTCGAGGACCGGAGGGGGCGCCCGCTTGCGAATCTTGTGGCGATGTCCCGCCGAAACCGGCGCCCGCGGGACTCGAGGGATACGTGAGTATCGGCCCCGCGAGGTCGACCTCGATGGGCCCGTTGCCCGTGTCTTCGCCTTTGCCCGCTGCGCCGTCGTCCAAGGAGCCGACCATTCGCCGGAGCTGGCCGGTAATGGCGATCCTCCCCCTGTCTTTGCTGGAGATGACGCTCTCGCCAGCCGAGGCGGGCGAAGCAAAAGGCGCGGTGAGGGCGAAAACCACACTCGCCGCAACGCATGTTCGCAGGGATTTTATGGACACTTCGTGTCTCAACTTTTCCCCGGACGTTGCAGGCCTCTCTTGTCCCAAAAAGGGCGCCACATTGCAACAATAAACGCCCTCAGAACACGGCGCGGCGGATCAGGTTGAGCCCGATGACAAACAGCGTGACCAGCAGCGCCTTGCGGAAGGTCTCCTGGTTGATACGGTCGCGGATCTTCTGGCCCACCCACATGCCGGCAACGCCGGGGACGCAGGCAAGCAGGGATAGGGGCGCGACCTCGGCCGTCAGGATGCCGTTGTCCACATAGGCGAGGACCAGCGGGATGGAACCGGCGAACCAGACCAGCCCGATGGTGCGCACGAACATGTCCTTGGACAGGCGCAGCATGATGAAATACATCGTCATCGGCGGCCCCCATATGGTGGAGACGCCGCCGAGCAGACCGCCCAGGGCGCCGGCCAGCGGTCCCGCCCATATTTCCGCCGGCGGCGGCACCCGCATCACGGGCCTGACGTAGTTGGTCGCCGTGAACAGCACCACGACGGCGCCGAGCAGGCCGAAGAGCGTGTCCGCGTCGAGGTTGACGACGATCCGCGCGCCGACCCAGATGAACCCCAGAAAACAGGCGATCATCGGCCAGAAACGCCGCAACGGCGCCATCAGGTTGCCCGACTGCACCGCCAGCCACAGATTGGTCAGCACGATGGGCACCGTGACCAGCCCGAGCACCAGCGGCGCCGGCAGGAAGCTGGACAGCACGGATATCGCGACGATGGGCAGGCCGATGCCCGTCACCCCCTTGACCACGCCGCCAAACGCGAAACCGACCAGGGCGACGGTCACGGTCATCGTGTCGAAAACGGGCATGGCCGTACTAATACCCTCTATCGAAATCGGATGGTACGGGTGATCCGGTATTGCCTCCCGGCGTTGAACGGTCCCTTCCGATCACTCCCCCGCACCGTGCCGGACGCCGCCGGTTTGATTTTCCGCGCGGATGGCCGGATAGTTGGCCCCCATTCGACCGCCACCGGGGAGACCGCACGTGCGCCTGAACGATCTGGAAAAGGCCATGCTGGCCGGCGAGATGGGGGAGCCCCGCCGCCTGGCGATCGAGCAGCAGATGGCGGTGGGCCGGTACTTCGACGCGGACGATTTCGTCGAGGTCGGCCAGGTCCACCTGATGGCCGACACCGAATCCCTGGGGCCCGCCGGCGTCGCCTTCCTGGAACGGATGGCGGCGTACCCGGAAGCGGAGCGGCGTGTCCGCGTACCCACGGTGACCGACCCCCGCGGGATCGACCTGGCGGCGTATAAGCGCCTCAAACAGGAGGAACGGTGGGCCGAGCTGGAGCGCCGGGCCATCGACGCCCTCGCCGCCATGGGCATCCTGATGACCAACACGTGCATCAACTACCAGACCATCCTGCCGCCGTCGTTCGGCGAGCATATCGCCTTCGGCGACACCGGGTCTTCGATCTACGCCAACAGCGTGTGCGGCGCGCGTACCAACTTCGAGGGCGGGCCGGCGGCGCTGTTCGCGGCGCTTACCGGCCGGGTGCCGCGCTATGGCTGCCACCTGGACGGCGGCCGGCGGGGCACCCTCGGCGTCGTCGTCGATCTCCGGCCGGACGACTTGAGCGACTGGGGGGCGCTGGGCGCCGTCGTCGGGCGGCTGTGCCGGTCCTATTGGCGGATCCCGGTGATCGAGGGAATCGCCGAGGTCCCCGCGTCGGACGCGTTCAAGCATTTCGGCGCCGCCCTGGCCAGTTACGGCTCGGTGCCGCTGTTCCACATGGCGGGCATCACGCCGGAGGCGGCGGACGCGGGTTCGCTGTTCGACGGGCCGCCGCCCGAGCCCCGCACCGTCGCCCGGTCCGACCTGGACGCGTTCTACGCCTCCTTCGGCGTCCATGAGGACAAGGTGGACGTGGTGGTCTTCGCCGCCCCCCAGCTTTCGCTTGTCGAAATGAACGCCCTCGCCGACTTGATCAAGGGCCGGCGGGTCCATCCCGGGACCGACCTGATCGTCGCCACGTCGCCGGAGATCAAGCACGCCTGCGACCGCCTGGGCATCACCGAAACCCTGGAGACGGCGGGCGCGTGCGTGCTCGAGGGCGTGTGCTTCTATCAGATGTATGCCCGCGAGACCGGCCGGGCCAACGGCTGGAGGCGCCTGATGAGCAACTCGGCGAAGCTGGTCAACATCATTTCGGGCTATGGGTACACACCGGTGCTGGCGACCATGGAGCGGTGCGTCGACGCCGCCGTGGCCGGGAGGATGGCACCGTGAGCGAGCACCGCTATCAGGGCCACCCCGGCGTCGGCCCCAAGGTGACGGGCACCGCCCTGGTGGCGGCGGACGACTTCAGCGCCAGGTACGACCTGGACCGCGTCAACGGCGTATTCTGCCGGCCCGGCCATAAGCTCTGTGGGCAGAGCTACGTGGGCTGTATCCTGGTCCTCAACACGGCGAAAGGCGGGGTCGCCACGGCGTGGATGCTGCACGAAATGAAGTCCCGCCGCATGGCGCCGCTGGCCTTGCTGCTGAACGCCGCCAATCCGATCATGGCCCAGGGGGCGGCGTTCGCCGGGCTGCCGCTCATGGACCGCTTCGACGTGGACATCACCCGGGTGATCAAGTCCGGCGACGAGGTTACCGTGGACCCGGCCGGGGGCCTGGTGGTGGTTCGCCGCTGACGGCCGCGGCGGCGCGGCCGAGCCCCGATCGTTGCGGGGCCGCGGCCTGCTTCAGGACCTCCACGGTGCGCGCCGCGGTTTGATGCCAGGAGAAATCCCGGGAGCGGACCAGCGCTTTTTCGCCGAGGCCGCGGCACAGGTCCGCATCGTTCAGCAGGCCGTCCAGCACGCCGGCCATGTCCTTGATATCCGCGGGATCGAAATAGGCGGCGGCGTCGCCCAGGACCTCCGGCATGGCCGCGGTGTTCGAGCTGGCGATGGGCGCCCCGCAGGCCATGGCCTCGACCAGGGGATTGCCGAAGGTCTCGACGCTGGAGGGAAAAACGAAGACGGCGCAGCGGCGGTACAACTCGACAAGGTCCTCCGGCGGGACGTACCCCAGGAACTCCACGCATTCCTCCAGCCCGTCGCGCCTGACGCGGCGCTTGAGGGACGCGAAGTAGTGGGCGTCGATGGGCCGGCCGGCGATCTTGAGGGTGATGTCCGGGTGGCTGGCGCGCAGCCCGGCCACCGCGTAGAGCAGGTTCTTCAGGTTCTTCTGCACGTAGATGTCCGACACCGAGAGCAGGAATTTCTCCCGCCGGGAGCCCCCCTCCGGCGGCGCGAAGATGGGGCTGACGCCATGGGGAATGACGATGATGCGCCCCCCCACGAGGCGCAGCAGGCCGCCGGCCGAGCGCCGCGCGTAGTCCGAAACGGCGATGGCCCGCCGGCAGGCCATCAGGGAGAGCGCCGTGCCCAGGTACACCGCGGCCCAGTAGGCAAGCTTGACCGGGCGCCGTTCGACGAAGGCGACGCTGAGCGCGTTGCGCAGCAGAATGACGGAATTGGGCGCCGCCAGCGGCGCGTAGTTGGCCGGCGAGAAGGTGACGTGGGCGCCGATCCGGCGGGCCAGCCGGGGCACCTCGACCTGCTCGCGAAACTGGAGCCGCCAGAAACCCGATTTGAACGACAGGACATGGACGGACACGCCGCCCAGGTCGTCGGGCAGCAGGGTCCGCTGGTCCTCGTGCACGCACAGGTGCACCCTGATCTCCGGATCGCCGGCCAGCAGCGGCAGCACGTTGCGCAAATAGGTCACGCCGCCGCCCGTCTTGGCATGCAGCCCGTTGACCAGGACCCTGACCGGCCGCGGCGGGACCGGTTCGGCGACGGGCGCCCGCGCGATCCGTTCCGGCAGGATCCGTGCGGGATCGAAGAAGGCGCCGCCCCTCCGGTAAAGGACGATGCGCCCGGGCTCGACGCCGGCGGCGATGAGTTCGGCGCGCGCGCCATCGGAGACGGCGACGATCCGGTGCGCGTGACGCAGGCACACGGCCCGTTCCCTCGCGCCCAGGCGTCTGAATGACGGTCTCGGGTCCCCGGCACAGGAGCCGGCGGATTCCCTGTATTCGACGATCAGCGGCAGCCGCCTGAGGCGGGACAGGACGACGCCGGCGACGGTCCCCGGAGCCAGGCGCTGGTAGATGAAGGCGTACCGGGCCGGCCGCAGCCGGCGGACGGCGGCGATCAGTTTCGCGTTATGCCGGTAGGAATTCAGCGCCCAGGAAAACACGTAGCCGTACAGGGGCTCCATCAGACGGATGCCCAGCCCCTTGCCGCGCGGCAGCCCCTCGGGAATCTTCGCCGTGGCGAAGTCCACGGCGCGGCCCCGTTGCATGAGCGCGCCTACCACGTCGCGCGTGTGCGCCGCCTGCGCCGCCGCCTGCGCGCCGGGCCAGGGGTCGGTCTCCAGGTAAAGGACGCACCCGGAATCGGTGTCATGCACCGCGATCCGCGGCGCCCGGAGAAGGACGCCGAGGCGGAGCCACTCGCCGACGAGCGCCACGCAGCCGCCAAGGACGCCAGCGCCAATTCGCAGGACATCGTACATGCAATCCACCGGCCCGAATTCCCAGACCAGGAAATCGGGGTTGACGACGAAACGTTTCCCGCCCCCGGCAAGAACGCAAAGACACTGCAACAACAGCAAATGGCCCCGGGCCGTCTCGTCGACGACGGGCACGTAGAGCGTGTCCGCCGCCAGCCCGCGGACATGCCTGATGGCGGCGACGGCCCCGCCGGCGTCGGCGACGACGACCTGTTCGAACGCGCACCCGAGGCGCTTGCGCAACCTGTCGGCATAGCGCGTGCTCAACGGGTCGTAGGTGACGACGCAATTCCGTCCGTCCATGGAACCGGTTATTTCGGATTTCCCCCCGGCGGTCTACCGGCAAAGGGGAAACCATCTGCCGGACCCCGTCAACAGGCCATTCGGGCGGACAGTTTCCGTCAGGCGCTTTCCACGCCTTCGCCCCAGCATTGGCGCCATTCGGTGTCCAGGGTCCGGGCGAACACGCCGTTTGCGTATTCCGCCCCGGCCATGGCGCGGGCGTTGGCGGCAAGGGTGTCCCGCAACGGGCGGTCGGTGACCACCTGGGTGATCCGTGCCGCGATCCCGGCGGCGTCGAAGCCGGTGAGGAAGCCGGTCACGCCGTCCGTGACATAGCCTTCCGGCCCCCCGCAGCGGGTGGAGATGATGGGCACGCCGGAGGCCGCCGCCTGCACGCCGGCGATGTTCAGCCCCTCCTGGCGCGACGGAATGACGAACACATCCAGGCCCTGGTAAAACGCCGGCAGGTCGGCCTCGTCCACGTGGCCGGGGAACGCCACCTGGTCGGCGAGGCCGATGCGTGCGGCGTAGGCGAGCAGCTCCGGCGGTCTCTCTCCGGCCAAGACGGCGGTGATGTCGTGCCCCTGGCGGCGGGCCAGCGCCACCGCGTCCAGGAGAAGGGTCGCGTTCTTCCGCGCATCCGACAGACGGCCGTTGAAACCGACGACGCCGGGCGCGGGCCGTATGTCAGGCGGGCGGAACCGCGCGCCGTCGACGGGGACCGGCAGGCGGACGATGGGCCGCGAGGAGTCCGGTGAAACCGCCCGCAGGCGCTCCACCGTATAGGCGCTCACTCCCATGACCCGCCCGCGGCCGGCCAGGATCCTGCGCTCCAGGGCGGCCAGGAACGGGGCCACGCACACCCGGTCGTAGGCGCGGCGCCCGGGCGCCATCGCCCGGCGCCGGTCGATGCGGTCGCCGAGCATGTCGCTGGCGCACCAGATGAGATGGGGAACGCCCGCCGCCACCAGGGGGGCCGCCACCAGCGCCGTGCCGCCCACGGCGAGGTGCCGGTCGTGGGCCCCCACGAGGCGGCGCCACAGCCGGGAATCCAGGTAATAGGGGGTCTCGAGCTCGGGCAGCCAGCAGCCGACGGAGACGAAGGCGGTGCCGTCCCAGTCCCGGTAGCGCCGCGTGCCCGGCCGCCCGCCTCTCAACAGGCGGGGCAGCGAACCGGTCAATTCCCTCTCGGCGCTCAGGGTGGCGTAATGGGCGACGGTGACGGTGTGCCCCAGGGCGCCAAGGTGGTCCGCCATGGTGCGCGCCAGGGTCGCCGCCCCGCCGAAGATGGCCGGCGGCGCGGTGATGATGAGTGTCTTCCGGCCCGCCATTTCCGTTCACGACGCAGACCGCGCCGGCGCGGCGGCGTCGTCCCGCTCCACGATTTGGCCGTAGGCGGTGATCGCCCGGTCCCGGTAGTGGCGCCACGTGAATGCCTCTTCGACGCGGGCCCGCGCCGCCGCCCCCATCCGGCGCCGCAGGTCCGCGTCGGCAACCAGCGCCGACAGGGCGTCGCGCAGGGCCGGCGCATCCCCGGGCGGAACCAGGAACCCTTCGCGCTCGGGCCGCACCAGCTCGATGCCGCCGGTCACGTCCGTCGCCACCACGGGCAGCTCCGCCGCCATCGCTTCCAGGAGCACGAGGCCAAACCCGTCCTCGATGGACGGCAGGCAGAATATGTCCGCCCCGGCGTAGGCCCGGGCCAGCCCTTCGCCGGCCAGGGGGCCGGCCATGGCGACACCTTCGGTGGGCTCGCCGGCCAGCACCGTCTCCATCCCGTTTTCCACCGGCCCGACGATCTCGAGCGCCGCGTGCCTGCCGAGGGTCGCGAATGCCCGGAGCAGCCAGGGGATGCCCTTGCGCAATCCCACCCGGCCGACGAACAGGATGCGCGGCGCGCGCCGGCCATCGGACGGCGGCCGTGGGGCGGGGAAGCGGGCCGGGTCGATGCCGTAGGGATTGACGTGGACCTTGGCGCGGGGGACTCCGTGGGCGAGGAACGTATCGGCGGCGTAGCGGGTGGGCACGGCCACGGCGTCGGCGTCTTCGTATTCCTCAAGCTCCCGCTCGATGATCGCCCGCGGCACCGGTACGGCGGCCAGGCCGAAACGCGCGTATTCGGTTTCCAGGATCTGGGCCTGATGCAGGATGTGGGTCGAGCCGCGTTCGATGACGACGCGCATTCCCCGCCCATGGGCGACGGGGATCGCTTCGCGCGTCGCCCCACTCCACCCGGCCAGCAGGTCGGCGTCACCGGGAAGGGTGGCCGCGGCAAACCGGCCGAAGGCTTCCGCCACGCCCGGATCGGGCGCTGGCACGAAGGGAACCCGCCCGTGCAGGCGGCGCCAGGCCTCCAGCCACGGCGCGGTCCTCAGGCGGATGGGGCGGGGCAGGAAGCGCCGCGCCGCGAACACGGGATAGGTCGTCGCCACCTGGGACAGACAGCCGCGTTCGTGCAGGCCGCGCGCCAGATCGAAGCCGTGGAAGCGGCCGTGGACGGCGACGGCGACCTTCATGCCGAGTACCCGGGGGGACACGGGGGGTGTCCCCCCGGCAACGATTTGCGGGGGACGCCCCCGCGGCCCCCGGCAACGGCCTTGCCCAGGACGTCCTCCAGGATGGCCGCCTGGGACTCCCACGAATAGCGAAGCAGGCGTTGGCGGACGATCCCCACCGGCGCCGGAGGGTCCCGCCACACCCGGTCCAGCGCCCGGCGGACATCTTCGGCGTCGCCGCACCCGTGCAGGGTTCCGCCCACATCGGCGACGATGGCGCGGGTCTCGTCGCCCGCCCCCGGCAGGCACAGGATGGGACGGTCGGCGCTGAGCAGTTCGAAGACCTTGTGGTGAAACAGCACCCGATCGCAGCGGATGAAGATGTTCAGGCGCGCCCGGCGCAGGGCCGCGTGCAGCTCGGGCAACGGGCGGAAGCCGTGGGCGTCGACCCGGCACAGCCCGTTCAGGCGCCTGGCCAGGGTCGCCACACGCTCCCCGTCCGAGCCGAAATAGGCGAGCGTGATCCGCCGGCGCTGGTCCGCGGCAACGTCGTTCTCGATCCACGCGGCGAGGCCGGCGCCGAGGGCGTCCAGGTGTTCGGCGTCGTAGAGGCTGCCGGTCAGGGTCAACGAAAAGGTATTGTCGTCCGCGGCATCTCCGGCCGGGGCCGCCAGGTCCGCCGGCACGCCGCTGTAGACGACGGCGGGTCGGGCGGCGAACCATTGCCCCGCCTGCCCGGCATGGGCCGCGGAAAGGACCGTGAGCGCCGCCGCGTCGCCGTAGCGGCGCGCCACGGCACGGCGCAGCCCCGACGGTATGAACGCATCCCAACTGTCCTTGAGATCCATCACCCACGGGCAGCCGGCGCGCCGGGCGATGGTGCGCGCGATGGTCCACGCCCCGGTGTTGCCGAAGGTCCCCCAGGTGACATCGGGCCGGAAGAGGTCGGCGAGGAGCCGCCAGTAGGGCCGGCTGCCCGCCACCCAGTCGCCGAAGACGCCGCCCCGCAGCACATAGAAGGCGGCGATGACCGCCTTGCGGGGCACGGCGGGGAACCGCCCCCGCCGGACCCCTTCGAGCACGTGCGACCGGCGGGGCGGGCATCCAAGACGGTAGGGAACGGTCCAGTCGTGGCCTTCCAGTTCCCCCGAGACCCGCTCGGGATCGGGCGCCGGTCCGTCGCGGGCGAGGCTTTCGCTGAGCAGCACGACCCGATGCCCGCGGCCCGCCATCGCCCCGGCGAAGCAGCGCATGCGCATGGCGCACACGTGGGGCATGTCGGGATGGCAGTGGCCGACCATGACGATCCGCAAACCGCTCATCTCAGCAGCCTGGCCGTCGTCCGCACATAGGGGCCGAGGCCGCGCAGGTGCCGCGCCCGCGCCCGCAGGCAGGCTCGCCGCGCATACATCCGCGACGTGCGGCGCAAGGCGGGGGCGGCGCGGATGGCGTAGCGGTCGCCGAGGAACCCGGCCACCGCCGGACGCTCGAGAATCATCGCGGCGTGGTCGAAGAAGCCGTAGCCCATGGCGATGAAGGCCGCCTTCAGGAGCCTGCGTACGGCCGCGTCGTTGCCGTCCGCGATGGAGTCCGGGTCGACGAAACAGACGGCGTCCCCGTGCACGATCTGGCCGCGGGAGTAGCCCTCGCCGCCGCGGTCGACGTGCGGGTGGATGACGTATCCCCGGCGCCGCCAGTGGGCGAAACCGGAATAGTCCATGAGGATGAAACCGTGGCCGCGCAGGAAGCGGTCGATGTCGGCGGCAAGCGGTTGCCCGGCACAGAGCGGGATGAACGAGACCTCGGTCTTGATCGCCACCAGGGTGCCGAGCGCGGCCGGCGCCGCCTGCAGGATCTCGAGCTCCATGCCCTCCGCGTCGAGCTTGAGGAAATCGGGCGGGCCGGCGGCGGCCTCGTCCAGGGTCCGGGTATCCACGTCGATGGTGCGCTCGACGGTGAAAAACTGGGGCTTATCGAACCGTTCGCCAATCGCGGGGTCGCGGCGCAGAAGGCTTGCCGCCGCCGGGTCCGTCGTCACATGGAGCGGCCGCCTGCCGCTGGTCCCGCTGACCGCATAGGGCAGGTGCCTGAGGGACCGCCACGGGCCGGCGGCGGCCGCTGCGTTCGCGAGTCGCTTGTATTCCTCGGGATGGGGCTCGAAGGCGACGGCGTCGACGGCGAAGGCGAGGGCCACGAGATCCAGGTCCACGCCGCCCCGCGCGCCCACGTCATAGACGGTCACCGGCACGTCCGCCATGACCGGGGCGAAGGGGCTGCGCTCAAACAGATTCGTGGCTGCCATCATGCCACCAGACGTCGCCTTGGGCCGCCGGGACGGGAGGATCGGGAGGCGGCGGTGTATAACCGCTACTGGATAGAAACGCGGAACGGCGATATTTAAGGGAATTACCGCTTTGCGGACAACCGCCTTGTCAAGCTGATACAGGCCACCAGATGTGCGGAATTGCCGGAATTATAGGCCTGGCGCGGGTGAATCCGCGAGCCGTCGAGGCCATGACCGAGCGCCTCGTCCACCGCGGGCCGGACAGCGACGGGCTGTGGACGGGCCTGGACGGCCGCGTCGTCCTTGGCCACCGCCGCCTCGCCGTCCTCGATCCGTCTCCCAGGGGCCGCCAGCCCATGTCCGATCCCGAGGGCCGGGCGGTCGTCAACTTCAACGGCGAGATCTACAACTACGTGGAGCTTGCGGCGCGGCTGCGCGCCGAGGGCGCCCGTTTCGAATCGGGCACGGACACCGAGGTCCTTTTGCAGGGCTACCTCCACTGGGGCGACGACGTGCTCAAGGAACTCAACGGCATGTTCGCCTTCGCCCTGTTCGACGCCGCCAGGGGCCGGATGCTGTTCGCCCGCGACCGCTTCGCCGAGAAGCCCCTGCTCTTCGCCAGGGGCCGCGAATTCTTCGCCTTCGCGTCCGAGCACAAGGCGCTCCAGGCCCTGGCCGAGGTCTCCGGCGAAACCGACGACGTTCGCATGATGCGCTTCCTCCACCAGCCGCGGCGCGGCCTGGACGACGAGCGGGCGACGGTGTTCTCCGACGTGCGCCAGCTCCTGGGCGGCGAGAAGCTGGTGCTGGACACCGACACGCTCGAGTTCCAGATCACCCCGTACTGGACGCCGGCCCCCGATGCGGACCTCGCCCGTCTCGGCGAAGAGGAGGCGGTGGAGCGGGTCCGCGAGCTTCTGGTCGATTCCGTGCGCCTGCGCCTGCGCAGCGACGTCGAGGTCGGCTCGTGCCTCTCCGGCGGCCTCGATTCGAGCGCGCTGGTGTGCATCGCCCGCGACCTGATCGGGGACGACCGGCCCTATCACGTGTTCTCAGGCCGCTTCCCGGGGACCGCCGCCGACGAGTGGCGGTTCGCCGAGCAGGTGGTGGACAAGACCCGCGCCGTCCCCCACGTCGTCGAGCCCCGGCCCGGCGACCTGCTCGGGCAGATCGAGACCTTCGTCTGGATGAACGAGCTGCCGGTCGGCAGCACCAGCCAGTACGCCCAGTGGTGCGTCTTCGAACGGGCCAGGGAGGAAAACGTGACCGTGCTCCTCGACGGCCAGGGCGGGGACGAGATCCTCGGCGGCTACGAGCAGTACTTTTCCGACTACTTGGCCGCGTTGCGCCGATCCGGCCAGCACCGCCGGGCGTTCAAGGAGAGAAAGGCGATCCGGGCGCGCTACCCCCTGGCCCTGCCCGGCCTGGCGCAGACGGCGAAGCGCGCCATGCCGGGACGCGCGCGCGCCGCCGCCGCGCGCCTGCTCGGCGTGGGGAGCGACTTCGCCTTCGGCCTGACGGACGGGGAATTGGTGACCGGCGACACGCCCCCGGGGCGCACCCCCGACCCGTCGTACCATGGCCTGGCCAGGGCGCTGTGCGAGGATTCGTTCGTCGCCCATCTGCCCACCCTGCTGCGCTACGGCGACCGCAACTCCATGGCCCATTCGCGCGAGGTGCGGCTGCCCTTTTGCGACCACCGGCTGGCCGAGCTCGTGCTGTCGCTGCCGCCCCAGTACCTTATGGGCGAGGCGCAGACGAAGCGTCTCCTGCGCCGGGCCATGGGCGGCATCGTTCCCGACGGCATCCTTTCGCGGTGGGGCAAACAGGGCTTCCTGCCGCCCCAGGACGCGTGGTTCCGCGAAGCCCTCCTCGCCCCGGTGAAGGACCTGGTCCACGACCCGGTGTTCTCCAACCGGGGCTGGTGGAACGTGAAATGGTGGCGCAACGCGGTGCGGCGCTTCGAGAACGGGGAGTCGCACCTGGCCTGGGTCCTGTGGCGGCCCTTCATCGCCGAAGCCTGGTGGGAGCATTTCGTCAAGCCGATCCGCACCCTGCCCCGGGAACCCGTGCTCGCCCGCAGGTGGCTGCACCTGGCGCCGGTCAGGAGTGCGCGGTGATTTGCACCAGCATCCCCTGCTCGACGAAAAAGTTGGTCGGCGAGAAATCGACGAAATAGCGGACCGGCCCGCCGCACCGCCGGGCGGCCTCGACCAGCAGGGCCTCGGCGCGTCGGGAATCCCCGTCGGCAACGGTCATGTCCTTGTCCGAGTTGTCGAGGTAGATCCATCCCCCCGGACGCAGCTTGGGCAACACGCCGGCCACGCACCCGGCGCGGTCGGTGCCGTCGACGAGGGCGAAGTCGAAATGGGCGTCCGGGTAACCGGTGAGGGCGGCGTAGGTTTCCGCATCCCGCATCTCGAGCCGCACATTGGCAAGACCGCGCCGGGCAAGCAGCGCCTGGACCTCGGCGAACCAACGGGGGTCGTCTTCGATACTGAGCAAAAAGCCGCAGCGCCGGGCCAGCCACGGCGTCGACATGCCGGCGCCGAACTCGACGACGCGGCTTTCCCCGTCGAGCAGCGAAGCGATCACCTTCCGCGCCCGAAACGAGATGGTGGGGACCGCGGCCCGGTAGCCGAATGCCGTTCTCAGGACCGCCGTGGCCAGGGCCGCCGGCGCATGGACCATGCCGCCCGCGTCCACGAGATTGCCCTTTTCGTCATGGAACCGGGTCTTGCGCAGCGGGCTGCCGCGGAGAATCCTCGTCACCCCGCCCATGGCCTGATACCACCATTCCTTAGACCCGACGGCCGTCCGATGGCGGTCATTTAGTACCCCCTATCATCATGGGATGAAAGGCCGGGCGCCGGGCGCCCGGCACCGGCCACTGGATGCGAAGGCGGAACGGCGATATTTAAGGGGACCGCAGATATCACCGGTCCCGCATGCCCCTCCGCCTGCTCTACCTCGTCGACCATCCGATCCAGTACCAGGCGCCCCTTCTGCGCCTGATCGCCGGGCTTGGCGACATCGACCTGACGGTCGTCCACAGGGACGCGGGCGGCGCCGGCGGCCGCTTCGATGCGGGCTTCGGCCGGGCGGTGACGTGGGACGTTCCGCTGACCGACGGGTATGCCCACGAGATCGTGCCCGACGACACGCGGCTGGCCCGGTTCATCGGAGACTGCGACGTCGTCTGGCTGCACGGCTGGCGGGGCGCGCGGGCGTGGCGGGCGATGGACACCGCCCGGCGCCGGGGCGTCCCCGTCCTCATGCGCGGCGAGAACACGCTGGCCGCCATGCCCGACGGACGGGCCCTGCGCGGGGTCCTCAAGCGCCGGTACCTGAAGTGGATCTTCGAGCGCTGCCGGGCGTTCCTTTACGTCGGCGGCGCCAACCGGGACTACTACCGCGCCCACGGGGTCGGGCCCGGGCGGCTGTTCCCCATGCCCTATGCCGTCGACAACGACTTCTTCCGTTCCCGGGCGGCGGCGGCGGCCGGCGAGCGCGCCCAGTTCCGTTCCGCCCTCGGGCTCGATGGCGAGCGTCCCGTCATCCTGTTCGCCGGCAAGCTGCTGGCGCGCAAGAACCCCCTGGTGCTGGTCGACGCCTTCCGGGCGCTCGACCACGCCCAGCTCGGCCGTCCCTACCTGCTGTTCGTCGGCGACGGCGCGCTGCGCCCGGCACTGGAGAAGGCGGCCGCCGGCGACGACCGCGTGCGCGTCCTCGGCTTCCGCAACCAGACCGAAATGCCGGCGTTTTACGACCTGGCCGACGTCTTCGTTCTGGCGTCGCACCGCGAGCCCTGGGGCCTGGCCGTGAACGAGGCGATGAACGGCCGGTGCGCCGTCGTCGTCTCCACCGAGTGCGGATGCGCCGAAGACCTGGTCGACGACACCTGCGGCGCCGTGGTGCCGCCGGGAGACGCCGGCGCCCTCGGCCGGGCCCTGGCGCGAATCCTGTCCGACAGGGGCCGCTGCCGGGTGATGGGAGAGGCCGCCGCCGGACGGATCAGGGGCTGGAACTTCGACGCCGACGTGGACGGCCTGCGCCGGGCCCTGTCGGCGGTGTGCCAAGGGCCTCGGCAAGCATGAACCGCATGCGGCCGGTTTCGCTGTAGTCGCTGTCGAGACAGCGCCGGCGTCCGGCCTCGGCGATCGCGGCGCGTTCCGTTTCATGGGCCAGGTAATGGCGGACCTTGGCGAGAAGCTCGTCCGGGGTGGCGAAGAACACGGCTTCGCGGTCCTCGGCGAACAGGCGCACATGCTCTTCGGACCGTTCGGCGAGAAGGAACCCGGCGCAGGCCGGGATTTCGACGCTGCGGTCCGTATGCCGGTCCCGGTTGAGCTTGCGCAGGAAGCCCAGGTTGATGCGCGTGGCGCAGATCGCCCTGGTGTAGCGCAGATCGGTCTCCGTGTTGACGACGGCGCGGCCCTCGATCCTCAGGTTGGGATGGCCCTCGGCGAGACTTTCCCAGCCGTTCCCCCACACCCGCACGCGGACGCCGTTCCGCGCCAGGAACAGCAGGGACCGCGCCCGGTCCGCCTCGTAGGTGCCGATGAACCCGACGCCGCCGCCCAGTTCTTCCCGGTCCCGTTCGCCGACCTCGACCGGGTGGTGCTGGTGGGCGTCGAAGGCCTTGTCGACGACGACGACCCGGCGCGCGCCCAGGGCCGGCAGTTCGTGGGCATCGCGGTTCGGCGCCTTGGTGGTGAACACGCAGTCGTAGAACCCGAGGCCCTTGACGTAGGCGCGGGTCCGGTTGTGGTCGAGGAACATGTCGTCGTCGGAATAGGAGACGACCGGCACGCGCGGGTGGGTGGCCTTCACGTGCCGTAACGTGGACGGGCGGATCATCGTGCCCTTTTCGATCCACACCAGGTCCGGTGGGCGGGATTTCAGGGCATCGCGCAATGTCCCGTTCGCCCGCTCGGTGTCCAGGTGGTAGCCCAGCCTGTGGGCCACCCGGTAGGCCAGGGAAAATTCGGGGTATCCCCGGTCTTCACCACCGATGCGGGTATGGGGGACGGTCCTCACCTCGGCCCCCAGGTCGGTGAGGGCGCGGGCCCGCGCGCGCCCCTTGGCGTACACGTTCATATCCGCAATGCACAGGACCTTGAGCTGCTGATGCATGGATGCCCGATCGGCCGGCGTCATGGCCCGGCGCGCTGTGGCATGGTCAAAAACTGGATCGACGGACCCTGGGCGCGACCCATGATTCCCATTTCCCCCCGACGCATCCATCGCCCGGACACGGGGGAAAACGGCGTGGACAACCCCCGGTCCGTCGAATACACCTCTCGGATGCGCCTGATCGTCAACGCAATTTCCGCCCACACCGGAGGCATCGTCACCTACACGACCAACGTTATCCATTACTTTTCCAAATTTGGCGAGCAGGGAACCATTTTCCTGCCCGAGTGGTTCTCGGCCCGGCCGGGCCGCGGCGAGGACTCGACGATCAAGCTGCGCAGCATGCGCGCCACCCATTACGGCGCGCTGCGCAGGTTTCTGTGGGAGCAGCTGATCTGGCGCCGCCTCGTCAAACAGAGCGGCGCCGAGATTCTGTTCTCGTCGGCCAACTATGGGTTGCTGCGCCCGCCCATCCACCAGGTCCTGCTGGTGCAGGGCGAGACCAGCTTCGATCCGTTGTACCAGCGCCACATTCTGCCCCGGCTCAGCCTTGCCGAGAGGCGGGCGTTCGCGCTCAGACGGCGGCTCGTCCTGTTGTCGGCGCGGAATTCCGATCTGGTGATTTTTCCGTCGCGCACGTCTCTCGAGTCCGTTTCCCGGTATGACCCGTCGATCGCCGCCAAGTCGACGGTCAACTACCTGGGCGCCGATGACGATTTCTTCCCTGTCGTCCCGACGCGGCCGTGGCGCGGGGACGGGACCCTCAAGATCATTTACCTTTCCATTTACTATCCCCACAAGGACCCCCATACCCTGGCCAGGGCGACGGAACTCCTGAACCAAAAAGGGGTCGCGGCCCAGGCGCGGATCACCATGGAGCCCGAAGACTTCGCCATCTGGTCGACCGGGCACGAGGACATGGCCATCCTGCGCGAGGACCAACGGACCGGATACCTGACCCTGGGACGCCTTGCCCACACCGAGGTGGGGACGGCGTTGGCGGATCACGACGTTCTGGTGTTCCCGTCGCTGACGGAAACCTTCGGTTTTCCCCTGGTCGAAGCCATGGCCGTCGGCGTCCCGGTCGTCGCCGCGGACACCCCCATCCACCGGGAGATCTGCGGTGACGCGGCGCTATACTTCGAACCCGGAAATCCCGAAGACGTGTGCGCGCGGCTCCTGGAACTGGACGCCGGCGCCGACCTCAGGGCCCGGTGCAGGGAACGCGGCAAGGCACGGGTCAAGGAGCGCTTCACCTGGGAACGCCACATGCGCGCGCTCATCGACTGCTTCAAGACGGTGACGGAGAGTTGATCGGAATACACGGCGTGATTGTAGCGGGAAATGTCGCGAAAGGCGGTGGACGGCATTGGTCGATAGCCGCGGATTGAAGGCCGGCGCCACGGTGATGGTGAGCGGGCAGGTCATCCAGGCCCTGGTCGCGTTCGCGGCGAACCTGGTGCTCGTGCGCCATATCGCGCCGGCCGAGTTCGGGCGCTTCGCCGTCGTCTACGCCGGCGCGTCCCTGGTGCTGTCGATCGTTTCGCTGCGCGTCGGCACGCTCATCATACGCACCCCGGCCACGGCGTTCACGGTGACGGTCCAGGAGCGCTATTTCAACGTGTTGGCCATCGAGACCGTGCTCGCCCTGGTCCTCGGGCTGGCCTGGGTGGCCTATGCCTGGCCGACGGGATCGTGGTCCATGCTGCTCGTCGCCGTCATCTGCGGCCAGCACTGGATCGGCCACAACAAGGCGTTCTACGAACGGAATATGCGCTACGTGAAGCTCGGGGTGGTGGAGACCTCGGGCATCATCGCCGCCCACCTGGTTTCCGTCGTCCTGGTGCTCAAGGGCAGCGGCGCCGCGGCACTCTACCTCCGCGAGCTGATGGCCCTGGTGGTGACGTTCTGCGGGCTTTGGGCGGTGGGCGGCGTGACGCTCAGGCGCTTCCGCCGCCTCGGCGTGGAGGAATGGCGGGGCGTGTTCCGCGAGGTGCGCGGCGTGTGGCTGGACAGTGCGCTCGAATCCGCCTACCAGCGGGTGCTCATCCTGGCCGCCGGCGTGCTCGGCGGCGACAGGGGCGCGGGATTCTTCTTTCAGGCCCAGCGCCTGGCCCTGCTTCCCAACCAGATCACGGCTCCCGTCGTCGCCCGCATGGTGCCGACATGGTTCGGCCAGGAGGACCGGGCCGTGGTACGCACCCGGGTGCGCAACCGCCTGCTCAGGATCCTCGCCGGGCCGCTGGCCCTCGGCGCCGTCGCGGCGGTCCTGTTCGCCGATCCGGTCGTGCCATGGATCTTCGGTTCCGCCTGGCACCCCACCGCCGGCCTGCTCGCCATGCTGTGGGGGCTGATCCTGTTCTCCAGCCTGTTCGAGGTGCTCAAGGGGTATTGCATCGTCACCTTCAGGACGCGAATCCTGCCGCTTGCCCGGGCCGCCCAGTACCTGGGCCTGGCGCTGCCGTTCGCCGTATTGTTCCTGTTCCCGGACCGGCCCGGCCTGACCTGGCTGGCCATCGGCGTCTCCGTCGGCTTCGCCGTCGCATTCTTCGCCGTGCTCGCCCAGCTGCGGCGCACAGAGGGGCGCCCCCGCGGCCCCCGGGGGGGAACGGGGGGTGTCCCCCCGGATACATTTGGCGGGGGACGCCCCCGCGGCCCCCGGGCATGACAGGCAGCGGCAAAATCATGTTACCATCGCCGCCGCCGAGGCATTCATTGCGAAAGCGCCGGTTGAACCGGTACCGGCGCCACGACAACAGCCAGGGGAGGACTGTTCCATGAGCGGCAGGGAAATCACCATCACGGCGGCCGACGGCGGGGAGTTTATGGGCTATCTCGCGACCCCGGCCTCGGGCGGCGGTCCCGGAGTCGTGGTCATCCAGGAAATCTTCGGCGTCAACGCGGTCATGCGCTCCATCACCGACGGGCTGGCCGGCGAAGGGTTCATGGCGTTGTGTCCCGATCTCTTCTGGCGCCAGGAGCCGGGCATCCAGATCACCGACCAGACCGACGAGGAGTGGGCCAGGGCGTTCGAGCTGTTCCAGGGCTTCGACCTGGAAAAAGGCGTCGCCGACCTCGACAGCACGATCGAAACCCTGCGCCGCCTCGAGGGCTGTTCGGGCAAGGTGGGCACGGTGGGGTTTTGCCTGGGCGGGCGGCTCGCCTATCTGACGGCGACGCGCACCCATGCGGACGCCGCGGTCGGCTATTACGGCGTCGCCCTGGATGAGCACGTGGACGAGACCATCACGAGCCCGCTGATGCTGCACGTGGCGGGCGAGGACGAGTTCGCGTCGAAGGAAAGCCAGGCCACGGTGCGGGCGGCGCTGGAGGGCAACCCGAAGGTCACCATCCACGACTACGAGGGCCATGGCCACGCCTTCGCCCGGGTCGGCGGCAAGCACTACGACAAGGCCACGGCCGACCTCGCCAACGGTCGGACGGTGGAGTTCCTGAAGGCCAATCTGGGCTGAGCCCGGGCCGGCCGAGGCACGCCACGGGCGTGGGGAGCATGGAAAAGGGACGCCCCCCGTGGTGACCAGAAAGAACCGGCCCCGGCCGGGACCGCGCACCCCATTCCGGGAGCGCCGTTCATGAGCCTGGGTCATCTGTTCGGGTACGCGCGCACCCTGGCGCCCGGTGCCGCCGCCGTCCACGGCTGGCGGCTCGGACGGCGGCTGATAGTTGCGTACGGACGCCAGGCGGGGGCGTACTTCCGCTCCACCTACGAGCCGGTGAAGGACGGCCAGCCGCCGGCGCTCGGCGGCTACGCGCCGGAGATGGCGGCGGCGGTGCTCGCCCCTGAGTGGGAACCCATCGCCGCCGTCACCGGGCAGTACCTGGACCACCGCTTCGACCTGCTCGGCTCGGGCTGGGTGCGCATCGGGCACGGCATGCGGTGCCGTGGTTTCGAGGGGCACCGCTATCCGCCCGTCGCGCCGCCGGCCGGGGACGACGGCGGGGCGCCGGCCGCCGCCCGGGTGTCGCCGGGCAACCGCGCCCGGGCCCGGGCAATCCGGCGCCTTACGGACCCGGACTACCGGCCCATCGACTGGCAGATCGACTTCAAATCCGGCTACCGCTGGTCGGCGCGCCGCTGGTCCGGAACCATCCGCTTCGGCCACGAGCCCGGCGTCGACGTCAAGGCGCCGTGGGAGCTGGCCCGCCTCCAGCACCTGGTCCAACTGGCCTGGGCCTACATCGGGGCCCGGGCCAGGGAGGCCGGCTTCGCGGCGCCGGAGACCTATGCGTCGGAGTTCCGCAACCAGGTCCTCGATTTTCTCGCCGCCAATCCGCCCCGGTTCGGGGTCAACTGGTACTCGACCATGGATGTGGCGATCCGCGCCGCCAACCTTCTGCTGGCGCTGGACCTGTTCCGGCGCCACGGCGCCCGCTTCGATGCCGCCTTCATGGGCGAATTCACCGCCGCGGTGGAGGCCCACGGGCGCCACATCGTGAACAATCCGGAATGGAGCGAGGCGCACCGGGCGAACCACTATCTGGCCGGGATCGCGGGGCTGCTGTTCGTCGCCGCCTACCTGCCGCGCACCCCGGAAACCGACCGCTGGCTCGCCTTCGCCGTGCGCCAGTTGATCGCCGAGGTGGAACGGCAGTTCACCCCCGACGGCGCCAACTTCGAGGCCTCCACCGGCTACCACCGTTTATCCGCCGAGATGGCGATCTATGCCACGGCCCTGGTCCTCGGCCTGCCCCGGGACAAGCGGGCGGCCCTGGCCGATTACGACAGCCGGCCCTGGCGCCACCACCCGGCATTGCCCCCCGCCCCGGTGGACATGCACCGCCTGCCCGGGACCGCGGACGCGCCCGGCGCCGAGGCGCCGCGGTCGCCCTTCCCGCCCTGGTACTTCCAGCGCCTGGAGCGCATGGCCGAGTTCTCCATGCACGTGACCAAGCCCGACGGCCGGCCGGTCCAGATCGGAGACACCGACAGCGGCCGTTTCTTCAAGCTTTGCCCGCTTTACCGGCGGATGACGGCGGGCGAGGCGCGGCGGACCCTGGCCAACCTGGCGGAGTACCGCGATCTTTCGGACGACCAGCCCTACTGGGACGAGGAGCCGCTGGATCACCGGGGCGTCGTCGGGGCCATCAACGGACTGTTCGCGAGGAGCGATTTCGCCGCCTTCGCCGGCCGGCGCGGGGCGGTGGAGACGGCGGTGGCGGCCGGCCTGGCGGGCGGGCGGACGATCGCCAGCTACCTGGGCGCGGGGGAGCCGCCCGCGGCCGGGGAAAGCCGCGTGGCCCGGGGCGGCGGAGCGGCGGCGGACAGCGGGCCGGCGGAGACGGTGCCAAGGCGCGAGATCGTCGTCGAGTTCCCCGACCCCTCCGTGCTCGACGGCCTGACGGCCGTTGCCTATCCGGACTTCGGCCTGTTCATCTGGCGCTCGCCACGGCTGTTCCTGTCGGTGCGCTGCGGACCCATCGGCCAGAACGGGAACGGCGGCCACGCCCACCATGACCAGTTGGCCGTGGAACTGAACGTCGACGGCGTCGATTGGCTGGCCGACCCGGGAAGCTACGTCTACACGCCCTCGCCCCGGCGCCGCGAAGCCTACAGGTCCGTCCACGCCCACGCCGCGCCGCGTGCCGGGAACCGGGAACCGGCGCGGCGCGCACTGGGCCTGTTCCGGCTCGACGACACGGCGCAGGCAAAGTGCCTGCGCTTCGACGCCACGGGCTTCCACGGCGTCCATTCCGGGTTCGGCGGACCCGTGTACCGCACCGTGGCCGTCGACGGGGGGCGCATCGTCATCGGCGACGGCCCCGGGACGGGCCCGGGGACCGGCGGCGCCGGTGCCGACCGCACCGTGGTCGGGACACCCGAGGCGTTGCGGGCGCTGTTTCCGGCCAGCGTCCCGTTTTCGCCCGGATACGGCAGGATCGTCGCCGCCGACGCGCGCCCCTGACCAACCTCCGGCGGCCCCGGAGGGCGGTGGGAGGGCGGTGGGAGGGCGGCCCCGGGCATGACTCCGCCCGCGATTCACTCGCGCCGCGCCCGGCCTTCGTAGTGATAGGTGAGGGGACGCGGACCCTTGAGCAGATATCCGGTCTCCAGGCGGGTGATGCGGAAGCCCGCGGCGCGGATCAGCACGTCCATCCGGCGGTTCAGGTTGCACCCGCCGGCGCAGCGGTTCCACAGGGGGTTCAAGCGGTTCTGCCAGGCCTCGATGCGCGGCTCCGACGACAGCCCGTGCTCGATGAAGATCAACTCGCCGTCGGGCCTGAGGACGCGGCGCATTTCTCCCAGCGCCTTCGGCGCGTCGGCAATGGAACACAGCGACCAGGTGACGACCACGCTGTCGAAGGATTTGTCGTCGAACGGAATCTCCTCCGCCGGGCGGGATACCAGCTCGATGCCGAACGGCGCCTTCCGCGCCGCCTTCCGGGCCATGGCCAGGAGCCGCTCGGAAGGGTCCAGCGCGTACACCGCTTCCACCTCGGAAGAATAGAAGGGCAGGTTCAGGCCGGAGCCGATCCCCACCTCCAGCACCCGGCCGTGGGCCGCCGGGATGACCCGCTTTCGATACCGGGTCACCTCCCTGTTCTTCATGCCCAGGTGGATGACCCAGGGCAGGAGGTGCTTTTCGTAGAACCCCATCCCATCAGCCTGCCCCGAATGCGGCCGCCGCCGCAAGCGGGCATCCGGCGTCGCGGATGGACGGGCCCGGTTTTCTTTTGGCGCAAAGCGATTCCGTCAATAAAAATAAATAAACGAAAATTCTATTAAACATTTACGTTAATATAAATATCGTTATTTTCTCGTGGTTTATGTATTTTTACTTGACGGGACAACTTTCCGCAATAATAATTATGCGGTTGCATTGGGCTGAATGCCCCAGAGAAACGGGACGATGCGAACGTTTGGCATGCTATCTGTATTTTTGACAGGATGGTTGCTCAATGTCGTGATCGACGTAAATTCCGTGCTCGGCATTGTCGACGCTTGGGTTCGCCACGGCTGGTTGGCGCCGTGGTACGACCTGATCGCGCAGTAACAACCCATTCCTGCCGCCCAAAGGACCCGGTGGTGCCATCGGGAAGGACGCCCGTGCGCCCGGCGGCCACCGATGGACACTAGTCGTGCCTGACCGTGCCGTTGGCGGCTCCGAGGAGAAAGTTGATCGTCACCTGGTCGTCGCTGAGGGGCAGCAGGACGCTGCGAAAAAGCAGGGTTCCGCCATTGCAGAGGATCAGCTCTTCCTCGGTCAGGACCGGGGTGCGTTGGGCAAGCGCCTCGCGGTACTTGCGCACGGCCTTGTCGAGGAGCGTCAGCGTCCAATCGGCTTGTCCGCATAGGAGGACGCCGGCGTACCTGCCGAGGGCCGGTCCCAGGTAGTGGAAATAGGGAAAATTGTGGTTACTCGCGGTGTCGAGGATGAAACAGGAGGGCCAGATATCCCTGATCGCATCGCGGTCGATGTCGTCCAGGCACGGGAATTCCCGTTCCCCGCACTGCTGCCGCCAGTATAGCGTCAGACGCCGCACCAACCGGCGTTCCTTCGCCGGAAGAACTGAATTCATGGCACCCCTCCCCTGGAGCCCCACCGCGTCGTGCCGATCTTGCATGCCGTACCGCCTCGTCACATCAACTCCCAAACCGGCCCCCCGGTTAGCACCCTTTTCCCTTCGCCGCCGGGGGGCGTTCGCAGGAACACCGGCGGGCGGTTCAAGTCTCCGGGGCCGGCGCGGCGGCCGTCCGAAAAGGGTATCCCGCCGAATCCCTGACCTGTGTTTAATAAAATCACTTTTCGCCTTGTAAGTCAATTAATAAGACAAATACAAAAGTATTTTTAATTGCATTATAAAATTATATATAAATTGTATACATTATATATACAAATAAAAGTGTTGATGTTAACCGCCGTTATTGCCTACTTTATCCATCCACGCATCCCGATTGCCCGCCGGTGGCCCGGCGTGGGCGCGGGCGACACGGCACGGGGCGTACCCCTGCCGGAGCCGCCTGTCGGCGCCAACGCCCGGCCCTGAGGACGTATGATCATGTTCCGATTCCAAACATTCCCGATGGCGGTTCTGGCGCTCGGCGTACTCGGGTGTTCGCCGACCCCCGTGGGGCAGCCGATGACCTCGCAGGAGACCATGCACACGGCCAGCCATTGGCAGGCGCTCGCCGCCGACACCGCCAAGCGGATAAGCGGCCTGCGCGACAGCGCGATCAACGAGTCGGCCAGGCTGGCGGAGATCGCCGGTGAACCGTTCACCGAGCCCGACTTCGCGCTCGCCGACAATGTTTCCTTCTATGTCGAACCGCTCGATCCGGCGATGCCGTTCGCGCGGGCGTTCCATGAGCTGCTGATGACGAATCTGCTGCAAAACGGCGCCGACGTGGTCCTGCACAGGGAAGACGCCTACGTCGTCCACTACGCCGTCCAGCCGGTGCGCCATGACAAAACCGATACCCTGAACCTGGATGCCTTTTCCGAGGTCATGATCACGGTCTCCCTTCTCGACGGCGGCAAACTTCTGATGCGGCGGTCCCGGGTGTACTATGTCGATGACGACGAGTTCTTCCAGTACCTGGCGACGGTACCCCCCCTGCCGATAAGCAGCTACGATTCCACCGCCCGGGTCTCGCTGCCGGTGCGGCCGTTCGCCGTGGTCGATGGCGAAACGGCGCTGGCGTACAACCAGGCGGCGCCGGACTCCGTCAACCTGACGGTCCAGGCGGCGGCGCCGGCGGACGTCAAGGCCGGACCGTTCACCGTGTACTTCGCCTTCGACAGTGCCGACCTCGATGACGCGGCCGCCAAGATGGTGGCCGAGATCGCCGAAAGCCAGCGTCGAACCGGCGCCAGCGTCGTCATCGCCGCCGGACACGCCGACCGCGCCGGGTCGCCGGGCTACAACACGGCGCTGTCGAGAAAGCGCGCCGAAGCGGTGGCCCGGGCCCTGAACGGGGCCGACGTATCGCGGGACAACATGGTGGTCGAGTACTTCGGCGAAAGCCGGCCCGCCGTCCCCACGGACGACGGCGAGCGCCGGCCGGAAAACCGCCGGGTCGAAATCTATTTGCGGTAGTGGAAACAGAACCCCTTGGTTGGGACAAAGCTGGGAATCAGGATATGAAACGCGTAAAGGCAACTTTGGCCGTCGTGGCGCTGCTGGTTCTGCCGGCGTGCTCCAACGCGCCGCCCCGGGTCGTCGAACCGACGGCCGCCAACAACATGATTTTCTCGAGCTATGCGGCCGCCGACCGTCTGGTGCAGACGCCCCAAGGCGGGCTGGACCGCACAAAGCCGGTCCTCGTCACGAGCCTGGTCAACATCAACCGGCTCGGAAGGTCTTCGGGACTGGGGCGGGTCATAGGCGAGCAGATCTCATCGCGGCTGGTGTCGTCGGGCTATTCGGTGGCCGAGCTGAAATTGCGCAGCTCGATCCTGATCGAGGAGGGCAAGGGCGAGTTCATCCTTTCCCGGGATGTGCGGGAAATCAGCCGCTCGCGGGGCGCCCAGGCGGTCATCGCCGGCACCTACGCCGTGGGCGCGGATTCGGTCTATGTGAACGTGCGCCTTATTCGGGCGTCCGACAGCAAGATCCTGTCGTCGTACGACTACGCCCTGCACATGGATGACAACATCCTGTACCTGGTCGGCGCCCGCTTCCGGGACATCCGGTAGCGTTGACATTCGCGGAGGCGGGAGCGCCGTCCCGCCCCTCCTCCGCGGGCATGAAGATGAGGGCCTGATACACCGTCAAGGCAGGATTGCGGAAGGCCGGAGGCTGTCGTTCGAGCCCGGTTTCCTGCCGGGCCTGGTCCCCGCAAGGGGCCGCCGCCAGACGCCTCTTCCTGCCGCCGGGTCGTTCCCGGCGATCGCGTTCCCGGCCCGGGCGGGCCTGCGCCGGACCGCAGACAAGGGGCGCGGCGAATTTTGAAGGCGTGGCGGGCCGAACGGGAGCGCCCGCCGCCGACGATCACGTGGCCCGAGGGGAGCCGAAATGGGGGCAGTGGATTTACCAGTTGGAAAGGTTACCAGGTCCATACTTCGGACCAGGCGTGATACCCACGGGGCCGCCGCCCGGACCCCCTTGGCGCGCGATCGCAGCGCCAGGCAAAAAGGACGCAGCCGTGTAATGGGCACCGCAACAAGGCGACAGAAAAAATCGTTTTGGCGGGAACGCTCCCGCGATATCCTTCACCGCCTGTTCCCCGAACGGCAGCTTCTGCTGCGCACCGGGGGCCGGGCCTCCTTCATACGCTTCTCCCGCCGGACACAGATCATGCTGGTGGCCGTGCTCGTGCTGGCCGGCACGTGGTCGGCCTTCACCTCGGTCAGCTACGTGCTCCACCATCAGGTGCTCGCCCTCAAGGACAGCCAGATCACCCGCGGCCGCCTTGCGTACCGGAGCCTGCTCGACGAGGTTTCCGAGTATCAGAAGAAATTCGCCTCCATCACCCTGGATCTGGAGGAAAACCACGCCCTGATGCTGAACCTGGTGGTGCGCAACGCGGCCCTTCAGCAAAATCTGAGGTCCGTGGAAGTCCAGCTCACCAAAACCGAGGACGAACGGGAACAGGTGATCGCCGTGCGCGAGAACCTGAATGGGCAGTTGCGCGAGATCGAAGACAGGATGAGCGCCCTGGCAAGCCGCAACTTCGCCCTCAAGGACAACCTGGGCGCGGTCGAGGGCGATCTGCAGACCGCGCTGGTCGAACGCAACCGGGCCCTGTTCGAAGGCAACCGGATGCGCCGCCACATCAAGGATCTGGAGGCCCGGCTCGGCGACCTCCAGGAAGCGGAGCTGCGATCGGTGCAGAATCTGACCGACCGGGCCGTCGCCTACATCGATTCCATGGAACGGGTGGTCGCCCTCGCCGGGCTGGCGGTGGACCAGCTTCTCAAGGCGGACGGCGGCCTGCCCAAGGGACAAGGGGGACCCTTCATCGAGGCCGAGGCCGAGCCCGATGCCCTTCCCGCCGACCGCCTGAAAGCCAACCTCACGACCCTGGACGCCCGCCTCCAGCAGTCCAAGGCCCTGGAGTCGGTGATGCGCAAACTGCCCCTGACCGCGCCGCTCAATTCCTATTACATCACCAGCAGCTTCGGCAAGCGGCGCGACCCCGTGAACAAGAGATGGGCCTCCCATTACGGGCTGGATATGGGCGGTACCCTGAAATCGCCGGTCTACGTCACGGCGCCCGGCGTGGTCACCTCCGTGGGCTGGAACGGCAAATACGGAAAGATGATCGAAATCGATCACGGGGCCGGGATCAAGACCCGCTACGGGCATCTTCACAAGACCCTGGTCAAGAAGGGCCAGAAGGTGAAATACCGCCAGAAGATCGGCCTCCTCGGCAACACCGGCCGCAGCACCGGCGCCCACCTGCATTACGAGGTGCTGTTCAAGCGTAAGGCAAAGGACCCGATGAAGTTCATCCAGGCGGGACGCTATGTGTTCCAAGAGTAACACCGGGGTCCGCCGGCAAGATGGCGGTTCGCCCCCCCGCCCCCAGGACATGGCGCCGGTAGGCCGGGCGATGGCGAGCCGACGGGAATTCCTGACGGCCTGTGTGGCCCTGGCGCTCGCCGTTTCGGGGTTCCCCGCCCGGGCCGACGAATTCGCGGAGGGGGCGCAGCGTTTCATCGAGTCCCTCGCCGACCGGGCGATTGCCGCCCTGACGTTTCCCGGCCTTGCCAGGCCGCGGCGGGTGGCGCGCTTTCGCGCCCTTTTCAACGATCACTTTGCGGTGCAGGGCATCGCGCAATGGGTCCTCGGCCGCTACTGGCGGCAGGCGACGGTGGCCGAACGGGGCGAGTTCCTGGTCCTGTTCGAGGACCTCATGGTCGCCACCTACGTCGACCACTTCGCCAGGTACGCAGGCAGGGGCCTGTCGGTCACCAGGACGGTCGCCAAGGGAACCGGGGACGCCATCGTCTATTCGCAGATCATCGGCCGCGACGGCAAAGCCTCGTTGCCGGTTGACTGGCGGGTGCGGGTCGACTGGCGGGAGCGCACCGGCGCCGGCCAGTACAAGATCACCGACGTGATGGTCAAAGGCGTGAGCATAAGCCAGACCCAGCGCTCGGAGTTCGCCTCGGTCATCCGCGAGAACGGCGGAAAGGTCGAAGGCCTCCTCGCCGTATTGCGCGAAAGAGTGAAAAAAGTGCGCCGCAACGCGTGACTCCCGCGCCGCGGCATGGCTCCCTGGCGCCGCGTCCCCCACCGAAACCACACCCCTCCGTCACCGATGGAGAAAAGCCGCGGTCCCGTCCCGCGACGTTGCGCACAAGCGCGTCCCAAGGAAAGTATTCAGGTAAAAAACACCGGAGTATCTTATACCTTTGCATAATATACCTATGCCTATGCTCTGTTTATTATGCCGGTATTCCAAAAATACCCGCGTTAAACTTGAAATGCGTATCCAAAGGACTACGTTGAAAATGTCGGCGTGAACGCCGGGCCGGTTGCGGCCAGCGGCGGGATCGGACAACACCCCCGCGGGAAAGCGATGACCAAAAGAACGTTTGCCTACGCCATTCGGCCGGAGCCCTCGGCACCCGTCCGCCGCGGCGTGGTCAAGGCGAAAGACGAAAACGACGCGCGCCGGCTGCTGCGGCGCACGTTCGGCCTTGCCAGGCTGCCTCGAGGCACACGGATTTCCGAAAAGGCCAGGAGCAAACCCCGGCCACCCGCCAACAGGCGCACGTTCGCCTACGCCGTGTACCTGGGACCCGACACACCCCTCGGGCGGGGCGCGGTCGAAGCCGCGGACGAGAAGGACGCGCGCCGGATCCTGCGCGGCGTGTTCGGCTGTGCGCGGCTTCCCCGTGGCACACTGATCTTCGATCAGGCCGAGATCGACTCCGAAGAGGAGACCGCCCTGCTTCTGGAGACGTTCGCCCGCGCCGCCCAGGGTGGGGAGCCGCGCGGCGCAAAAAAGACCGGGACCGGGGGGCCGGGCGGGCGGCGCAAGTCGGCGAAGCTGCGCCATCTTCTGAAGGTTTTGTCCAGCCACCACGCATGGCTTAACGGCAACGGCGTCGGGCAGCGGGCCAACCTTACCGGGCTGAACCTGAGCAAGGTGAGCCTGAGCAACATGAACCTGAGCCACGCCGACATGACCGAGGCCGACCTTTCGGGCGCCGACCTGCGCAAGGTCAGGCTGGTGGGCGCCAACATGGTGCGCACGGTGCTCAGGAACGCGAACCTGCGCGGCGCCGATTTGCGCAATGCCGATCTTAGCGATGCGGATCTGCGCGAAGCCGTTCTCCTGGACGCGAAACTGCGCGGCGCGGATCTGTGGCGGGCGAACCTGGACGGGTGCGTTATCGCGCCGACGGCGCTGCATGCGGCCTTCAACTGCAAGGCCAGGTGACAGGACCGCGCCCGGGTCCCCGCCGTTCAGGCAGGCCCGCGGTCGAGGGGACAGGGCGAACTGACGCCGATGCCGGCTTCTTAGTCCCGGGCCGGCTTCTTAGTCCCGGGCCGGCTTGATATCCAGCAGGCGGCCCACGTCCAGCACCACCATCAACGCCGTTTCGAGCCGGTAGACGCCGAGGGCGAACTCCCGCCACGCCGTATCCAGGGTGCTGGGGTTGTCCTCGAAGAAGTCATCCGCCAGGCTGATGACGTCCCCCACCCTGTCCACGAGCAGGGTATAGAGCTCGTTCTCGTGCTCGACGGTGACGCACATGCCGTGCACGCCGGCGGCGTCGGTGTCTTCGTCCACCGGCGGGCCCGCGCCCTCGGCGGGACGGTTCTCATCGTCGGCGGGGCGCTCTCCGGCGTCCGCGGCGCCGTTCGCGTCTTCCGCGGCGCCGGCAGCGCCATCCGTGTCCACGGGAGCGCCCGCCGGGTCGGCCGCGCCATTGCCCTGCCCGGCCGGGCGGCCTGCCGCGTCCGGGCTCTCCTCTTGGG
Organism: Rhodospirillales bacterium; assembly: GCA_046756945.1. Lineage (GTDB taxonomy): Bacteria > Pseudomonadota > Alphaproteobacteria > Rhodospirillales > 2-02-FULL-58-16 > JACZQZ01. The sequence continues at coordinate 46,535 of JBHHXI010000002.1, forward strand.
CCGGGTGGGCGTTCTCGTCCGCGGCACCGCTTCCGTCCACCGCCGGCCGGCTTGCCCCGCCCCGCCGGCGGATGCCCCTGGCCGCGCCGGCGGCTGTCTTGCCGGCGAGGCTTTCCTCCAGGCCCAAACGCACCCGGACGTCGACCACGGTGACGATGCGCCCGCGCAGATTGATGGAACCCCGGATCTCGGGCGGCGCCAGGGGAATGGGTGCTATTCGGTCGGGCGTCAGGATATCCTGGACCTTGAGCACCGGGATGCCGAACATCTGATTATCGATGAAGAAGGTGACGAAGTCCTCGAGGTCCTTGCTCCGCACGACATCCACATCCCCGGCGGCGCCGGTTGCCACAGCGTGTTCCATAGGTCGTCTCCACGGTGCAACGGTTCCTTCCCGCCGCGCGACACCATGCCGCGGACGATACCGCGCCCTGCAATCAGGGTGCTATTGGTTGCCCGATATGGGTTTCGAGACAATGACGCATACGCATAGGTGGTCTATACGGCGGCATAGGGCGGGCCGGGACCTCTTGCAATTCCCGCCCGCCATGGAGATCGTGGCGCCCACCGCGGGCGCGTCGGGAAAGAATTGAGGGGGCGCCCCCAGGCGGGACGCGCCGCCGGGAAAAAGCTTCGCCACGGGGGCGCCCGGGGGTATCAAAGGGTGCCGCTTCACGGCGCCGCGGCGCTTCCCGCGCCGAGAAGCCGCCGGCGCAGCCGGCAGATCCGTTGCTGGTAATGGCGCACCGCTTCGAGCGCCTTGGCCTGATTGTAATGGCGATTGGTCGTCTCAAGGGATGCGTGGCCGAGCAGCGCGGCGGCGGTCCTGACATTCTCGGGGTCGTCGACGATCAGGCTCGTCGCCAGGCAGTCGCGGAACAGGTGCGGGTTGATGGCGACACCAAGCTCCCTCTCCGTCAGGTCCCGGACGCGCACGTAGAGGGACCCCGCCGTCATCGCCGTGCCCCTCTGCGTGATCCAGACCCGATCGCTCCACCCGCCCTTGAGAAGCACCGGGCGGTGCTCCAGCAGGTAGCGGTCGATGTACGGCGTCAGGGCGTCGGGCAACGGCACTTCGAACAGGCGCCCGCCCTTGGTGTCCCCGGCCTCGAACAGGGTCACATAGCGGTCGTGCAGCCGCTTCAGGTTGCGCCCGATGCCCATGCCGGCAAAGGTTCGCCGCCTGAGGGGGCGGGCGGCGAGGAAGGCGATCATCGCGCCGTCGCGGTAGCGCAGGGCCCGCCGGTTTGCGCTCGCGCGGGTGTCCCCTTCGGCCCGTTCCAAGAGCCCGACGCCGAGCCCGAAAAGCTCGGCGGAATTCCGTATCCTCTGCTCTTTGTCGCGCACCGGTTGGGCCGCCGCCGCCAGCCGGCGCTCGGCGCGGCGCAGCCAGCCCAGGTCGGCGTCGGGGGCAATGACCCGGAGCGTCTTTTTCAGGCCGCAAATCCGGCCGTGCACCGTGACCGGCGCGACGGTCGCCTGAAGCTCTTCGATATAGGCCCGCAACCGTTCCGGCAGGACGCGGTCCGCAGGCGCCGCGTCGGCGTCAAGGTCCCCTTGCCACTTGATATGGGTCAGCCACCGGCCGTAGGCGCTGGCCATCGTGCGGCGCGTGGCGTCGGACCAGCGGCAGGCCAGGCCGCCGTCGCCGAGGATATCGCCGCGATCGAGCGCCGCGTTCCAGGCGGCCCGGTCGGGGTCCGGCCACTCCCGGACCGGCAGGCAGCGCCGGGCGGGGTCCTTCCCGGGATCAAGCGCCGCCATCCGTCGACTCCCCGCACAGCCGGCCACGAAGCCGTAGGATCACCTGGTCGAAATGACGGGCCGCGGCGGCGGTCTCGAGGCCCGTGTAATGGCGTGTCGTCGTATCCATGCGACGGTGCGCAAGCACGCGGCGCACCACCTCGTAACCGCCCGGCTTCTCGTCCAGGTACAGCTTGGCATCGATGTGGCGGAACAGGTGGGCGTTGACGATCAGCCCGGTCCATTTGAAGACGGTCTTGCGGATCTGGCGGGTAAACCGGTCCGGCGACTTGTGCCGGCCCGGCCGGGCGCCGGGAAAAAGCCACCCGGACGGTCCCCTGGTCAAGAGGGGGCGGTACCGTTCCAGGTAAAGATCGAGAAGCGTGATGCTCTCCGGCGAGAGATCGAACGCCAGTTCCTCGCGGTTCTTGACCTCATGGGGCGGGATGACGATCAACACGCGCTCCCGTGTCGGCTCGCGCCGGCGAATGATGTGCCGGTCCATGCCGAGGCCGACGAGATTTTTCAGGCGCACCGGCATCATGATCAGGAGTTCCACGGCAAGCGCGGTCTGCATCAGCAATGCGTCTTTCCTCTGGGGCTGGCTTTTCCGTTCGACCTCATCGAGAACGGCCTGGGGAAAACCGAGCAGCAGGGCCTTGTTGTGGTCGCTGTCGAACTGGCGCAACCGGGAACGGTTCTTTTCCGTAAGCCCTTCCTGTCGCGGCGTGACCTTGCGCTTCATGGCGCGCAGTTCCTCCAGGTGCCGGGCGTCGACCCGGACCCAGTGGCGGGCGATGGCGACCAGGGTCCCGGCGATGGCGGCCGTCTGGCTGGTCGGCGCGCCCCCGCTCCGGGCCAGGAAAAAGTGCAGAATCCGGCGCACGCGTTCGGGGTCGACCAGGTCCGCCAGCGCCGTGAGCGCGTCGAGGTCCTGGCCGCCGTGGACCAGCGCCGAGACGATCTGGCGGACCTGAAACCTGCGCGCCCTGATGGTCGCCGGACGCGCCGGCCGCGCCGGGGCGCCGTCTCCCAGGATGTCCGGATTGCGCAGGCCCTCCAGCCAAGCCTCGGCGTCCTGGCGCAGGGGGTCGGGCAGGCGGTCCCAGGCAACGCAGTATCCCCGGCGGTTCGCGGGAAGGGTGAGGCACACCTGCGGCCAACCGTCGATTGTATTGACCGCCTTGTTCCACAGTGTGAGCGTTCGGCGATACAGGGCTTCGGGCCGTTCGACGAAGGTCTCGTCGCGCAGGCAGGCGAGGAAATGGCGGCCGACCGCGTCGTCGACGCCGTCCGGCTCGACCCGGTGCGTGCTACAGAACTGCATGAACCGGGAAAGGCCGTAGCGGAACCCGTCGGTGCGCAGGCGGCCGCGCAGGGCATCCCAGGCCGGGCTCAACGCGGCCCGCCGCCCGGCCAGGCTGGATTGGCCCAGGTAGCGCCTGAGCACGAAGCCGATCTCCGAGCGGATGTTGCGGAACCTCTTCTCCCCCAAACCGGCGTGTTTTGGATGGAAGTCCTTGAGACGGCGGCGGAAATAGGCATGGCTGGCGGGCACGTCGGCGGCGGCCTCGCCAAAGGCCGCGCACAGGGTCCGGATCGCGGAGCATAGGTCCCGCTTCCGGGTCGCCGACACCTCCGGGTCGCGGCGGATGGTTTCGCTGAGGTCCTGCATGGTCGACTGCCCAGGGGAGGCGATCGGCGGGCCGACCCTGCCAAGGTCGCTCATCATGGTCATCGGACCCCTCCCCTCTGCGCGTCCGGTCCCGGGCACCGGTTGGACGGCCCGCCTTCGCCGAAGCGAAGCTCCGGCTTCGCGCAGGCAGGCGCGGCGGTGCGAAATCGGGAAACCGTGATGCAATTAAACATGCCGATGAACGTCATGCTG
>JBHHXI010000003.1:0-42140 GCA_046756945.1 Rhodospirillales bacterium
TATGCGGGGGGCGCCCCCGCGACCCCCGGCGCGCGGCCGGGGACGGATCGGCGATAACCGGATCGAGAGTCATTTGCGTCTCCAGATGTGTTCCACGGGTTTTCGCGGGTCGTCATTGGGGGGGGCGGCGGTGGAAATACAAAATTTTTGAATTTCCGGTCCCCGGGCCGACGGTGGACCCTCGGCGCGCCGGTCCCGCCGGACCGGCGCGGCGCATGGTGCCGGCGCAATTGCGGGCCGGCGGAGCGAGGAGATGTGCGATGAAACGGATCGTGGCGATCGGTGCCGCCGCCTGCCTTGTCCTGGCGGGCTGCGCCCAGTTCTACAGGCCCGAGGTGGACCTCAAGGGCGCCGACCGGGCGAAATACGAAGCCGACCTCGCCGAGTGCCGCGACGAGGCCAGCGAAACCCCCGTGGAGGGGGAATCCCCGGCCCCCATTTTCGGCGCTGCGCTTCTCATGGGACTGATCGGCGCCGCGATCGGGGCGGCGAGCATACCCTATGACGGAGGGACCGGTGCCGCCCGCGGCGCCGCCATCTTTGGCGCCCTGGGCGCCGCGCTCGGAGGCGTGTTCGTCGCCTCGAAACAGGCCGAGGCTCAAACGATACGGGCTGGCATCATCGACACCTGCCTGCACGCGCGCGGCTATACGGTCCGCTCGTGACGCGAACAAGGGCCCCTGGCGGCGGCGGCGCGGGCGCGGTCAGCTACGTCGTAACCGTTTATAACAAGGCGCCGTATCTGCCTTACGTCATCGCCGGGCTTGCCGCCCAGTCGGGCGACTTCCAACGCGAATACATTTTCGTCAACGACGGATCTACCGACGACAGCGGCGCGGTGCTCCGCCGGCTGACGGCGGGCTGGTCCGATGTGACCATCATCGACCAGGAGAACCGGGGTCCGGCCCATGCGTCCATCGCCGCGGTCGCGGGCGTCCGGCACGCGTTCATCAAGCCGGTGGGGGGAGACGACGTGCTGACCCCGACGGCCACCAGGGCCCTGCTCGCCGGCATCAGGGAAACCGGATGCGGCCTCGCCTTCGGACGCAGCGGCCGCTACCGGGCCGGGGCGGGGGGCGATGGGCACGCGCCGTTGGCACCCTCGTCGACGGAGACCGGCGCGGTTTCAAAGATCACCGACAGTTTCCGATACTCGGTCCGCAGGCCCCCGTTTTCCCTCGTCACCGCCCTGGCCCGCACGGACCTGGTGCGGGCCGCCGGCGGCCTGGACCCGAGGCTGTACATTCTGGATTACGCCATCGCGCTCAGTTTGGCCCGGCGTACGTGCTTCGCCCGTGTCGACAAGGTCATTTTCTTGGAACCCGAATGCGCGCCCGGCCGCATGTCCGAAAACCAGGCGCAGGAGCAGCACGACACGAACCTGGCCCTGGCGCTGCAGATCGCCGATCACCCGGAAATCGCGCCCGCGGATCGCCGCCTGGCCCTGCAGCGGGCCACCAGCCGCGCCTGGCTGTGGGCCCGCCGCCATGGCGGAAAGACCGTGTTTTCGGTCGAATCCGCCCGTTACCTGCGGGCCAAGCTCGGCCTCGGGCCGGCGGATGCGGCGGCCATGGGGGCGACCTGCGCGCCCTTTCGGGCAACCCATGACATTCGCCTCATGACACCGCTTCCTGAACACCTGAGGCCGGGCCGGATGAACCGGGATCGCGGCTGATGCGGCCGCTGGCGGCGCGGCGGCCCGCAGACGGGAGGAGAAAGATGCGTCAGGCCGATGCCGGGCCCCCGTCGGACATCGTCAACTCCCAGCGTCCCGCCTTCACGTCGTGGCGCAGAATGTAGACCGCGCCGTCATCGCCCCGGACCTTGAAGTAGCGGTGGTCGGGCGTCAGCCAGCGGTCGATCACGTCCTTCACCGCAACGGACCTCCCCCCCAGCGAGAACTGCCGGGGCGACTCCTCGCCGCGATGACCGGCGTAACACCTGACACGAACACGCATAGGCGCCGCGCTCCCGGATTCCCGACCGTTCGTCACCGACGGCACAAGATTGGCCGATTTGGCCTGGGACCCCAAGTCTCCGGTCAATTATTTTGGGCAGGCGCGCCCTACCCCGGCGCCCTACCCCATGTCGAACAGGAGGACCTCGGCATCCGGGGTCCCGGCGAAGGTCAACGCCCCTTCATCCGAGACCGCCGCACCGAAATCATCATCTGTCTCCCCGGTGGGGGGCGTTCTCAAAAAGCGCGGGAAGTGGGAAAAGGCTGGCGTCCCCAGGGGGACTCGAACCCCCGTTTTCGGCGTGAGAGGCCGATGTCCTAGGCCACTAGACGATGGGGACCCGGCGAAGCCCCTTCCTTTACAGGGAATCCCCGTCGCCGATCAAGTGCCTTGCCGGGCGGGCGCCGCTTCGGCGTGGCGCCGGGCGGCGGCGGCGAAAGCGTCGACGTCTTCGCCGCGCGTGTTGAACGCGGTGACCAGTCTGAGGAGCGTCGCCCCTTCCCTCTCCCAGCGGTAGAACTGAAATCCGTCGTCGAGCAGGCCGGCGATCACCGGCTCGGTGAGCGAGACGAAGACCTCGTTCGCCTCGACCGGGTGGCACAGCGCCGCCCCCGGCACGCCTTTCAGGGCCTCGGCCAGGCGCGCCGCCATGGCGTTGGCGTGGGCGGCGTTCTTCAGCCATAGCCCGTCCGTGAAATACGCCTCGAACTGGACGGCGAGGAAGCGCCCCTTGGACAGCAGGTGGCCGCCCCGCTTGCGCCGGTAGGCGAACGTCGCGGCCAGGGCGCGGTCGAACAGGACCACCGCCTCGGCGGCGAAGGCGCCGTTCTTGCTCGCCCCCAGGCTGAGGGCGTCGACGCCGGCGCGCCAGGTGGCGTCCGCCGGCGAACACCCCAGGGCGGCGAGGGCGTTGGCGAAGCGCGCCCCGTCCATGTGCACCTTGAGGCCGTGGGCGTGGGCGACGCCGGCGATGTCGCGCACCGCGTCGACGGCGTAGACAGTGCCGGCCTCGGTGGACTGGGACAGGCTGACCGCGGCAGGCTGGACGTGATGCACACCGGGGTCGTGCGCGGCCAGGGCGGCGCCCAGGGTCGCGGCGGCGATCCTGCCGTCGTCGCCCGGCAACGGGACCAGCTTGGCGCCGCCGCTGTAGAACTCGGGCGCGCCGCACTCGTTGCACTGGATATGGGACCGGGCGTGGCAGAACACGGCGCCGAAGGGCGGCGTCATGACCGAGAGGCTGAGCGCATTGGCGGCCGTGCCCGTGGCCACCAGGAAGACGTCGGCCTCGGTCTCGAAGACCTCGGCGATCCCGGCCTCGGCGCGGCGGGTGAAATCGTCGTTGCCGTAGGGCATGGCGGCGCCGTCGTTGGCGGCGGCCAGGGCCGCCAGGATCTCCGGCGCGGCGCCGGTGGTGTTGTCGCTGCAGAAATTCATGGAGAACCCTTCCGCCCTTTTGGGGCGCCGAGGATAGGGCCGTCAGCCCGTAACCCGCAACGGGATTTCCCTGAACCGGCCGCGGCCGGCGTCGAAGAGATGGGCGGTCATGTCGCCGGCGCGGCCGCCGTCGACGGCGACGATGACCCAGACGTGGTCGGGATAGAAGACCGACCGGAGGTCGCGCTCGGACGGCGCCGCCCCGTGGTCCGGGTGGGAATGGTAGTGGCCGACGATGGATTCGGGTCCGTCGCCGAGCTCCCGCATGAGGTCGAACTGGATCCTGGGATCGACGAGAAAGCTGTCGCGGGTGTCCCCGTCGGCGACGTTGGGGCTGGCCGCGGCACGGGTGACGAGGCGGTCTCCCGAGGCCTCCGCGCGGCCGACCAGCAGGCCGCAGCACTCGTCCGGGTAGGCGGCCTCGGCGGCGTCGGCGATGTGCCCGGCCACGGCGCGGGGCAGAAAGATCACGGGCCCACCGTGATGGTGCCGAGCACCGAGCCGGTGGCGACGTCGACGACGACGACGCGCTCGCACCGCCCGGCGGGGCCGATGCGCAGGTAGAGGCGGTCGCCCGCGGGGATGACCCGGGCAAGGACGCAGCCCGCGGGCAGGGGAACGTCGAGGGTGCCGAAGGCCGCCGGCGGCGCGACGGCGGCGGGAGCGGGAGTGATAGCGGGAGCGGGTGCGGGAGCGGGAACGGAGGCGGGAACGGAGGCGGGAGCCCCGTCCCCGGTCTCGTCGGGGAAGAAGGTAAACCCGGGATCGGCGATCTTCTGGTACAGGCCGTAGGCGAACAGCGTCATCCCGATGACGATCAGGAGGGCCATCCCGATAACGAGACCCTTGAGTAGGCGCATGGTTTCGTTTCAGTCTCTGGCGATGGAGAACCCGGCCACCGCAACCTCATATACCGTTCCGGTCCCCGAGCACAAGGCCGGGACGCGGCTGGACACGCTGCTGGCGGACGCCGTGCCGGCGCTCTCGCGCACGCGGCTCAAGGCGCTGATCCTGGCCGGACTGGTGGTGCGCGCCACGGACGGTGCCGACCCGGTGTGCGACCCCGCCCACCGGGTCCGGGCCGGCGAGCGGTTCGACCTCACCGTGCCGGCGCCGCGGCCCGCCCGGCCCCGGCCCCAGGCCCTGCCCCTGGACGTGGTCTACGAGGACGACGACCTGATCGTCGTCGACAAACCGGCGGGCCTGGTGGTCCACCCGGCGCCGGGCCATCCCGACGGCACGCTGGTCAACGCCCTGCTCGCCCATTGCGGCGACAGTCTGTCGGGCATCGGAGGGGTCACCCGGCCCGGCATCGTGCACCGCCTGGACAAGGATACCAGCGGCCTCATGGTGTCGGCCAAGAACGACGCCGCCCACCGTCATCTGGCCGCCCAGATCGAGGAACACAGCGTAGCGCGTGTCTACCAGGCCGTGGTCTGGGGGGTGCCCGCCCCGCGCCACGGCGAGATCGCCGGCAACATCGGGCGCAGCGCCCGGAACCGCAAGAAGATGGCGGTGGTTGAGCGGGGCGGCAGGCCGGCCCTGACCCGCTATCGCGTGCTCAAGGTCGTCGGAACCCGGGCCAGCCTGGTCCAGTGCCGGCTGGGCACCGGACGCACCCATCAGGTTCGCGTCCATATGGCCGGCCTCGGCCATTCCATCGTCGGCGACCCGCTGTATGGCCGTGATGCAAGGAGGCGTCTCAGGGACGCCCCGGCGGCGGCGCGCCGCGCCGTGGCGGCCTTCGACCGCCAGGCGCTGCACGCCTGCCTGATCGGGTTCCGCCATCCGGGAAGCGGAAAGTGGCTCCGGTTCAGGAGTGAAATACCGCCTGATATCAATGACCTCGTAGGCTTATTAGAGGCGCTTTAGTTTTTTTCTATACATGACTAAATTGGTTAGGTATTGTGGGCGTGCTAACGCGGGCCCGACGTCGTCGCTGGCGCAATCCGATGCTGGCGGGCTTTGGGTGTTTGGAACCGAGGAGAAGAGCACGCCATGGCGTCCCTTTCGCTCGATCCCGAGATTTCGCCCGAGGGGAACCTGTCCCGGTACCTGCAAAGGATCCGCGCCTTCCCCATGCTGCGCGCCGACGAGGAGTCCCAGTTGGCCCGGCGTTGGAGCGAGCACAATGACACCGAGGCCGCCGACAAGCTGGTCAACAGCCACCTGCGCCTGGTGGCCAAGATCGCCATGGGCTACCGGGGATACGGCCTGCCGCTGGGGGAGCTCATTTCGGAAGGCAACGTGGGCATGATGCAGGCGGTCAAGCGGTTCGATCCGGACCGCGGTTTCCGCCTGGCCACCTACGCCATGTGGTGGATCCGCGCCGCCATCCAGGAATATATCCTGCATTCGTGGTCGCTGGTGAAGATGGGGACGACGGCGGCGCAGAAGAAATTGTTTTTCAACCTGCGCAAGCTCAAGGGGCAGATGCAGGCCCTCGAGGACGGCGATCTGCGGCCCGAGCACGTGACCCGGATCGCCCACCGCCTCGGCGTCTCCGAAACCGACGTCATCACCATGAACCGGCGCCTGGCCTACCCCTGGCATTCCCTGAACGCGCCCATGCGCGAAGAAGGCGAGGGCGAGTGGCAGGACTGGCTCGTCGACGAGACCCAGGATCAGGAGACGGACCTGGCCGAGAGCCAGGAGCTGGGCGGCCGGCGCAAGCTGTTGGGCCGTGCCATGAAGGTGTTGTCCGAGCGCGAACGCCACATCCTGGTCGAACGGCGCCTGAAAGACAGCCCGGCGACGCTCCAGGACCTCAGCCGGCACTACGGCATCTCGCGCGAGAGGGTGCGCCAGATCGAGGTGCGGGCCTTCCAAAAGCTCCAGAAATCCGTGAAAAACGCGCTCATAGAACAGCGCATCACAAGCTGAGCCGCGGCGCGCGGATCCCGGCCAGGTACCGGCCACTAGGCGCCGGTCTTCGGCTCCGCCGGGGACGCGGTTTCGGCCACGTCCTTGCCCCACTCCTTGAGGATGTGCTTCTGCCGGGCGCGTAAGGCCGCGACGCGGTGCCTATCCATCGCATGCAGCAAGACCCCGACCACCGGAGGGACGGCCACGAACACCATCCAGCCGCCGGCCGCGGCGCTGTACATCACCATCAACGCGAAGACGTCGGTCAGGATACCCAGGGCGACGTCGATGGAGTGAGTGCCGGCCCACAGGTTCAAGAGGTAGGGAAAAACGCCGGCGAAGTTCATGGCGCCGACGCAGATCGTCGAGGTCTTGTGTTTCGACGGGTCGATGATGTAGGCGACGATGGCGGGCAGCATTCCGAAGAGAAGCAGTAACACGGTCGGCAGCGAGACGATCAGCAGAAGCAGGAAAACGATGATCAGCCAGCCGGCCTTCGCGCCCCTTCCCGATCGGGGCGTTGCCGCTGCTTGTCGGACTGCCTGTCTTGCCATGGTCGTGGCCCGGCCCTACCAGATCCCGGAAGCGAAAACGGCCGCTACCACGGCCAGGGAGATGACGACGGACATCGCGGCCGCCGCCTTCTCACCGGTCCGCTCCGCCGCCGCCGCCCGCGCCGCGCCCTTGTCCGCGAGGTGCTTGATTTCGGCATCCGCCTCGATGAACCGGGCGCGGGCGGCGGCGTACCCCTTGGCGTCGCGCGTCAGTGCCTCGGCATCGTTGATGAGTTTGAAAATCCCGGGCAGGTTGCCCTTGCGGACCAGACGGGGGATGGCGCGCTCGATCTCGTCCCGGGCCGTGCGGCTGTGGTATATGTTGATGGCCGGCCCGAGATGACCACCCACCCAACTGGAAAGACCGCGAAGGGGGCCCAGCTTCAGGCCCCATTGCAGGAACGCCAGCAGGCTCAACATGCCGACGAGGGCCATTCCCTCTTCGGTGGCGGCGAGCGCCCGAAGGTGCGGCTCGGTGTCCTCGTCGAAGCGGGCCGCGATGAAGGCGGCGATATGGCGGTCCATGGGCCTGGCCTTGATTTTGCCGCGCGTCGCCTTGCGGTCCAGGCAGGGCAGCAGGTCCTCGATGGCGACCACGTGGTCCCCGGTGACGAGCGGACTCTGACACGGCAGGCTGGGGTTGAGTTCGTAAAGGCAGCGTTCAATCCCATAGCCGGGCTCGTTGATCTGCAGGAAACCCCGCAACTGGACCAGGGTCTTGGCAAGGCGCCGTATGTCCGGGCGTGCCTCCCGCTGGGCGGACAGCCAGAATCCGGGTAATTCGCGCGCCATCACCTCGGCGGCGATCTGGACGTCGCCTCCGCGCGTGAACTCGACCGCCAGTGCCGGGCCGTAGCCTCCGGGCAGAAAGGAGAACCCCTTGTAGCGGATAGGCGCCTGGGGATCGAGGAGCATGGCGACCTTGGCCACGACCACATCGTCGCTGCCCTGCCAATCGCCCTGGTGGGCCTTCGCCACGCCGACGGTCTCGGCGACCTCCTCTGCGCGTTTTACCTCTCTGAGGGCGCGGCGCAGCCACAGGCCGAGCTCGCCTCCTTTGAGCACCGTCGCAGCCTCGCTCACGTTCTGGGTCATCGCCCGCGCCAGGGTGCGCGCGGTGTGGTGTTCCTTGCCGGCAAACGGGAAACCGGTTTCCGATCTGGGCGGCAATTTCACCCGGGTCGGCGTCACGCCCCTGCCTTCGATCCACAGGTCCAGTTTCTCCCGGGTCCAGCGCTCGCCCGGATCGTCGTTTAGCGTGGCCCGCAAGGGCTCGACCAGGGCCAAGGGGATGTGCGTCTTGCCGCAATAGGCCGCGTGGCTGCCCCATTTGGTTCTGGCCGCGATCAGATCGTCCTCGCTGAGGTCTTCCACCGGGTTGCGCCCGAGCAGGAGGCACACGAGCGTCGCTCCCAAGGCGAAAAGGTCGTCGTCGACGTTGCCCTCGCCGCGTCCCCCGGGCGATGTCAAGGCCCGTTCGATGGTCTCGAACGCGGCGGGCTGGTGGAAGCCGGGCGGGGCGCTCACGCACTCGCCGAGGACCACTTCCGTTCGTTCCCCGTCCATGAAAAACAGGTTGTCGGGCCGGATGGACCCGTGGGTCATTCTGTGCCGCGCCAATTTGTTCACCGCCCTGGACAGGGGGTCGAAGACCAGGCGTGACAGGTCGCGTTCGTTGATCTGTCCGTCTTCCGCCGCCGCCGACAAGAGCAGTTTGCCGCCCTGTGGGCGTGCGTAGATCACCGCCATGCATCGCTGGCCCAGGGGTGGCCAGTACACGGTGCCCCACTCGAGGAGCGGCATCATGCCCGGGAAGGTGGCGCCCCTGAGGGCGGCCATCACCTTGCCGCGGGGCGGCAGGCCGGGCTGGCAGATGAGGGCGAACACCTTGCGACCGGGATTTTTCCGATCCTCCGCCGCGTACGCCCCGGCGGATGGGGAATCCAGCTCACGGAGGGGGGAGAAGGGGTCGATCAGGTAGTGTTCCCGGAGCGTAACCGGGCCGCCGGACGGCTCTGCCGTGCCCGCGCTCTCCGCGTCGTTGGGCCACTCTGCCATTGCAGCCTTTCCCATTCGACATAGCGCAGTCCGACCGCCATGCACGCCGGGATGCTAGGCGTCAACGGTTGCCAAACTGTTAATATTTCACTCCGGCGTACCGCCGGGACCCCTTGATTCGCGGACCGTTCCGTCAATCGGCGAAGGGGTCGTGCACGAGAATCGTGTCCTCGCGCTCGGGGCTGGTCGACAGCATCGCCACCGGCGCCCCGATGATCTCCTCGATGCGGCGGATGTACTTCACCGCGGTGGCCGGAAGATCGGCCCAGGACCGGGCGCCGCGGGTGTTTTCGGACCACCCCTCCATGACCTCGTAGACGGGTTCCACCTTCGCCTGCTGGACGCTGCTGGCGGGCAGGTGGTCGAGGGACTCGCCGTCGATGCGGTAGCCGGTGCACACCTTCAGTTCGTCCATCCCGTCAAGCACGTCCGCCTTGGTCAGGGCGATGCCGTCGATGCCGTTGACCTTCACCGCCTGGCGCACCAGCACGGCGTCGAACCAGCCGCAGCGGCGCGCCCGGCCGGTGACCGTGCCGAACTCGCGGCCGCGCTCGCCCAGTCCCTTCCCCACGTCGTCGTCCAGTTCGGTGGGAAACGGGCCGGCGCCGACCCGGGTGGTGTAGGCCTTGGTAATGCCGAGCACGTAATCCACGGCGCCCGGCCCCTGGCCCGACCCCACCGCCGCCTGGCCGGCCACCGAATTCGACGAGGTGACGAAGGGATAGGTGCCGTGGTCGATGTCGAGCATGGTTCCCTGGGCGCCCTCGAAGAGGATGCGCTTGCCGGCGTGCCGGGCCTCGTCCAACTGTATCCAGATGGCGCCGGCGAAGGGCAGGATCCTGGGCGTGATCTCCTCCAGGGCCTGGATCAATCCGTCGCGGTCGACCTCGGGCAGGCCGAGGCCGCGCAGCAGCGCGTTGTGGTGCACCAGAAGCCTGTCCACCTTTTCGGCCAGCACCTGGGGCTCGGCCAGGTCGCCGACGCGAATGGCCCGGCGCGCCACCTTGTCCTCGTAGGCCGGGCCGATGCCGCGCCCGGTGGTGCCGATCCTGGCCTTGCCCAGCGCCGATTCCCGCGCCTGGTCCAGGGCCCGGTGCAGGGGCAGGATAAGCGGCGCATTTTCGGCGACGCTCAGGTTCTCGGGGCTGATGGCGATGCCCTGGGCGCGCATCCCGTCGATCTCATCGGCCAGGGCCCAGGGATCGACCACGACGCCGTTGCCGATGATGGAAACCTTGCCCCCGCGCACGACGCCCGAGGGCAGCAGGTTGAGCTTGTACGTGACCCCGTCGATGACCAGGGTGTGTCCGGCGTTGTGGCCGCCCTGGAAGCGCACCACCACGTCGGCCCGCTCCGACAGCCAGTCGACGATCTTTCCCTTGCCTTCGTCGCCCCATTGGGTGCCGATGACCACCACGTTGGCCATTGCGCTTCACCCCCCGCGTTTCTGTTCCAGGGCCCGGAGTTTTCCGTCCTCCAGCACATGACCGCAGTCCATGCGTTCGGCTTCCGCCGCCGCATCGGCGGCCGCCTCCATGGCCTCGACGGTGACCCAGCCTTCGGTGCGCAGCTTGCGCCCCTCCGCCGCGGGCGTGCCGGCGGGCAGCAACACGCGGCCGGGCGGCGCCGGCCTGGGCAGGGTGCGCAGCACCGTGTCCATGAACAGCGTAAGCCCGGTGGCGGGTTCGCCCCCGCCGTCGCCGCCGTTGGCAAGATAGCGCCCGCCGCTGCCCAGTTCGCCGCGCAGGTTCGGCGCGAACAGGGTAAACGTGACGCCCGTGTGATACTCGAAACCGCGGCTTTCCACCGGATCGACGGTCAGGTTCAGGTCCGGCGCCCCGGCCCGCACGCGCTCGACCACCGCGGCCAGGGTGGCCCGTTCCCGGGCCGCCTCCTCGGGCAGTGGCAGGCGGTTCAGGACCTCCAGGGTGTCCTCGGCCGGTCCGGCGGCGGCGAGCATGGCCAACAGGGTCTTCCCGGCGTCGGCGCCCAGCCGGTCCCCCATGGCGCCCACGTCGGCGGCGTCCTTGCGCTCCAGCGCCGTGCGCAGGCGCGCCGCCGATTCGCTGTCCAGGCCGAGGGCGGCGCAGACGGCGGGGACGAGGGTGGGCAGGCCGAGGTCCACCGACATCTCGCCCACGCCCAGCGCGGCCAGCGCCTCGACGGCGATCAGGATGACCTCGGCGTCGGCGTTCGGAGTCGCCGCGCCGATGAGCTCGGCGCCCACCTGGCCGACCTGGCGCTCGGGCCTGAGCTGCGAGCCCCGCACCCTGAGGACCTGACCGGCGTAGCCGAGGCGCAGGGGCCGCGGCCTGTTCTTGAGCCGCGTCGCCGCGATGCGCGCCACCTGCAGGGTCATGTCCGGGCGCAGCCCCATCATGCGCTGGGAAACCGGGTCCATGAGGCGGAAGGTCTGATCGGCCATGGCGGCGCCGCTGCCGGCGAGCAGGCTTCGCTCGAACTCGATCAGGGGCGGTTTCACGCGCTCATAGCCGTGGCCGGCGAACGACGCCATGAGCCGCTCCACCACATCCGCCTCGAAGGCGGCGTCCGGCGGCAGCACGTCGCACATTCCGGCGGGCAACAGGGCCTTGTCGGCGGGATCGCTCATGGGCAAAATTTCATCCATGGTGGCAGGGGGGACCGGTCCCCCGCGCCGAAACGGGCCCAGCCGCCGCCTGTGGTGCCGGGCGCGGAGCCAGTCCGGTTACTACCCGGAATCGGTGCGAACGGCAACGCTTTCCGCCCCTTGCGGGTTCTGCCGGCGGTCTCGGGAGGAAAGGGTTGGGACCGGGGTGGAAACCGGCGCCCCCTCAGCGCAGGGTGAAGGCCTGTCTCTTCACGGTGAGGCCGATACCGGCCACCATCACCGGGACCATGGCCTTGGTCAGGGTGAAGCCGTCCGACCCGCCCACGGCGGCGGTGGTCCACGCCTGCCACAGGCGCTTGCCGTCGGTGCGGTCGTCGATGGTGGCGTCCAGGCGATAGGTGCTGGGCGTCGTGATCTGGGTGCCGGTCCGGCCCTCGTTGAACACGGCGCCCCGCTGGCTGTCATAGAGGTTGAGGCGGACCTTGGGGACCTCCTGCCCGCCCGGGCTTTGGTTGTTTTGCAACTCAACAAGCCGACGCCGTCCGCCGTCCGACCACGCGCCCAACTGGCCGCGGGTCTCGAACGTCAGAATCAGGTTCGCATCCTTGGAAATGGTGTAGCCCCCGGCCCTCAACTCGCGTTCGAACACCTGCTGCAGAACCTGGTTTTCGTCGGAGTTGTCGAGGGGACGGACGGCGATGGACGCACCGCGCGGCAGCGCCCTGTAGGCGACGGCATTGAGCACGCCGTCGCCGGCGCTTTCCCGACCGGCGCCGGGATCGCCCGCACCCTGGGCATGGGCATCCCCTACGGTGCCTAGCAGAACGATCCCCATGCCCAAACAGGCAAGGACAAATCCCGAAAGCCTCATCGTTTTAATCCTTCCGGCCTTAATTTCCGACACGCCGCCGGGGGCGTGTCCGCGCCTTCAGCGCCGCCGCAAAAGGCTGGGGGAGAACGTGCGCGGCGCGGCCGTCCCTGTCAACCAATGGCCGCATGCCGGGGTGACACAAATCCGTGAACGGTCCTGAATCCGAGGCGATGTCTGTCACCTGAAATGTATCACGCCGGCGCCGGTGCCGCCACGCCTTTTCCCGGTTTTCGGGACGCTATTTTTCGCCGGGCCGGTCCCCCCGCCATGCCGTGGCGCCCGGTTTCCGTGCCACCGCAAAGCCGGCGACGCGGACCGCCGGAACCGCGCCGAAAAAAAACACAAAGACCATCGCAGGGATGAAAGATGAAAGGAGTCCGCGCCACGACCGTCATGCCTTCGATGGCGTCTTCCGCCGCTCCGTCCCCGGGAGGCCCACGTCACTCCAGGCGGACCGTCAACGGCCCCGTCCCGGCCGGCCACATGCCGTGGTCTACGGCCCTCCGTCCCTGAAAGACCAGATACCCCTTGGTGCCATAGTGGGCCAGGGGGCGAAGAAGCGCCTCCAGGGCCGGGGCATCGTCGGCGGCCACCACCACCAGCGGCCGGGCGTCGCCGTGCCGGCCCGCCCACACCCGCGCCGTGCCGCGCCCGGCGAGCCCGTCGGGCACGCCCGCCAGCCCCGCCCGTTTCAGGAAAGCGCTGACCCGCGCCGTGGTGCCGACGAGCAGCACCGGCCTGGCGGGAAGGCGGGCCGGCGCCACGTCCTGGAGCCGGGGCGGTGAATCCAATATGCGTTCGGCCAGCCTGCGGGCCGCCGTCCGCGCCCGCCCGGGGCCGGCCAGGACGACGGTGACCGTCGCCGCGCCCAGGGTGACGTCGCGCAGGATGGGCGGCGCCTCGGCCGGGTCAAGACGGCGGAAGATATCGAAGTCCGGGTCCACGGCCAGCGCGACGGGGCGGGCTCCGGTGGTGAGCTCGTGGCGGGTTTCCCGGCCTTCCAGGGCGACCGTGAAGCGGCGCTCCCCGGCGGCCGTGGTCACCGCCACCGGTACCTCGAGGGCGTAAGGCAAACCCTCCTGGGAGAGGGTGAAGGCGATGCGGAAGCGCCCTCCCGTCTTCTTTACCGTCACCGGGCCCAGCGTCAGCCGGGGGGCGCCGGCGCGGCGCAGCCACTGATCGAAGAATCCGCTCAAGTCCCGTCCGGAGGCCTTCTCGAAGGCCTGGCGCAGGTCCGTCCATCCGGCGGTGCGTCCCTTGTGTCGTGTCCAGAACCGGCGGATGGCGGTGTCGAACGCCGGCGCGCCGAGCTGGTTGCGTAACATGTGGAAGACGAACGCCACCTTGCCGTAGCCGACGACCTGGGCGGCATCGTGCACCTTGGCGGAAAAGTCCACCGCCGGCCGGTCACGCGCCGCCGGCAGGGCGGCGTAGGCGCGCAGCCACCCCAATCGCATCCCGCGCGCTTCCTTGGCGTCCCGTTTTTCAGCGTAGGCGTAATCGGCCATGAAGGTGGTCAGGCCCTCGGCCCAATTCCCCGCCTCGTAGTCGACGAAGACGCCGTTGCCCCACCAGGTGTGCAGCACCTCGTGGCCGAGGGAGCGCTGGCGGACGAACGGCAGGCGCAGAACCCGGGCGCCGATGTAGGTCAGGCCCGGGTACCCCTGTCCCACCGGCAGCGGGCTGGAGACGATGTAGAACGTGGACAACGGGTAGGCGCCGATCCACTCGCCATAGAGGTCGATGTAGCCGGCCGCGAGGTCCAGGTAGGTCGCCGCCAGCGAGGCGATCCGGGGGTGGAAGTACGTGCGCAACCGGATGTCGCCGTGATCGCGTTCCTCGACGGCGTATGGCCCGGCCATCAGCACCAACCCCGGGGACGGGACCTCGCTGGCGAAGACGGCGCGGTAGCGTTCCCCGGAGACCGTTTCCTCCACCAGGCGGCCGGGGACCACCACCCTTTGCCGCCGGGGCACGTCCACCGCGATGCGGTAGGTGAAATCCGCGCCGGCGAGCCGGGGGTACCAGCCGCCCGATTCCGGCAGGAAGCTGCCATCGGGCGCCGCCACCGGCCGGTGAAAGCCGGGGCGGCGCGGCCGTGCGTCGGTTCGCCCCAGGCGGCCGGCGTATTCGAAAACCACCGCGTGTTCCCCGGCGGTGCCCAGGTCGACGCGCCATGCGCCGTCGTGGCGCGCGGGGACGGCGCTTTTCCCGTCCACGCTCAACGCGCTCACCCGGAAGCCTGGGGCCAGATGGAAGGCGACCGTTCCGCGGCCGCGCACGCGTAGGCGATCCGTGACCGCGAGGCTTCGGTCCGCCGGGTCGAGGCGCACCTCCATGTCGTGGTGCAGCCCCGGCCCGCCGCCGTGGGCCGGCCCCGTCCCGGCCGCCGCCCAGGCCAGCACAAGCACGACCGCGCCCGTGACGCGATTCATGGTGTGGGCGGGAACCTGGCGACGATGTCCACGGTCTCGGCGCCGCGCATGACGCGCAGGGGCAGCCAGGTACCGGGCGCCTGGCGGCGGACGATGGCGATGAGGTCGCTGGTCCTGTAGACGGCCACGCCCGCCGCCTCGCGGATCAGGTCGTCGGGGGCCAGGCCGGCGGCCTCGGCAACGCTTCCCTCGGTTACCTTCTTCACGCGCACGCCGCCGTCCCCGTCGCCGATGAGGACACCGAGCTTGGGCCTTTGCGGGGCGGCCGGGTCGGCGTGTGCGGCGAGGCCGAAGACGGCATCGGCGACGGCCGGTCCCCCCTGCCGCGCCAGCTCCGAACACGCCCGCCCGGCATCCCAGGGCGTCAGCACGGCGGTGCCGGTGACGCCCAGGTCCGCAAGTTGACGGGGAATGCCCCAGCCGTATTCCGTGTGGCCAAGGCCGACGATGCCCACCACCAGCGGCCGGCCGCCGCCGCGCCGCGCCGCGGCCAGGGCCTGGGCCATGGCCCTGTCCCAGGTGATCTGGGCCTGGACGAAGTGGCGGAACGCGGGGTCGTCCCTGTCGGGCAATTCTTTTTTCGCGTCGTCATGGTCCCGGTACACCCGGGCCAGAAAGTCCAGGTATGGGTCGGAGGCCGGCACCGGGTCGTCCACCCCCTGGCGCGCGTCCACCGGCACCGCCGGCCACCCTTCCTTGCTGATACGCTTGATCAGCGCCCGGTCCACGTTCAGGGCGATCATGGGGATGCGGTGCAGACGGGCAAACTGGAACAGCCCCATGTAGAGGCCGGCGTCGATCCGCCAGACCTCGTCCCACCGGGATTCCTCGAGGAACCGTTCCTCGCTCAGGTCTCCCCGGGTCCAGGCGTCCAGCGCCGGCTGGACGCTGCGGGGGAAGGACTCGAAGCCGAGCACCATGTTGGGGTTCCGCCCGTGCAGGGCGGCGATGGTGTGAAGCTGCCAGCGGTGGTGCTCGGCGCTGGTGTGCACTTCGCCGAGGAGGACCACCGGACGCTTCGCCATCCCGGCGATCAGGTCCGCGTGGCCGATCGATCTGTTGCGCGCCGTGCCCAGCCACTGGCCCGGCGGCACGCAGACCTCCGCCGCCGTCCCCGCGGCGGGGGTGGCGGCAACGGTGGCCGCCAGGACCGGCCCGACAAGGGGCGCAAGCCATTTACCCATCCGTCTCTCGCTTGGTCGTTCCGGGGCAGGGGCGGATGCCAAGGATGCCCGAGAATCATCGCCGACAAAAGCGCCAAAGGCCGTGGTGCTCCCTTGCGCGCCGTATCGCCGCGCCCAACCCGATTGACAGGGCCCGGCGCAGCCGCTACCCAGCGTCAGCCGCCATGCGGCAGTCCCGTCCGCCAAACCGTGTGAGGCCATGACATCGAAGGGCGCCATCGCCGCCGGACACCTGGAGACGGCGCGCGCCGCGGCGGCCATCCTGGCCGAAGGCGGAAACGCCTTCGATGCGGCCCTGGCCGGCATGTGCGCGGCGTGCGTGGCGGAGCCGGTGCTGACCTCCCTCGCCGGCGGCGGCTTCCTGCTCGCCCGCCGCGGCGGCGGCGACGCCGTCCTCTACGATTTTTTCGCCCAGACGCCGAAGGTCCGCAGAGCGGAGGCCGAGGTCGATTTCTTCCCCATTCTCGCCGACTTCGGCACCGCCCAGCAGGAATTCCACATCGGCATGGGGTCCATCGCCACGCCGGGCACGGTGAAGGGCCTGTTCCGGGTGCACCGGGACCTCGGCTCCATGCCCATGGCGCGCATCGTCGAGCCGGCGGCGGCCCTGGCCCGGGACGGGTTCCGGGTCGATCGCCTGCTCGCCTACATTTTCCGGATCGTCGGCAAGATCTACGGCAGCAACGCCGCCTGCCGCGCCGTGTTCGGCAGCCGCGTGAACCCCGGCGAACTGATGGGCGAGGGAGAGGTGTTCACCCTGCCCGCCTTCGCCGACACCCTGGAAGCCCTGGCCCGCGACGGCGAGGACCTGTTCTACCGCGGCGATATCGCGCGCACGCTGATCGAAGACTGCCGTACGTCCGGCGGCACCCTTAGCGGCGCCGATCTGGAGGGCTACGAGGTGGCGTTGCGGACGCCGCTGGAGCTGGCCCATGGGAGCGCCCGGCTGTTCACCAACCCGCCGCCGTCGACCGGCGGCATCCTCATCGCCTTTGCGCTGGAGCTGCTCAAGGACGCGGACCTGGCCGCCGCCGGTTTCGGGTCGGCGGCGCACCTGGAACGGCTGGCCCGGTCCATGGCGCTGACCAACAAGGCGCGGATCGAAAGCCGCCTGCACGAATCGGACGCGCCCGAGTCCCTGCTGGACCCCGCCTTCCTGGACGCCTACCGCCGCCAGATCCTGGGACGCCCGGCGGCGCGGCGCGGCACCACCCACATCAGCGTCATCGACGCCGAAGGAAACACCGCCAGCCTGTCGGTCTCCAACGGCGAAGGGTCGGGTTACCTGATCCCCGGCACCGGCATCATGGTCAACAACCTGCTCGGCGAAGACGATATCAACCCCCACGGCTTCCACCGGTGGCCTGTCGACGAGCGCATGTGCTCCATGATGGCGCCGAGCGTGGTGGTGGAGGCGGACGGCGCCACGGCGGCCCTGGGCTCGGGCGGATCCAACCGCATCCGCACGGCCATCCTGCAGGTGGTCCTCAACCTGCT
The DNA here is from genome assembly GCA_046756945.1 of Rhodospirillales bacterium. GTDB lineage: Bacteria > Pseudomonadota > Alphaproteobacteria > Rhodospirillales > 2-02-FULL-58-16 > JACZQZ01. The sequence goes on from JBHHXI010000003.1 coordinate 17,450, forward strand.
GGAGTTCGGCATGTCCATCGAGGACGCCGTGGCACGCCCGAGAATCCACTTCGAGAACGATCTGCTCAGCATCGAGGACGGCTTCGATGCGGACGAGCTCGCCGCGCTCGTGAAGATCTTCCCCGACAGCGAAGTGTGGGAGGAAAGAAACCTTTTCTTCGGCGGTGTGCATTCGGTGCGCTTCGACGCCGGCGCCGGGCGGTTCGACGGCGCCGGGGACCCGCGCCGGGGCGGCGTCGCGCTGATCGTCTAGGAATGGAGGAACGTTCGGTGGCGCGGACGATGACGACACAGCCGACCGATCCGTCCCCGGGCGGAACGTCCGCCGGCCCCTGTCCGGTGTGCGATGCGCCGATGACCCGCCGCAAGGCGTGGCTGTACGCGTGCCCCGCGTGCCGCTTCCTCAAGGCCGACCTGCCGCCGGGGGGCGGGGCCGACGTGGAAGGGCTGGATGCGCTCAGGCGGGAGAACTTCGAGGTCATCCTCGACCGGCTGGAACCGCTGGTCCGGGCGGACAAACCGCGTCTTCTCGATGTCGGCTGCGCGCGCGGGATGTTCCTCGACGCGGCGCGGCGCCGCGGGATCGCCGGCACGGGAATCGAACCGGACGCCGACGCGGCGGCGGCGGCGCGCCGGGCCGGCCACGACGTGCGCGCCGGCTTTTTCCCCGAGGCGGTGGAGCCCGGCGCGCGCGTCGACATCATCAGCTTCAACGACACCTTCGAGCACCTGCCCGATCCGTCGGCCGCCCTCGACGTCTGCGGCCGCCTGTTGGAGCCCGGCGGCATCCTGATCCTCAACCTGCCGAACGGCGGCGGCATTTTTTACCGGACCGCCGCCGTGCTCGACCGGCTCGGCCTGTCCTTCCCCCTCGAGCGGCTTTGGCAGGTGCACCTGAGCTCGCCCCACCTCAGCTATTTCAACCCGCAAAACCTGACCCGGATGGCCGAACGCCACGGATTCGCCGAGGTCGGCCGGGGCCGTCTCAAGACCATCCGCATCAGCGGGCTGTGGGCGCGCATGCGGGCCGGTCCGTCCCCGCCGCTGCCGGTGGCGGGCGCCCTTTACCTGGGCGTGGTGGTGCTCGCGCCGCTGCTCCGTCTGCTGCCCCGCGACATCATCCTGCACTTCTATCGAAAACGGTGAGGGATGGGTGTCAGTCCGGCAGGTCGGGGCTGTGGGGGTCGTCGTAGCCTTCGTACGGCCAGGATCGCACCAGCTCCCACCCCCCGTCGACGCGGCGCAGGAGGTGGGAGGCGCGCGGCGCCAGATCGACGCCCAGGTCCCGCTGCACCTCCGCCAGGGGCTGATGCACCCAGACGTGGCTGACCCGGCTCCGCGCCAGGCGGTCGCGCAACTCCCCGGGTGATTTAAGCGGGGCAAAAAGGTTGATCATCGGGCCCGCGGTCAGGCCGCGCCCGGCGCCGGTGCCGCTGGTCAGTTCGAAGTTGATCACCGTGCCCGTGAAGCCGTTGCCGCGCGGATCGACCACCGCCAGACGCGCACCCTCGGGCAGGCTCCGTCCCAGGTCCTGGCCGACCAGACGCATGTGATCCTTCTGCGGCCGCGCGTCGATGCGCAGTTTATCGGGGAACGCCAGCGGCAGAGCGACCACCAGGGCGACCCCGAAAGCAGGAAGCAGGCGGGCGATCCCCTTCCCGTCGGCCAGGCGCGGAGAGACGTAGCGCCGCCACAGATGGGCCAGTCCGAAGGCGGCCGCCGTGCACCCGAGGATGCCGAGCTGGGTGTTGTAGCGCCAGTAAGACCCGATGTTCCGCCCACTGTTCTCTCCGAAGATGGTGATATATGCGAACCACAGGAAAAGATTGAAGCCGATGAACACGGCGCCGGCCATGACGGCCATGCGGTCGAAGCTTCCGCGGATGCGCCACAGGCCGCGCACGGCGAACACGCTGAGCACCGCCATCATCCCGAAATAGGCGCCTTTCCTGCCCGCCGCCTCGATCATGCGTCCCAGGATCTCGAAGACATAGGGGAACAGCCACCGCTCCAGGGGAAGCACGGAAAGCTCGCCGCCCGGCATATGGCGCGTCACGTGGTAGCGCCACGATACGTAGACCACGGCGGCGGGCACCAGGAGCACCGGGACCACGCGCGCGAAGTCGCGGACACGGATTTTCGGGTCCCGCAGCACGACCAGGATCATCCCGCCCAGGAGCAGGACGAGCAGGACCAGGTTGGACTGCTTGAGGCTGACCAGGAGCGCGGCGACCAGGGCAAACTGCCAGGCCAGGGCCCGGGTGTCGGCGCGTTCGCCCCCTTCGGCCAGGGCCTCCAGCATCATCCAGCCGAGAACCCCGGCGGTGGCCAGGGTGACGGCGGTGGCGCTGTCGGCGTAGGCGGTGAATATCAGCTTCTGGACAAAGGTCGTGCTGAACAACGTGACGCCGAGAATCCCCAGCGCCGCCGCGCCCCAGGTCCGCCGCCAGGCGGCGGGGGCCTCGAGCCCCTGTTGCACCACGCGCAGGAAAACCGGGGCGAAGAGCAGCAGCAGCAGCACGTTGAACAGCGCCCCCGCGTTCTCGACGAATGCGCCGGCCAGCTTCGACGCCAGGAAATTTGTCAGCGGCAGGGCGTAGGGATAGCCGGGCAACACCGACGGACTGGCCGGCAGGCCGAGGCGGGGGAAGGCATCGAAGGTGAGGATGTAGTGGGCGTTGGGCAGCCACTGGGAGAACTCGTCCCACTGGGAGGCGCGCATGGCCGTCACCAGGACCAGCAGCGGCAGGGCAAGGACCAGGACCCGCCACAGGGTCCCCGCGGCGGCCGGCTCAAGGCCGTGCCGCCAATCGCGGCGCCATGACGCGACGGCGCACGGAACCGCCACCGCCCACACGCCGTAGGCGAGCCATGTAAAGGGGACCGGCCCGACGACCCCGAACACCTTGAACACGCCCGTGACCACGCCCCAGCCGACGACCACGTCGGCGGCCGCGAACCGGCGCCGGCCGCCGACGAACGCGCCCAGGCCCGAGAACAGGACCGCTACCGCGAGGACGGCGAGCAGGCCCACGATCTGCTGGGCGTTGGGCGTGAAGTACTGGAAAGGGCTCACCGGTGTGTCCGGTCCCGCCTAGAGCCGGCGGCGCGGCCGACGGCGGGCGTGGCCGGTTCCCGGCACATCGCGGCCGTTGTAAAATTCACCGATTGAGACGACACTGTATACACGTTCCGGTCCACTGATTGCCTTCACCAGCCATGGAGCGGCGGCATAATTGCGCGGTATTTTGTTCTGTCGCAAGGCCCTAAATTGCCGCCGGCGCCGCCTACCCCATTACGCACGCTGAGCATCGATGCCCGACGCGGAAGTCACGACCGATCCCCCCATTTGCCCCTTCGCGGCCTGCGATGCCGCCGGCAACCGCGACGTCGTCGGTCGCGGCCGGGATTTCCTGTACGGCACGACCGCCGAGGAGACCGACATCGTCCGCTGCCCGACGTGCGGCATCTGGCATCTCGCGGCGGTGCCGGACGAACGCTCCATGGCCATCATCTACCCGGCGAACTACTACGCCTTCAGCGATGCGACGGCGGAACCGCCGCTCGTCAAGCTGGTCAGGGACCGGCTGGAGAGGACGAAGATCCGCCGCTACCGCCGGCACCTGCCGGAGAGGCCGATCCGGGTCCTCGATATCGGATGCGGTGACGGGCGCCTTCTCGACCTTTTCCGCCGACACGCGCCGGAGGACTGGGAACTCTCGGGAATCGAAATCTCCGGGGCGGCGGCCGAGGCGGCGCGGGCCAAGGGCTTCGAGGTCCTGTGCGGAGACTTCATGGCCGCCGATACCAGCGCCTGGGAGGGGCGCTTCGACCTCGTTCTCATGCATCAGGTTATCGAGCACGTGCGGGAATCCCGTCGCGCCGTACGGAAGGTGAGGACCCTGATGGCAGGGGGCGGCATCTTCTCCGTCGAAACGCCGAACACCGATGCCTGGGACGCCCGCCTCTTTCGGCGCCGCTATTGGGGGGGCTACCATCTGCCGCGCCACTTCTACCTGTTCACCAGGGAGAGCCTTGCCCGGCTGCTCAGCGAAAACGGCTTCGACGTGATTGCCAGCCAACCGATGCTGAGCCCCGTTTTGTGGATCCACTCGATCCATAACGCGTTCGCCGATCACGCGGCGCTGAAGGGCGTCGCCAGGTGGTTTAACCAGCACAACGTTCCGCTGCTCGGCCTGTTCACGGCCCTCGACGGGCTTCTCATCCTGGTCACGGGAAAAAGCTCCAACCAGCGGATGCTGGCCCGCAGGACGGACCGAGGCGGCGATGTCCGGGCCGTCGGTGCGGCCGGTCAGGGCTCGCGGAATTCGTCGACGGAAGACAGGGCCAGGTAGCGCAGCAGCTTTTCTTCGCGCCGTCCCCGGCTGACGCTGTCCAGGATCAGGCCGCAGGCGAGGCAGAGGAACGCGATCAGCATCATCCCCGTGGTCAGGATCGCGGTCGGGAATCGTGGCACCAGGCCGGTCTCGAGATAGGTCACGAACAGGGGCGCGGCCAGCACCGCCGAAAGCGCCGCCAGCACGGCGAACAGGAAGGAAAAGAATTTGATCGGCCTGGTTTCCTTGAGCAGCACGAGAATGACCTTGAGGATCCGCAAGCCGTCGCGCACGCTCCTCAGCTTGCTCGCCGATCCGGCGGCGCGCGTTCCGTAGGGCGTCGCCATCTCGCCCACCGGCAGGCCCAGATCCAGACAATGGACGGTCAGCTCGGTCTCGATCTCGAAACCGGCGGCCAGGGTCGGGAAGGACTTGACGAAGCGGCGCGAGAACACCCGGTATCCCGAAAAGATGTCGGTGAACCGGCGGCCGAACAACATGGCCACGTACCTGGTGAACAGCCTGTTGCCGAATCGGCGGGCCCCCGGGAAGGGATCGCCGCTTTCCCGCGCGCCCGCGTCCATGCGGGTCCCCACCACCATGTCCAGGTTGCGGTCGACGAGCAGCGCGATCATCTTCGGCGCGCTGTCGGCGTCGTAGGTGCCGTCGCCGTCGGCGAGGACGTAGATATCGGCCTCGATATCGGCGAACATGCGGCGCACCACATACCCCTTGCCGCGCCGTTGTTCGTGGCGGACAAGGGCGCCGGCGGCGGCGGCCTCTTCGCCCGTGCGGTCGCTGGAGGCGTTGTCGTAGACATAGACCGTCGCTTCGGGAAGCACCGCGCGGAACCGCGAAACCACCGATCGGATGGCGGCTTCCTCGTTGTAGCAGGGGAGCAGGACGGCAACTTTCGGCTCTGGCATTGTCTGGTCTTCTACCCCCCCCGGGCACCATAAAGGGCGCCATTCGGCGGTGCAAGGTTGGCCCGGGAACGGCGGAAAAGGTCGGAATTCCAGCCTTTCCGCCGCCCCTCGCCATAGGTCCCTTATGCCTGTACCATGCGTCCGGTCGCCACGGTTGGGAGAACGACGGCGTGCCGGATTCCGGTTCAGACACCCTGGCGGGGATCGATCTGCTGGCTGGCCTGACGCCCGAGCAATTGAGCGGGTTCGAGCGGCTGTGCCGGTGGAAGCGCTATCCCGCCCGGGAACAGATCATCGACCGCCAGAGCGAGACCAGCGACGTTTTCTTCATCGTCAGCGGTCGCGTGCGCGTGGTCAATTACTCGGTATCGGGGCAGGAGATCACCTTCAACGACATGGCCGAAGGCAGCCACTTCGGCGAGCTGGCCGCCCTCGACGGCCAGCCCCGTTCGGCGAGCGTCATGGCGCTGAGCGACAGCCTGATCGCGTCCATGCCGCCGGAGCATTTTCTGGGGATGCTGGAAAAGTATCCGTCCGTGGCCCGGAAGGTCATGGTGCATCTGGCCCAGGTGGTGCGCGTCACCACCGACCGCGTCATGGACCTGAGCACGGTGGGGGCGACCAACAGGGTGCATGCCGATCTCCTGCGCCTGGCGCAGAATTTCGCCGGCGCCGGCAACGAGGTGGCCATTCATCCCATCCCCGTGCACGGTGACATCGCCAGCCGCGTCAGCACCACCCGCGAAACCGTCGCCCGGGTCATGAACGACCTGGCCCGCCAGGGCATCGTCGAGCGCAGGAAAGACACCCTCGTCATCCGCAACATGAAGCGCCTGCAGGACATGGTCGAGGAAGTGCGCGGCGGGTAGGCGACGCGGTCCCGTCTGCGCCGCGCCCCGGCGGCGGAATTTCCCGTTCAATTAAATGCCCGTCCTGTGACGACGGTCACAGGAGGCGGAAGCGAACCGTGACATTCTTCGCCTGGGAACAACCGGTCGAACAACGGTTCGGCCGGGGGATTGGAGAGGAAACCGTGATGACGACCTGGAAGGCCTTTGTGGTCGCGTTGCTCCTGGTTCTGGCTTCGGCGGCAGGCGCGTTGCCGATGGAATTCTGGGGTGCCCCGGTCCTCGAGGGCGTTTCCACCGTCTCGAGTGAAACCGCCAATCCCGTAATGTGAACCTCCCAACCCCTTACGACCCAGACTACGGCCGCCCTTGTGGCGGCCTTTTTTCTTTCCGCCGGGCGCCCGGTTTGACTCGGCTAATCCGATCCTCCATCATTTCCCGACGGTGATGGCGCGCCCTTTTTGCTCCGGTCCCCCGGCACCGTGTTCACCCCGGCGACGACGGCGATCCCGGCGGGATTGCGCAACGAAGGGCCTGAAAACCGGCAGACACCATGGCCAAGACCATCCTCATCGTCGAGGACAATGAACTCAACATGAAGCTGTTCAACGATCTGTTGCAGGCCCACGGCTACGACACCGTGCAGACGAAGGACGGCAAGGAAGCCATGAAACTGGCCCGCAGCCACCGCCCCGACCTCATCGTCATGGATATCCAGATGCCCCAGATCTCCGGGCTCGAAATCGCGCGGGCGCTGAAGGCGGATGCCAGGCTCAAGCACATCCCGATCATCGCGGTTACGGCCTGCGCCATGAAGGGGGACGAGGAAAAGATCCGCCAGGGGGGCTGCGAAGACTACATCGCCAAGCCCATTTCCGTTCCCCACTTCCTGCAAACGGTGGCCCGGTTCCTGGACTGACAGCGAAAGCCAGGACGATCGGGGCGTCCCGACCCGGGAAGCCGGCGACCGCGGGCCTTCGCCTTGCGGCGGGTTACTTGATCTTGGCTTCCTTGAAGGGGACGTGCTTGCGGACCACCGGGTCGTACTTGCGGAACACCATCTTTTCGGTGGTGTTGCGCGGGTTCTTCTTGGTCACGTAATAGAACCCGGTGTCGGCGGTGCTGACCAGCTTGATCAGAATGGTGGCGGATTTGGCCATGCTCCGGTCCTTGTCCGAGGCGGATGAGCGGGCGTCAGGCGGCGCACGATACAGGCCGTGCCGGCGCTGTCAAGGGCGGCCCCGGCGCCGCCGCCGGTTGCTAGTACTGGGCCTGGGAGGTGGGCGCGGTCAGGTCCAGGGCGCGGCCGTAGAGCGTGCGGTCGCCCAGCAGCCGGCGCGCCACCTCGATTTCCACGGCTTTGCGCCGCCGTTCCGCCGGACAGGCGGCGCGCAAGCTTCGGCGCCGCTTTTTCTCGCCCAAGCCGGCGGTGCGCCAGTTCGCCCGGGCGGTGGCGATCTTGACCTTCCCCCCGAAAACCGCGGCAATCAGTTTCCGGACGTTGCCGGCGGCGCCACTGGTGCAGATGACGGGCATCACGCCGAGGCCGTGCAGCACGTATCCCGAAGGGGTGACCAGGCGCGACCATGTGAGGGTGATCTCGCCGTCGTTGGGCAGGCGGATCACGGTCTGTACCGTGCCCTTGCCGAACGAGGTGGTGCCGATGACCACGGCGCGCCCGTGGTCCTGCAGGGCGGCGGCGATGATCTCCGCCGCCGAGGCCGATTTGCCGTCCACCAGGACGACCAGGGGAAGGCCGTGGGCCATGTCTTCACCACCGGCATCGTAGCGCTGCTCGCTGTCCGGGTGACGCCCGTGGGTGCGCACGATCTGGCCCCGGCTGAGGAACAGGTCGGCGACCTCGATGGACTGTTTCAGGAGCCCGCCCGGGTTGCCGCGCAGGTCCAGCACCAGGCCTTTGGGGCTGCCCGCCAACCCGTCGAGCGCCTTCGTCAGCTTGGCGGCGACGCTGGCGGCGGTGCGCTGGTTGAACGAGGTGATGGTCAGGAAAACGATGCCGTGGTCGCGGCGCTCGGTGACCGTCGGGAGAACGATGTGCCGGCGCTCCATCACCAGCGCCAGGGGCCCGGCCACGCCCTCGCGGCGCACGGTGAGGGCGACGCGGCTATGGCTCGGGCCGCGCAGGCGTTCGACCACGTCGTGCCTTTTGAAATCCCGGACGGACACGCCGTCCACGTGGGTGATGCTGTCGCCCTTCCTGAGGCCGGCGCGGGCCGCCGGGGTGTCGGCCATGACCTGGGTCACCCGCGCCGCCCCCGCCTTCATGCGGATGCGGATGCCGATTCCGTCGAATCCGTCGCGTTTCTCGCGGTTCCTCCTGGCCTCCTCGGCCCCGGCGTAGCGCGAGAAGATGTCGAGGCTGGAAAGGACGCCGTCGAATACCGCCTCGTACAGCTTTTCGTCGGACGCGGTCCGCAACGCTTTCGACGTCCGCCGCCCCGCCGCCGACACCTTCGCGGTGAGGGCCGCCCAGCCCTCGACGTCGTCGTCGGCCGGGGCCGGAAAACGGGCGATCGTGTGTTCCGAGGCGGCGAGGACGATCACGTCTCCGGCGCGCCTCACCGTCAACGCCGGATCGATGGCGCCCAGCCCGCGCATGCCCTCCATGGCGAGGGTCGCCGCCGGCACGGCGTCGATGTACTTCTCGGTGATGCTGGCGTAGCCGGCGGCGAAGATCTCCGCGTCCGGCCGCTCGGGAAGCTGCTGTGTGAACAACGGCGAGACGGCGTCCGCCGGCGGCGGAGGGCGCACCGGCGCGCACGCGGCCGCCAACCACGCCGCCACGACGACGACGCCCGGAATTCCAATTTTACCCGACCACACCATGGCGCGGATTGTCTGCGATTTCGGTGCGCGCGTCACCATCGGAGTTGCGGCCTCCTTTCGGGCGCCCGGGACCGGCCGAACTAGCGCCGGCGTTTCCCCTTTTTGCCCGGCTTCTTCGGCGCCGCGGCGGGCCGGCGTTTGCGCCCCGCGGCCGTGGGCCGGGTGCGGGCCCGGCCGGGCCGCGGCGCCCCCGAGTCCATAAGGTGAAAGATCATGCCGCCGGTCAGCGGGTCGGCCTCGGTCAGGCGCACCTCCACCTCTTCGCCGAGGCGGTATTCGCGCCCCGTCCGGCGTCCGCGCAGGCAATGGCCCGCCGCATCGTGGATGTAGGTATCGGCGGGCAGGGTGCGCGCCGGCACCAGCCCGTCGGCGCCGGTTTCGCTGAGCGTGACGAACAGGCCGAAGCGGGTGACGCCGTTGATGCGCCCGGCGAACACGGCGCCCACCCGATCGGCCAGATAGGCGGCGGTGAAGCGGTCCACCGCGTCCCGTTCGGCGCCCTGGGCGCGGCGCTCGGTGTCGGACAGGTGCTCGCCCATCTGGGTGAAGTCTCCGTGGTCGTCTTCGAGGCCGCCTTCGCCCAGCCCGGCGCCCCGGATCAGGGCCCGGTGGACCAGGAGATCGGCATAGCGGCGGATCGGCGAGGTGAAGTGGCAATAGCGCCTGAGCGCGAGCCCGAAGTGGCCGATGTTGCCGGGGCGGTATTCGGCCTGGGCCTGGCTGCGCAGCACCACCTGGTTGACCATGTGGGCCTGGGGCAGGGCGGCGGCCTGGGCCAGGATGCGGTTGAACTGGCTGGCCTTGATCACCTGGCCCCGCGCCAGCTTCAGGCCGAGGCCGTCGAGGAACTGGCGCAGGGCTTCCAGCTTGTCCAGGGGCGGCGCGTCGTGGTTCCGGTGCATGCAGGGTTGGCGCGCTTTCGCCAGGGTCTCGGCGGCGGCCACGTTGGCGGCGATCATGAACTCCTCGATCAGCCGGTGGCTGTCGTGGCGGGGGCGGATCTCGATTCCCGTCACCGCGCCGTCCTCGTCCACGACGACCCGGCGTTCGGGGAGGTCCAGTTCCAGGACGCCACGCCTTTTCCGCGCCTTGGCCAGCGCCCCGTAGGCGCCGTAGAGGGGGCGGACGACGGTCTCCACCAGGGGCGCCGTGTCGTCGTCGGGCATGCCGTCCGAGGCCGCCTGGACCTGGCTGTAGGTGAGCCGCGCCGCCGAGCGCATGATGGCGCGCACAAAGGCGTGGCGCAGCGGGGCGCCGTCGGCGTCGATCCACAGGTGCGCCGCCAGGCACGGGCGGTCCTCGTCCGGATTCAGCGAGCACCACCCGTTCGACAGCGCTTCCGGCAACATCGGCACGACCTGGTCGGGCAAATAGACCGAGTTACCGCGCTCATAGGCGCAGGCGTCCAGGGCGTCGCCGGGCCGCACGTACCAGGCGACGTCGGCGATGGCCACCACAAGGTGCCAGCCGCCGGGGTTGGCCGCGTCGCCGTCGGGCCCGGCCCACACGGCGTCGTCGAAGTCCCGGGCGTCGGCGCCGTCGATGGTGACCAGGGGCAGGTCCCTCAGGTCGTCGCGGCCTTCCGGCGGCGCCGCGCCGGCGGCCGCCGCCTGGGCAAGGGCTTCGTCGGTGAACTGGGTGGGGATGCCGCATTCGTGGATGGTGATCAGGCCGATGGACTTAGGCCCCCCGGTCTTCTCCAGGCGCGCGATCACCTGCGCCCGGCGGGGACCCAGGCGCCGCCCGGGCAGGACCTTGGCGCGGACCAGATCGCCGGGTTGGGCGCCCATGGAGTCGCCGGGGGCGACGACGAAGTCGCTCCTGGCGCGGCGGTCGGTAGCCCGCAGGCGTCCCACGCCGTCGCCGGCTTCGTAGACGCCCAGGACATGGGACGGGCGGGCGTCGATGCGGCGCATGGTCCGGCCCTCGTAGGCGACGCCGCCGGAGACCGCGTCGCGCACCCGGGCAAGACGGGCCAGCACCCTGTCCCCGGGGCCCAGCGCCGGCCGTCCCCGTTTCTCCGGCGCCATGTATATGACCGGCGGCGGGGCGTCGCCCTCCCACGCCAGCGGACGGGCCAGAACTTCGCCGTCCGTATCCGTGCCGGTGACCTCGACCACGGCGACGGTGGGCAACACGGCCGCCTTGGCGCTGCGGCGCTTGCGGCGCGAGGGCAGCGAGCCGTCCTTTTCCATGTCCCGCAACACCCCTTTGAGACGCGCCCGCTGGCCGGCGTCCAGGCGAAAGGCGCGGACGATTTCACGCTTGCCGACCGGGGCCGGGCTTTCCGTTACGAACCGGAGGATGTCTTCCCGGCTGGGGAAGGGCGCGGACTTCTGTCGGCTCTTGGTCAAACTAGCGTCAGTCGCTTGCCGGGGCGGTGATTTTCGAGGTCTTGCGGGCGGCCGTTTTCCGAGTATGGGATTTCGTGCCGGGGGGTTTCTTCGCGCTTGTTTTTTTGCGGCCGGTCTTTTTTCCCGCCCGAGCCGCCTTGGCGGCCAGGATTTCTATCGCCGCGTCGAGGCCGAGGGTGTCGGCGGACACGCCCTTGGGCAGGTTGGCGCGCACGGTGCCGTGCTGCACGTAGGGGCCGAAGCGTCCGCTGCGCTGGGTGATGGGTTTGCCGTCGGCCGGGTGCTTGCCCAGGGTTTTCGCCGGCGCCTTTTTCGGCGCCTCGGCGAGGACGGTCATGGCCCGGTTGAGGCCGATGGTCAACACGTCGTCATCGCCCTTCAACGACACGTAAACGCCGTCGTGCCGCAGGTACGGGCCGTAGCGGCCGATGCCGGCGGCGATGGGCTCCCCGGTTTCCGGGTGGAGTCCGACCTCGCGGGGCAGCGCCAGCAATGCCAGCGCCCGGTCCAGGTCGACCGTGGCCGGGTCCATGTCCTTGGGCAGCGATGCCCGCTTCGGCTTGGCCTTGCCCTCGGCCTCGCCGAGCTGCACGTAGAACCCGTAGGGGCCCTTGCGCAGCGAAACCTCGAGCCCGCTTTCGGGATCGCGTCCGAGCGCGCGGGGACCGGTGCCGGCCGCGGCCGATGACGGCTCGTCCCCGTTGGCCACGACCAGGGCGCGCGTGTGGCGGCAGTCGGGATAGTTGGTGCAACCGATGAAAGCCCCGAACTTGCCCAGCTTGAGAGCGAGGCGGCCGCCGTCGCAGCTGGGGCAGGCGCGGGCATCCCCGCCGCCGGCGTCGGCGGGGAAGAAGTGGGGACCAAGCAGGTCGTCCAGCGCCGTCAGGACGTCCTTGATGCGCAGCTCGCGGGTATCCTCCACGGCCTTGCTGAAGGCGCCCCAGAATTCGCGCAGCACCGCCTTCCAGTCGACGCGCCCGCCGGAGATATCGTCCAGCTTGCCCTCCAGGTCGGCGGTGAAGGTGTACTCCACGTACCGGCGGAAGAAACTGGTCAGGAACGCGGTGACCAGGCGGCCCCGGTCCTCGGGCACGAAGCGCCGTTTTTCCAGGTGCACGTAGTTGCGGTCCTGGAGCACCGAGATGATCGAGGCGTAGGTGGACGGGCGGCCGATGCCCAGTTCCTCCAGGCGTTTGACCAGGCTGGCCTCGCCGTACCTGGGCGGCGGCTGGGTGAAGTGCTGCTCCGGCGCGACGCGGGTGCGATCCACCGCCTCGCCTTTCTTCAGGTCGGGCAGGATGGATTCGCTGTCCTCGTCCTCGCCATTGTCGCGGCCTTCCCGGTAGACCCTGAGGAAGCCGTCGAACGCCACCACCGAGCCGGTGGCGCGAAAGATCACGGCGCCGTCGTTCGACGCCACGTCCACGGCCACCTGGTCGAGGGCGGCGGACGCCATCTGGCTGGCCACGGTGCGCTTCCAGATAAGGGCGTACAGCCGCTGTTGGTCGTTGTCCAGGTAGCGCGCCACGTCTTCGGGGCGCCGCCCGACGTCGGTGGGGCGGATGGCCTCGTGGGCCTCCTGGGCGTTCTTGGCCTTGGCCTTGTAGGCCCTCGGCGTCTTCGGCAGGTAGGCTTCGCCGTAACCGGCGCCGATGAGGCGGCGGCACGCGGCAACGGCGTCGCCGGCCATCTGGACGCCGTCCGTGCGCATGTAGGTGATCAGGCCGACGGTTTCGCCGCCGATGGCGACGCCCTCGTACAGCTTCTGCGCCATCTGCATGGTGCGCTTGGTGGCGAAGTGGAGTTTGCGCGCCGCCTCCTGCTGCAGGGTCGAGGTGGTGAACGGCGCCGGCGGGTGGCGGTGGGTCTTCTTGCGCTCCACCCGCTCGACGGCGAAGTCGCGGCTTTCGATGGCGGCGACGGCGGCCCGCGCCGCCGCCTCGTCCGACAGCGCCAGCTTGTCCAGCTTGTCGCCGTCCAGGTGGGTGAGCTGGGCGGTGAACGACGTCCCCGATCCGGTGCGGAAGTCCGCCTCCACGGTCCAGTATTCCCGCGCCCTGAAGGCCTCGATCTCGGTCTCGCGTTCGCAGATCAGGCGCAGCGCCACCGATTGCACGCGCCCGGCCGAGCGGCTGCCGGGCAGTTTGCGCCACAACACCGGCGACAGGGTGAAGCCGACAAGGTAGTCCAGCGCCCGGCGCGCCAGATAGGCGTCGACGAGCTCCCGGTCCAGCTCCCGGGGGTGGTTGAACGCCTCGAGGACGGCGTTCCTGGTGATCTCGTTGAAGACCACGCGCTTGACGTCGACGCCGTCGAGCGCATTGAGTTGATCGAGCACTTCGCGCATGTGCCACGAGATGGCCTCGCCCTCGCGGTCCGGGTCGGTGGCCAGATAGAGGTGCTCGGCGCCCTTCAGGGCGCGGGCGATCTCCTTGATGTGCTTGCGCGCCTTGGGGTCCACCTCCCAGTCCATGGCGAAGTCCGCGTCGGGGCGCACCGAGCCGTCCTTGGACGGCAGGTCACGGATGTGGCCGTAGCTGGCGAGCACGGTGTAGGACGCGCCCAGATACTTGTTGATGGTTTTTGCCTTGGCCGGCGACTCGACGACGACAACGTTCATGGAATTCCGTTACAGTTCCTGAACCAACGATACCTGGTTGCCCGGATGGCGTTCCAGGCGGCCCGCCAGTTCCAGTTCCAAGAGGATCATGGATACAACGGCAAAGGAGAATTGGCAGTTGCGGATGACTTCGTCAACCATCACCGGTCCCGGACCCAACAATTCCTCGATGTCCGCGCGGGCGGCATGAAGCTCGCTTTCCCCCGGCGGCTCCGGTGACGGGGCTGAAAAATCAATGGGTTCGGTCTCGGCGAGGAGAGGCGGGGCCATCTCGTTCAGCACCGCGAACACGTCGTCGGCCGATTCGGTCAGGGTCGCCCCCTGGCGGATCAGGTCGTTGGTTCCGCGCGCCCGGGGGTCGAGGGGCGATCCGGGCACGGCGAACACCTCACGCCCCTGCTCCAGCGCCAGGCGGGCGGTGATCAGCGAGCCCGAGCGCGGACTGGCCTCGACCACGACGACGCCCCTGGACAGCCCCGAAATCAGGCGGTTGCGGCGCGGAAAGTGCCGCGCCTGGGGCCGCGTGCCGGGCGGCATCTCGCTCATCAGCACGCCGCGCTCGTGGATGTCCGCGTACAGCGTGGCCGCTTCTTCCGGATAGATCACGTCGATGCCCCCGGCGACCACGGCCGCGGTGCCGCTCTCCAGCGCCCCTTCGTGGGCGCTCGAGTCGATGCCCCGGGCCAGGCCGGACACCACCAGCAGGCCGCCCGATCCCAGGTCGCCGGCCAGCCGGCGGGCGAACCGCCGGCCGTTCAGCGACGCGTTGCGGGCGCCGACCACGGCGATGGCGGTCCTCTCCAGCAGATGGGGGTGGCCGATGACGCCGAGCAGCGGCGGCGCATCGTCGATGTGGGCGAGCAGGGCCGGGTAGCCGGCCTCTCCGCGGGCGATCAGCCGCGCGCCCAGGCTGTCCAGCGCCTCCATCTCGCGCTCGGCGGCGGCCTTGGGACAGACCGTGATCTTCCTGGCGCGGCCGCCGCGCCGGGCCAGGTCCGGCAACGCGTCGAGCGCCGCAGCGGCCGAGCCGAAACGCTCGACCAGCCTGTAGAAGGTCATGGTGCCGACGTTTTCCGAGCGGATCAGCCTGAGCCAGGCCAGCTTCTCGGGCCCCGCCAGCGGGCGGTGCGGGCTTTTACTCATGCCGCGGGACTGTGGGGCAAGCCCGGAGAGCGCGTCAAGGAGGCCGGTGTGGGTCGATAAAAGGAATGCATCGCGAAAAAACCGAATTTACGGTGCCATAAGAAAAAAATGTTCATGATATGTTCTAACACGGGCTTCAATGGCGCGCAAGAGACCCGCCCGGGGAGGGGCACCGTCCGCGAGCCGCGAGGTCGCCCCGTCCGTGGGCGGATCTCGAAAAGCCACCGTTGGAATGTGATCGTCGGCGACCGTCAGCTTGAGCCTGGCCCGCCGGCGTTCTCCGTCGCCCCGATCTTCGATTCCTCTTTCTTCAGCAGGCGGCGGATGTTGGCGTGGTGACGTGCGATGGCGAGCACGGCGAGGGCGGCGGCGAGGCCGATGCCGGGCCCGTCGGCCAGCCATTCCATGGTGAACGGCGTGGCCATGATCGCCACCAGGGCGGCCAGCGAGGAGTAGCGGAACAGGGCGGCGACGGCGAGCCAGGTCAGGCACGCCAGCAGCCCCACCGGCCAGGCGACGGCGAGGAGCACGCCGAACGTGGTCGCCACCCCCTTGCCGCCCCTGAAATGCAGCCAGACAGGGAAGTCGTGGCCGATCACGGCGGCAAACCCGGCGACCAGGCCCAGGCCCGCGTCCCAGGGCGCCAGGGCGAGGACCGCCACCGCCCCCTTGCCGCCGTCCAGCAGCACGGTGGCCGCCGCCAGGGCCTTGCTGCCGGTGCGCAGCACGTTGGTGGCGCCGATGTTGCCCGAGCCCAGCCGGCGGATATCGCCCAGCCCGGCGGCGCGGGTCAGCACCAGGCCGAACGGGATGGTGCCGAGCAGGTACCCGGCGGCGGCGGCAAGAAGATACCACCAGGTGAGCGCCGCGCCGCCCTCGGGCATGGCTCAGCCTTCCCGCCCGTAAACGGCCCGGCCGTCGACCACGGTGCGCAGCACCCGCCCCTGCACCGGGCGGCCGTCGAAGGGCGAGTTCTTGGACTTGCTCAGCAGGTCGTCGGCGACCACCTTCCAGGCGCGGTCGGGGTCGAACAGGGTAAGGTCCGCCGGCAGGCCCTTTTCCAGCCGCCCGGCGCTGAGCCCCAGCAGGTCCGCCGGCGCGCACGTAAGCAGGCGCAGCACGTCGGTAAGCGACATCTGCCCGTTCTGATAGAACTCGAGCGACACCGGCAGCAGGGTCTCGAGGCCGATGCCGCCGCAGGCGGCCTGGGCGAAGGGCAGACGCTTGGCGTCCTCGTCGTGGGGGGCGTGATCGGAGGCGATGGCATCGATGGTGCCGTTCTTCAACCCGTCGACCACCGCCTGGCGGTCGGCCTCGGCGCGCAGCGGCGGCGACAGCTTGGCGAAGGTCCGGTAATCGCCGACCGCGGTCTCGTTGAGGGCGAAATAGGGCGGCGCCGTGTCGCAGGTTACGTTCAACCCGCGGGCCTTGGCCCGGGCCACGGCTTCGATGGCCTCGGCGGTGGAGACGTGGGCGAAATGGATCCGCCCGCCGGTCAGTTCGGCCAGGCGGATGTCCCTCTCCACGATGATGATCTCGGCGGCGCGCGGGATGCCCTGCAGGCCCAGCCGGGTCGCCGTTTCGCCGGCGTTCATGGCGCCGTCCTCGGCGAGGCTCGATTCCTCCGGGTGCTGGACGATCAACAGCCGGTAGGTGCCGGCGTAGCCGAGCGCCCGGCGCATGACCTGGGCGTCGCCCACCGCCTTGACGCCGTCGGTGAAGGCGACCGCCCCGGCCTCGGCCAGCATGCCCATTTCGGCCAGGGCCCGGCCCTCCAGGCCCTTGGTCACGGCGCCGTAGCAGTATACCTTGGCCAGCCCCACCAGGCGCGCCCGGCGGGCGATGAACTCCACCACCGACATGTCGTCGATCACCGGATCGGTGTTGGGCAGGCACACCATCGTCGTGATGCCGCCGGCCGTCGCCGCCCGTCCCCCCGACGCCAGCGTGCCCTTGTGTTCGTCCCCCGGCTCGCGCAACTGCACGCGGATGTCGACAAGCCCCGGGGCCAGGCAGTGGCCGCCGCAGTCGACCACCTTGATGCCCTCGGGCACCCCGTCGTCGAACAGCCCGGCGCCGACGTCGGCGATGACCTCGCCCTCGGTCAGCAAGGCCCCGGGCGCGTCCAGGCCCGAGGCCGGGTCCACCAGGCGGGCGTTGACGTAGGCCACCCGGCCCAGGGATTCGCTGGGCTTGCCCGCCATCAGAGGTTCCTCTGCTCGGTGTCGGGCAGGTCGGGGGTGAGGAGCTCGAGGCAGGCCATGCGCACGGCCACGCCCATCTCCACCTGCTCGCGGATGGCGCTGCGGCCGAAGTCGTCGGCCACTTCCGAATCGATCTCCACGCCCCGGTTCATCGGGCCGGGGTGCATGACGAGGGCGTCCGGCTTGGCGCTGGCGAGCTTTTCATAGTCGAGGCCGAAGAAGTGGAAATATTCGCGGATGGACGGGAAAAAGTTGCTGTGCATGCGCTCGCTTTGCAGGCGCAGCATCATGACGATGTCGCAGTCCTCCAGGCCCTCGTTCATGTCGTGGAAGACCTCCACGCCGAGCCGTTCCACGCCCTCCGGGACCAGGGTCCTGGGCGCGATCAGGCGCACCCGCGCCCCCATGGTGCTGAGCAGGTGGATGTTGGACCGGGCGACGCGCGAATGCAGGATGTCCCCGCAGATGGCCACCTTGAGGCCCTGCAGCCGGCCCGTGCGCCGGCGGATGGTCGCCGCGTCGAGCAGCGCCTGCGTCGGGTGTTCGTGGCTTCCGTCTCCGGCGTTGATGACCGCGCAGTTGACCTTCTCCGACAACAGCTTGGCGGCGCCGGCATCGGGATGGCGCACGACCAGGACATCGGGATGCATGGCGTTCAGCGTCATCGCCGTGTCGATCAGGGTCTCGCCCTTCTTGATCGAGCTGGTCGACACCGACATGTTGATGACGTCGCCGCCGAGGCGCTTGCCGGCCAGCTCGAACGAGGTGCGCGTGCGGGTCGAAGCCTCGAAAAACAGATTGATGATGGTGCGCCCGCGCAGCACCGACTTCTTCTTGTCGATCTGGCGGTTCTGCTCGACGTAGGACTCGGAGCGGTCGAGCAGAAGCGTTATGTCGTCCGGCGACAGGCCTTCGATGCCAAGCAGGTGGCGGTGCGCAAACTGAACGGTGTCCGAGGCGCCATCGATCATGAAACGGCACTATAAGACCGGCGCGCCGAACAGCGCAAGGCGGGACCCCCGCCGGCGCGACGGCGGGTGGGTGGCCCACCGGTGAACCACGGCACCCCTCGCCGCCCCGTCGGGAAATGTCGCGGAACGGTCCCCATATGCACCTTAACCCTATGCCGGAACCCTGTGCCGGCCGGTGACGACGCCGGGGAAACGGCGTCGAACCAGACCATTCAACGGGCTGCTGAAGAACTGTCATATGGCGCACATGAAGGTTTTCCGGCATTCCGCGGGAGGCATTGCGGCCCGACACAAGCCGTTGACCGAGGCCTTCGGGCGGGCCTCCCGCCCGCAGGCCGCACGGCCATGACGTCCTTCGTTTCCATGTCCCTCAGGGCCGCCGTTCCGCTTCTCTTGATCGGATTCTCCGGGTTATTGATTGCCTTCACCCTGTTCCACAGCGTGCCCGAGGTGGAGAGGGAGGTGGAGGAAAAAGCGCGCCGGCTGGTTTCCAATACCCTGGGCCATCTTCGGGGCACCCTGGAGTACCTGTACCGAAAGGGTGATACGGAAGGGGCACGGCGGGAGGTCGCGGACACCGGGTCCAATCCGGAACACAAGGTCGTACTGGTACTCGATGCAAACGATTCGATTATCGCGTCCAGCCGCCCGGCGTGGCTTGGCCGTGCCATCGCGGAGGTCAACACGTCCTTTGACGCCGCCGGCGCCCGGGAGGCCAGGAAGCGGCGCCTTCCACGCGTCGTCCTGGCGCCGGATCGCCGGTCCTTCCTCGGCTACGCCCCTGTAAGACTGGGGGCCGACGGCGATGCGCCGCGGCCGTCCGCAACCGGCCTCGTATTCTTCCAGGGCGATGTCGGCCGGGCCAAGGCGGCGGCCCGCCGGCACGTCCTCGCCTACGCCATGTACCCGCCCCTGTTCATCGGCACCCTGGCGGTGTTTTTTTGGCTGGCGTCCCACTTCATCGTCACCCGGCGATTGGCCCGGCTGCTCGGGGCGGCCGAGAAACTTGCCGGTGGCGACCTGACGGCGCGCAGCGGCCTCGAGGGCGGCGACGAACTGGGCCGGGTGGGCCGCGCCTTCGACAACGTGGCCCGCCAGATCGCCGATGCGCAGGCCCGGCTGGCGCACAGCGAGGAACGGTCCAGGGACATGGCCGAAGCGGCCTCGGACTGGTTCTGGGAAATGGACGAGAATCTGCGGTTCTCGTATTTCTCGGAACGGTTCGGCGCGGTGACGGGGGTCGATCCGGTCCACGTGCTGGGCAAGACCCGCGCCGACATGGGGAAGGGGAATATCGGCGACAAAAAATGGCGCAGTCATCTGGCCGACCTCGAAGCGCACCGGCCGTTCCGGGATTTCCGCTACACGTTCTATTCGCCCGATGGCCGGACGCTCCATCTCAGGATCAGCGGCAGGCCGGTCTTCGACGCCGACGGGGTGTTCCGGGGCTATCGCGGCGTCGGTACCGACATCACTTCGCGCCAACGGGCGGAAGAGGCGCTGCGCGAGAGCGAGGAACGTCTGCGGGCGGTCATCGACAGCATGGTCATCGGCGTCATCACCATCGACGAGCAGGGCGTCGTCCAATCCTTCAGTCCGGGGGCCGAGCGCATGTTCGGATTTGCGCCGGGCGAGGTGGTGGGCAATAACGTCCGGATGCTCATGCCCGGGCCCCACCGTTCCGCGCACGACGGCTACATCGCCAACTATCTGACTACCGGGGAGGCCAGGATCATCGGCATGGGCCGCCAGGTCGACGGCCGGCGCAAGGACGGCTCCACGTTTCCAATGGAGCTGGAGGTCGGTGAAATGATGGCCGGCGGGCGGCGCCTGTTCTCCGGCGTCGTCCGGGACATCACCGTGCGCAAACAGGCCGAGGCGTCGCTGCGCGAGAGCGAGGCGCGGTTCAGGGCCGTCGTCGATCACTCGCCGGCCAAGATCCACATCAAGGATGCACAGGGGCGCTATACCCTGATCAACCGGGAAGCGGAGAAGCTGTTCGGCGTCACCGACGAAGAAGGCCGGGGCAAAACCTCCCACGAATTATTCCCCGAGGAGATCGCGGATTCCATCACCGCCCATGACCGCGCCGTGTTGGAAACCGGGAGGATCGTCGAGGGTGAGGAGGCATGGCCGCGCGCGGGCGGGCTCCGCACCTATCTCACGGTCAAGTTTCCGATCCTCGACGCCGCCGGTGAGATCGTCGCCGTCGGCGCCATTGGCACCGACATCACCGAAAGCAAGAAGGCGGAGGACCGCATCCGCCACCTGGCCACCCATGACGTCCTCACCGGCCTGCCCAACCGGGCGCTCGGCATGGACCGGCTTTCACAGGCATTGGCAATGGCCAGGCGCACTGCCGCCTTGGCGGCGCTGGTGTTCGTCGATCTGGACGGCTTCAAGGGGATCAACGACACCCACGGCCACCAGGCCGGAGACCGTGTGCTCAGGGAGGTGGCCGGACGGCTGAGCGCCTGCGTCCGCGAAACCGACACGGTGGCCCGGTTCGGTGGCGACGAGTTCCTTCTCGTGCTGACCGCCATGACCGACAAGGCGGCGGTTGCCGCCGTCGTCGAAAAGGCTCTTAAATCCCTGTCCCGGTCTTTTGCCGTGAACGGGCGGGTGACGCCGCTCGGCGCCAGCATCGGCGTCGCCCTCTATCCCGGGGACGGAGAAACGCCCGAAGAGCTGCTCAGGCACGCCGACAGGGCCATGTACGCGGCCAAGGGCGACGGCAAGAACACCTACCGCTTCGCCACCCGCGAACAGGCAACGACCCCCATCAGGGCTTGACGTTTGGCCCGCCACGGCGGCCATGGCGGCACGCGTGGCCGCCCGGACGATGGCGTTACGGCGCGGCCCCGGCGGCGCCGGCCAGGGCGTCCAGGGCGCCCTGCAGGATGTAGGCGGCGGCGGCCTTGTCGATCACCTGGGCGCGGCGCCGGCGCGACATGTCCGCCTCCCTGATCAGCACGCGCTCCACCGCCGCCGTCGACAGGCGTTCGTCCCAGAACGCGATCGGCATATCCATCCGCTCCAGCAGGTTGGCGGCGAACCGGCGCACCGACTGACAGCGCCGGCCTTCGGTGCCGTCCATCTGGACCGGCAGCCCGATGACCAGGCCGCCGACGCCGTGCTCGTCGATGGTCCGGCGCAGGCGCTCGGCGTCCTTCGCGAACGTGGTGCGCCGCAGCGTCCGGTAGGGCGTGGCGATGGTGCGGGTGACATCGGAAAGCGCCAGCCCGACCGTCTTCGACCCTACGTCGAGGCCGAGAAGGCGGCTGTCGGGCGCAAGCTGCGCCGTCAGCTCCTGCAAGGTCGTGACTGCCATGGGACCCGTTCCGCCCGCTCGTTGCCGGCGCCGGCCACAGTACTGCCCCCGAGCCGGCGAAGTCGAGCCCGCACCGGGCCCCGGGCGCGACCGGGAAAAGACAGTGGAGGGAACCCGTCCGGTCGACTATCATGCCCGGTAACCCATTGGTATTCCTGATCCTTGCCGGGTGGGGGCTGACACGACATGGGGATGGCTGCCGCCCGTCGCCGGAAAAAGCGAGCCATGCGGTTTCGTATTGCGGTTCTGGTCCTGGTTGCCGGCCTCGTCCATGCCGGGGCCGTCGGCGCGCAGGAAACGTTCCTCGGCGTTGCCGTGGAGCCGGCCTCGGGGACCTACCTGGTGTTGAAGCCGGTCAACATCCGCGCCGGGCCGACGACCAGTGCCAAGCGCCTCGGGCGCCTGAAGAAGGGCGAGAAGGTCCACGCGGTCGGCCAGGCCGCGGACGCCGCGTGGCTGGCCGTGACAAAGGACGGCAAGGACCTGGGGTTCGTCTACGCATCCGTGCTGCTTCCGCTGATCGACGGCTTCCTGGCCGGGGACCTCACCGGGAAGGCGACCGTTCCCGGCGGGCCGTCTTGCGATTACGCCGTCCATTTCGAGGGCAAGAGCGCGGTCGAGGGCGAATTCTTCGAAATCGCCGATTACGAGGTCACCTACCGCTGCGACAACAAGGGCGCGAAGATCGACATTCCGGCCCTCATGTTCATCACCGAGGCGCCCTACAACCTGTCGCAAAACCAGGTCTACCAGATCAGCATCGACATCCTGGAGATCGAAAACGGCTATGACGAGATCTTCTCCACAATCCTGCTGTATAAGCGCAAGGAAGAGAAAGTCGTGTTCGACAGCGTCACCCTGAAGGAATTCCGCGCCGTGCCGCCGGTCGCGGAAAGACCGGCCAAGACCGTCGGCGATGCGCTCGCCGCGGCGGTCGAGATCGCCCCCGGCGCATGGAACAGCGAGGTGTGGGAGGTCCTCGCCCGGGCCCAGGGTCCAGGACACTAATCAGGGGCCGGCGATCCACAGTGCCGTCGCCGGCCTCCCCCACCGGCGTCCCCTTTCCCGCCCGGCCCCAAGGGTGTTACCTTCCCGGCCGCGCCCCGGAGACCATGTCCCGTTTTCCCGTTTTCCGGGGCGCCCGTGCTTTTCGTGGAGACGCGACCCATGGCGCTGGACAAGGCCACCGTCAAGACCATCGCCTTCCTCGCCCGCATCAAGGTGCCGGACGAGGACCTGGAACACCTGGCCGGCGAGCTGTCGAACATCCTCGGCTGGGTCGAGCAGCTGGGCGAGGTGGACACCGAAGGTGTCGAGCCCATGACCAGCGGCGCCGAGATGACCTCGCCCGAACGCGAGGACTCGGTGACCGACGGCGACGCACGGGACCAGGTGCTGGCCAACGCGCCGGAGGCCGACGACGGCTTCTACGCCGTCCCCAAGGTGATCGAATGACGGCGGCGCTCACCGACCTCGCCCTGGCCGAGGCCCGCGACGGCCTTCAGGCGGGCTCGTTTTCGTCGGTCGAGTTGA
Source organism: Rhodospirillales bacterium (assembly GCA_046756945.1). Taxonomy (GTDB): domain Bacteria; phylum Pseudomonadota; class Alphaproteobacteria; order Rhodospirillales; family 2-02-FULL-58-16; genus JACZQZ01. Next base: position 40,564 of record JBHHXI010000003.1, read on the forward strand.
CCCGCGCCCACTCCGCCGCCGTCGAGCGGGCGCGTTCGCTCAATGCCTTCATCACCGAGACCCCGGACCTGGCCCTCGAACTCGCCGAGGCCTCGGACGCGCGCCGCAAGAGAGACCGGGCGGCGGGACCGATGGACGGCATCCCCATCGCGGTGAAGGACCTGTTCTGCACCGCGGGCGTGGTGACCACCGCCGGCTCGCATATCCTGGACGGCTTCACGCCGACGTACGAATCCACGGTGACGGCGAACCTCAAGCGCGCCGGCGCGGTGATGCTGGGCAAGACCAACATGGACGAATTCGCCATGGGCTCGGCCAACATGACCAGCTACTACGGACCGGTAAAGAATCCATGGAAGGGCGGCGACGGGCGCGACCTGGTGCCGGGCGGCTCGTCGGGCGGCTCGACGGCGGCGGTGGCGGCGCGCCTCTGTCCCGGCGCCATCGGCACCGACACCGGCGGCTCCATCCGCCAGCCGGCGTCCTTCTGCGGCGTCGTCGGGCTCAAGCCCACCTACGGGCGCTGTTCGCGCTGGGGCATCGTCGCCTTCGCCTCGTCCCTGGACCAGGCGGGTCCGATGACCCGCACCGTGCGCGACGCCGCCATCATGCTCGGCGCCATGGCCGGCCACGACGCAAGGGATTCCACCTCGGCCCCGGTCGACGTGCCCGACTTCGAGGCGGGCCTGGACGCCGGCGTCGGCGGCCTCAAGGTGGGCATCCCCAGGGAATACGTGGTCGACGGCATGGCCGCCGAAATCGGCCGGCTGTGGGAACTGGGCGCGGCGTGGCTGAAAGAGTCGGGCGCCGAAATCGTCGAGGTCTCCCTGCCCCATACCAAATACGCCCTGCCCGCCTACTACATCGTGGCGCCGGCCGAGGCGTCGAGCAACCTCGCCCGCTATGACGGCGTGCGCTACGGATTGAGGGTCGCCGGCGACAGCCTGGACGAGATGTACGAGAACACCCGCGGCGCCGGCTTCGGGGCCGAGGTGCGCCGGCGCGTCCTCATCGGCACCTACGTGTTGAGCGCCGGTTACTACGACGCCTACTATCTGAAGGCGCAGAAGGTGCGCACCCTGATCACCGACGACTTCCGCCGCGCCTTCGAGAGCGTCGACGTGCTGCTGACGCCGACGGCGCCGACGGCGGCCTTCGCCATCGGCGAAAAGATGGACGACCCGATCGCCATGTACCTGAACGACGTCTTCACCGTCCCCGCCAGCCTGGCCGGCCTGCCCGCCATTTCGGTGCCCGCGGGCCTGAGCGACGACGGACTGCCGCTCGGCCTGCACCTCATCGGGCGCCCGTTCGACGAGACGACGGTCCTCGGCGCCGCCCATGCCCTGGAGGCGGCGGCCGGGTTCGACACCAGGCCGCCGGGGCTCGGCGAAAGCATTTGAAGGCCGTGGCTTGGATTGATCATGCAAGGTTCTCAATGCCTCCGTTTGCGCTACCGATGATTACGTGATCGGGTAGGCTGGTAAGGTTTAGCAGGCTGCTGAAAAAGGGCGTTGCTGGTACCTTATGCTTCGAGACGGCGCTCCGCGCCTCCTCAGCATGAGGGGTAAGTGTTT
>JBHHXI010000004.1:0-41605 GCA_046756945.1 Rhodospirillales bacterium
CCCGGGCTCACGGCCCCGGCCCTTCGAGCAGGCTGCCGGCCGCGGCCCGCGCCTCGTCGGTCACCCGCGCGCCGGCCAGCATGCGCGCGATTTCTTCCTTGCGCGCCGGCCTGGAAAGGGCGTCCACGGTGGTCGTCACGCCCCGTCCGGCCGCCAATTTGGAGACCCGCCAGTGGTGGGCGCCGCGCGCCGCCACCTGGGGTGAATGGGTGACGACGAGCACCTGCCGGGTGTCCGCCAGCCTGGCCAGGCGCTCGCCCACGGCCGCCGCCACGGCGCCGCCGACGCCGGTATCGACCTCGTCGAAGACGATGGTGGGAATCGGATCGGCGTCGGCCAGCACGACGCGAAGGGCCAGCATGAAGCGGGCCAGTTCGCCGCCCGAGGTGATGCGGTTCAGCGGTCCCGCCGCCATGCCGGGATTGGTCGCCACCTGGAAGACGACGCTTTCGCACCCCTGTTCGCCCCAGTCTTCCTCGTCCAGGGGCCGCAGCTCCGTCGAGAACGTGGCCTTGCCCAGCTTCAGGGGCTTGATCTCCCCGGCGACGGCGGGATCGAGCCGCGCCGCCGCCTGCCGGCGGGCGCCGCTCAACGCCCCGGCCGCCTCGATGAACGCGGCGCGCGCCGCCTGCTCCTCGCGCTCCAGCCTTTCCAGGGCCGCGGCGCCGTCCTCCACCGCCGCCAGCTCGGCGGCCAGCTTCTCATGCACCGCCGACAGGCCGTCCACGTCGGTGCCGTGCTTGCGGGCCAGCGCCCTGAGCGCGAACAGCCGTTCCTCCACCGCCTCCAGGGCGCGCCCGTCGAGGTCGATCCCGGCGGCCGCCTTTTCGACAAGGGCCGTGCCCTCGGCGGCCTCCGCCGCGGCGCGCCCGAAGGCGGCGATGGCCGCGTCCAGGCGTCCGCCGGCCTTTTCCGCCACCCGCTCCAGATGCCTGAGGGCGCGCCGGAGCGCGGCCTCGACGCCGGGGCCTTCGCCGAGCGCCTCCGTCGCCTGGTTCATCGCCTCGAGCAGCTTTTCCGCGTGCATCATCACCGCCCGCTGGCCGGCCAGCGCCGCCTCCTCGTCCGCTTTGGGATCGAGGGCCGCCAGTTCCCCGGTGGCGTGACGCAGGAAGTCCTCCTCTGCCCGCGCCGCCTCCCACGCCGCCGCGGCCGCGGCCCGGGCCTGGCCGGCCCGGCGCCAGTTCCGGCGGGCCTCGCCGACGCCCGCCACCAGGGACTCCAGGTCCCCGTAGGCATCGAGCAGGGCGCGGTGGTTGGCCGGGTCGAGGAGGCGCTGGCTCTCGAACTGCCCGTGCACTTCGGCCAGGCTTTCGGCGCAGCGCCGCAGCAGCGCCACGCTCACCGGCTGGTCGTTGACGAAGGCCCGCGAGCGGCCGTCGGCGCCGAGCACCCGGCGCAGGAGCAGGGTCCCGTCGGCGCCGCCGATGCCGTGTTCTTCCAGGAGTCCCCCGGCGGCATGGCCGGCGGCGACGGCGAACTCCGCCGTGACCACGGCCTGCCTGGCGCCGGGGCGGACCAGGCGGTTGTCGGCGCGCGCGCCCAGGGCCAGTCCCAGGGCGTCCAGCAGAATGGATTTTCCGGCCCCCGTTTCGCCGGTGAGCACGCACAAACCGGGATGGAAGGTGAGGTCCAGGCGGCCTATGAGGACGACGTCGCGGATCGACAGAGTGCGCAGCATTCCACCCGTCCGGCTACCAGAACTTGTACCACGGTTCCTTTGCCTTTTTCCTCTCCCGGGACGCATTTTCCTCCATGAGATCGTAGGAATCGATGTACCACTCGCTGCCCGGGAAGTTGTGGCCCAGCACGGCGGCCGTCTTGCGCGCCTCGTCGTCGATGCCGAGGGCGCGAAAGGCCTCGGTCAGGCGGTGCAGCGCCTCGGGCACGTGGGTCGTGGTCTGGTAATTCTCGATGACCGCCTTGAACCGGTTGATGGCCGCCGCGTAATGGCCCTGGCGCAGATAATAGCGGCCGATCTCCATCTCCTTTCCGGCAAGGTGGTCATGGGTCAGGTCGATCTTGATCTTGGCGGCGCGCGCATACTTGCTTTCGGGATACCGGGAAACCAGCTGGTTCAGCGTCTTCAGGGCATACTCGGTCATCTTCTGGTCGCGGCTCACGTCCGAGATCTGTTCGTAGAAACTAAGCCCCTTCAGGTAATAGGCGTACGGAACGTCGCGGTTGGACGGGTGCAGCTGGATAAAGCGGTCCAGCGCAACAATGGCGTCTTCGTAGTCGTTCTGCTGGTAAAACGCGTAGGCGGACATCAACTGGGCCCGGGTCGCCCAGGTCGAGTAGGGGTGCTGGCGCTCGACCTCGTCGAACAGGGCGGCCGCGGCCCGGTAATCCTTGGCCTCGAGGGTATCCATCGCCTCGTTGTAGAGGGCTTCCACGGGGCGTTCGACGTACTCGTCCTCCGCCGTGCCCGCACACGCCGCCAGGAGAACGACGCCCAGGACCGCCGCCAGTCTGGCGAACGGGGGGAAACGGCACGGCGCGGCGGCATTCCCGCCCCCGGCCGGAAAAATACGCAAGTCCGGATTCATACCGCCGGATTATATCACGGTGGCACGGACTCTGTACAAGTTCGTGGCCGACGTGCGGGCCGCGATGGGTGGGGGAATTCGACGGTAAACCGGAAAAGAACGGGGGGAGGCGGGCGGACGCCGGTTCACATCGGCGCGGTCGCGGCCACGGCCACGGCCGGCTCGTCGGCCCAGGCGCCGTCCACGGGCTGCGCGTCGACGGCGCCGGCGCCCGGCACGTCGTAACACCAGGCATCCGCATCGGCGAACAGGGCGCGCAGGAGCCGGTTGGTGATGGCATGCCCCGAACGGACGCCGTGAAAATGGCCGATGATGGGGGCGCCGGCCAGATAGAGATCGCCGACGGCGTCGAGGACCTTGTGGCGGACGAATTCGTCCTTGTAGCGCAGGCCGCCTTCGTTGAGGACCTTGTCGCCGCTGACCACCACGGCGTTGTCCAGGGACCCGCCCTGGGCCAGTCCCTCGGCCCTCAGCCGTTCGACCTCGTGCAGGAAGCCAAAGGTCCGGGCGGGGGCGAGCTCTTTCTTGAAGTTGCCGTTGATGAGGCCGATGGAAATGGTTTGCCGGGAAACGGCGGCGCAGCTGAATTCGATCTCGAAGCCGAGGGAGAACCCGGTGCCGGGCGTAAGCGAGGCAAAGTGTTTGCCTTCGTCGATCACGACCGCCTTGCGCACGCGGATGACGCGGAGCGGCGCCGCCTGTGCGACGACGCCCGCGCGTTCGACGAGGGCGACGAAGGGCGCCGCGCTGCCGTCCATGATCGGCACCTCGGGACCGCTGAGGTCGACAACGGCATTGTCGACGCCGCAGCCGCGCAGGGCCGCCATCAGGTGCTCGACGGTGCTGACCGTCGCGCCGTCTTCGTTGCCCACGGTGGTGGACATCCGGGTATCGGTCACCCGGTCCCAGGTCGCCGGAATCACGGAGCCGCCGGCGATGTCCGTGCGCCGGAATACGATTCCGCTCCCGGCCTCGCCCGGGCGCAGCGTCATCGACACCATGTCGCCGCGGTGCAGGGCAATGCCGGTGCACTCGACCGGACCTTTAAGGGTCCTCTGGTGGATGACTTTCCTGCCGTTGAATTTCGCAGCCGGTCTGCGACTGCCGCGTGAAACCCCCATCTTCCCCCACTAAAATTCCTTGGTCAGGCTTGACCTCTCCGGCAACGGCCCACCTCCCCTTGGGCGCATTCCGGTGGAAGAATGCCCCGGGGATGTCTTTACCAACATCGCCCGGGGCACTCAAATCAACATTTGTTACGAATTGTTACGCCAACTCAGGGCCTTACCGTCAGTTTGCCTGGCGGCGCAGGAAGGCCGGGATATCGAGCAGGTCTTCTTCGGCCTGGGCCACGGCCACGCGCTCGGCGGAATCGAGTCCGCCAAGCCGGCCGCGGTCCCCGGTTGGGTGTTTTTGCGCCGCCCCGTCCCCGTCGACCAGGGCGGCCCTGGCGCTTTTGGCGGCACGGCCGGTACCGGTGACCCGTTCGAAAAGGGTCGGTCCCCTGTCCCGCAACGGCCGCCTGGCGGGCGGCTCCGCCGGCGCCGGCGCCTGCGCCGCCGGCGGGGAAACCGCGGGCTTGTCGGCATCGCCGCCCGAGGGTTCGGCCGGCGGCGGGATGAAGATGTCGGTCGAGCCAAGGGCCGGCGTGGCGGCAGGACGCATCGCGGTTTCGCCGGCGGCGGCCTTGTCCGCGGCAGGCGCCGGGGCCGCCGGTTTCTCCGGTGCCGGCCCGGGGGTCCCGGCCACGCTGGCGGCCGGTTCCGTGGCGGCCGCGGCCGGCGGAACCATCTTCACCACCGTCGCCGACTTGTGCTCGGGCGCCTCGGCGTCCGGCTTCCGGGCCGGCGATGGAACGTCCCTGCCGACCACGCTGAGCACGGCGGGGGCGGGTCGCACCGCGGCCTGGGCGTCGATTCCGGTGGCCACCACCGAGACCCGCATCTTGCCTTCCATGTCCTCGGAGAAGGTGGAACCGAAGACGATGTAGCCTTCGTTGTCCACTTCGGCGCGGATCCGGTTGGCCGCCTCGTCGACTTCGAACAGTGTCATGTCGAGCCCGCCGGTGATGTTGATGAGGATGCCTTTCGCCCCCTTCATCGACGTGTCGTCGAGCAGCGGGTTGGAGATGGCGGCCTCGGCGGCGTCGAGGGCGCGCCTCTCGCCATCGGCCTCGCCGGTGCCCATCATCGCCTTGCCCATTTCGCTCATGACCGAGCGGATGTCGGCGAAGTCCAGGTTGATCAGGCCCGGCATGACGATGAGGTCGGTGACCCCGCGCACCCCCGAATACAGGACCTCGTCCGCCATGCTGAAGGCGTCGGCGAAGGTGGTCTTCTCGTTGGCGACGCGGAACAGGTTCTGGTTGGGAATGATGATCAGGGTATCGACGAACTGCTCAAGCTCCTCGATCCCGGCCTCGGCCACCTTCATGCGGTGGACGCCCTCGAAATGGAAGGGCTTGGTCACCACGCCGACGGTGAGGATGCCGTGTTCGCGCGCGGCACGGGCGATCACCGGGGCGGCGCCCGTCCCGGTACCGCCGCCCATGCCGGCGGCGACGAATACCATGTTGGAGTCCTTGAGCCGTTCGACGATCTCCTCCATGGTCTCCTCGGCGGCGGCGCGCCCGACGTCGGGACGCGACCCGGCTCCCAGGCCCCGGGTGATGGTGGTGCCCATCTGAATGCGGCTGTCGGTGCGCGCCTGGGCCAGCGCCTGGGCGTCGGTGTTGGCGACGACGAAATCCACGCCCTCCAGTTCGGACTCGATCATGTTGTTGACGGCATTGCCGCCGCCGCCGCCGACGCCGAGGACGGTAATCCGCGGTTTCAGGTCGGGTGTGTCGTTGTTGCTTGGTACACTCAGGTTGATGGTCATGTCTTCCTCCGGATTGCAACCAAAACCAGTTCCATTCGTGAATGACGTGGGCAGACCCTCCCCGGCGGTCCTGGGCCGTTCGCAGGCTTTGCCTGTGAATCACCCGTGCACGTTTTAAAAGTTCTCACGGATCCACTGGCCGAACCGGTCGAGGCGACCGCTCGGCTCCTCCATGGGGCGGTAGGTCCCACCGGACCCTTCCGCCCGATTGTTGATGGCATAGTTCAAGAGCCCGGCGCAGGTGGCGAAGGCCGGGCCGGTAACGGCCTCGGCCAGCCCGTCGACGGGCGCCGGCCGGCCCATGCGGACCTGCTTGTCCAGGATCATGCCGGCGAGTTCGCGCGTTCCGGACAACTGGCTGGCGCCGCCGGCAAGCACCACGCGGCGGCCGGCGATGCCGTCGAAGCCGGCGGCCTCGAGGCGGGCGCGCACCATTTCGAAGGTCTCCTCCAGGCGCGGCCGGATGATTCCCACCAGCATGGAACGGGGTACCTGGTTGGGTTCGGACCCGCCGTCCTCGCCGATCAGGGGCACCTTGATGATCTCGCGGTCATCCGACGGCGAGGGCATGGCGCTGCCGTACAGGGTCTTCATGCGCTCGGCGCTGCCGAGCGGCGTCGACAGGCCGCGGGCGATGTCGTTGGTCACATGGCATCCGCCCAGGGGCACGCTGTCGGTGTAGGTCAGTTCGCCGTCGAAGAACACGGCGATGGACGTGGTGCCGCCGCCCATGTCGATATGGGTCACGCCCAGGTTTTTCTCGTCCTCGACCAGGCAGGCGAGGGCCGAGGCGTAGGGCGAGACCACCTTGCTCTCGATCTCCAGGTGACAGCGGGCGACGGACGTCTCCAGGGTGCGCACGGCGCCGGCGGCGGCGCTGACGACATGCATGTTCACGCCCAGGCGCTGGCCAAACATGCCGCGCGGGTCGCGCACGCCGCGGCTGCCGTCGACACTGTAGCCGACGGGGATGGCGTGGATGACCACGTGGTTCGGCGGCTGCCGGCGCAGCAGGCTCCCGGGGTCGAGGATGCGGCGCACGTCGGCGTCTCCGATCTCGTGCCCGGCGACGGAAACCTCATAGGCGATGAGCCGGGATTCCGGAGTCCCGACCGACACGTTCACGATCACCCGGTGGATGTTCTCTCCGGCCATGTGCTCGGCCGCTTCGACGGTCGCCCGGATGGCCGCCTCGGCGGCGTCCATGCCGACGATGGCGCCCGAGCGCAGCCCGCGGGAGACCTGGTGCCCGATGCCGACCACCCGCATCGCCCCGTCACCATCGGCGCGGGCGATGAAGCAGCACACCTTCGTGGTGCCCACGTCCAGGGCCACGATCAGGCCGCTGCGGCTTTTCGATTGGGTCGCGCCATTTTCCATGGTCATCGGCTTTCGTGTCTGCTCCTGTCTTTTCGGCTCAGGTTTCCCGGCCCGGGGCCGCGCCCGAGCCTGCCGGCCACGGGGATCTGCGAAGGATCAGGCGGCCGGGCAGGCGTAAATCCAGGACCCGGACTTCCGGCGCCAGCACCCGATGGGTGCGTTCGTACTCGGCCAGGCGGGCCCACGCCGACGCCGCGTTCTCTTCGGGCAGGCGGACGTCGATGCCGTTGTGAAAGCGCACGTTCCAGCGCCGTTTGCCGACCCGCACGGCCGCCTTGACCCGGGGCACCAGTTGGGGCTGGGTCTCCAGGACCTGGAGGATATCGGCGGCGTGGGCGGCGGCGTCCTCGCCGACCACCAGCGGCAGATCGGAGAAGCGCTCCAGGCCGTCCTTGAGGATCACCGCGCCCTCGCCGTCGATGAGGGCGAAACGCCCCCGGTTCTGCCACAGGGCGAGGGGGCGGCGCTCGACGATGCGCAGGACAACGGTGTCGGGCAGTATCCGCTCCACCGACGCCGAGTATATCCAGGGCAGCGCCTCCACCCGCCGCCTGGCGGCGCCGAGGTCGAAGGCAAGAATCGGCGCCCCCCGCGTCAATCCGACCGCGGCAAGCAGGTCCGCCTTCGAGGTTTCCCGCCGCCCGATGACCAGGACCTCCTGGACCGTGAAGTTCAGCTTTGCCGATCCGGTGATGACCGTCCGTTCGAGGCGTTCGGCCATGCGCGCCACGAGGCCGCCCTGCCACAGCCACCATCCGCCGCCGGCGCCGGCCGCCACGATCAGCGCCGCGGCGCCGGCAAGCGTCGCCCGGCTGCGCCATAGCGGGGTGACCCGGCGCCGGGGCTGGCCGCGCCTGCCGAACCTTGGTGTTTTCGGAATTCTCATGGGTCGCACTCCACGTTTTCCACCATCCAGCCCACCAGGTCTTCGAAGGACAGGCCGACATGGGCCGCCTGCTCGGGCACCAGCGAGGTATGGGTCATGCCGGGCTGGGTGTTGATCTCGAGCAGGTAGGCGGTTTCGCCGTCGTAGCGCAGGTCGGCCCTGGACACGCCGCGGCACCCCAGCGCCTGGTGGGCGAGGGCCGAGAGGCGCATGACCTCGTCGTAGACCGCCGGCTCGAGGGGCGCCGGAATCAGGTGCGCCGAGCCGCCTTCCGCGTACTTGGCGTCGTAGTCGTAGAAGCCGCGGTCGGTCGTGATCTCGGTCACGGCCAGCGCCTTGTCGCCCATCACGGCCACGGTCAGCTCCTTGCCGGGGACGAAACGTTCGACCATCACCTCTTCGCCAAACGGCCAGTTCGCATCCGTGAACGGGGGGTTGTTGTCGCCCTCGAGGACGATGGTGACACCGACGCTGGAGCCCTCGTTCAAGGGCTTGACGACATAGGGACGCGCCATGACGTCGCCCCGGACGACGTCGTCCCGGCGGACGATCCTGTGCTCGGCCACGGGGATGCCGGCGGCGGTGAACAGGCGCTTGGCCATGGGTTTGTCCATGGCCAGGGCGGAGGCCAGCAGTCCGGAATGGGTATAGGGAATTTCCAGGATGTTGAGCAGGCCCTGCACGCAGCCGTCCTCGCCGTAACGCCCGTGCAGGGCGTTGAACACGGCGTCGGGGCGCGGATACAGGCGCGTCATAAGCGACCCCATGTCCCGTTGCACGTCGATGGGGGTGACCCGGTAACCGGTCTTCTGCAGGGCCCTGGCGACGGCGGCGCCGCTGACCAGGGAGACCTCGCGCTCGGCGGACCAGCCGCCCATGAGAACCGCCACGTGCCGGCTCATGACGCGCCCTCCCCCGCCACTTCCCGGGCGGCCGGCCCGGCGGCAACGCCGACGCGGCGGATTTCCCATTCCAGCCTGACGCCGGTGGCCTCGAACACCCGGCGGCGCACCTCCTCGCCCAGTCCTTCCAGGTCGGCGGCGGTAGCACTGCCGGTGTTGATGAGGAAATTGCAGTGTTTCTCGGAGACCATGGCGCCGCCGCGGCGCAGGCCCCGGCACCCGGCCTGCGCGATGAGCTCCCACGCCTTCATGCCGGGCGGGTTGGTAAAGGTGCTGCCGCCCGTCGACTCGCGCAGGGGCTGGCTGTCCTGGCGCGCGGCCTGGATCCCGTCCATGCGGCTGGCGATCCCGGCCTTGTCCCCGGGCCGGCCGCGCACGGTGACGGAGACGAAGATCCAGTCCCCGGGCACGGCGCAACGGCGGTACGTGAAACCGAGCTCGCCGGGGCCCAGGTCGTGGACGCCGCCGGCGCTGTCCAGGGCCCGGGCGACCACGGTCACGTCCTTCATCTCGACGCCGTAGGCGCCGGCGTTCATGCGCAGGGCGCCGCCGATGGTGCCCGGGATGCCGCACAGGAATTCCAGTCCGGCGATGCCGGCCTCGCGGGCCACCCGGGCCACGTTGAGGCCCATGGCGGCGGTGCCGGCGCCGACGTCGGTGCCGTCGGCGTCGATGGCCGCGAACGCGCGGCCCAGACGCACGACGACGCCGGGCACGCCGCCGTCGCGCACGAGAAGGTTCGAGCCGACGCCGATGACGGTGACGGGAACGTCCGCCGGCTTGGCGGCCAGGAAGGTGGCCAGATCCTCGGCGTCGGCGGGGCGGAACCGGACCTCGGCGGCGCCGCCGACGCGGAAGCGGGTGAGCTTCGCCAGGGGCGCGTCCTCGGTGTAGCGTCCGCGCACGGCGGGCAGCCGTTCGATCAGGCGGGTGGTGCGGGAGTTGGCCGCCATCATTCGCCCGCCTCCGTCCGCGCACCCTGGCGCAGGCGTTCCAGCGCGCCGGGCAGCGCGTTGGCCCAGGCGGTGATGTTGCCGGCGCCCAGGCAAACGATCAGGTCGCCCGGCGATGCCATGTCGTTGACGATCCCGGCCAGGTCCTCGGGCCTGTCCAGGGGCACCACCGAGCGGTGCCCGCGGGAGCGCAACCCGTCGACCAGGCCATCCCGGTCAAAGCCCTCGATGGGGTCCTCGCCGGCCGCATAGACGTGGGCCACCACCACCACGTCGGCGTCGTTGAAGCAGGTGCAGAACTCTTCGAAGCAGTCCCGGAGACGCGAATACCTGTGTGGCTGGACCACGGCGATGACCTGGCCTTCGGTGGCGGCGCGCGTCGTCTCCAGGACCGCGGCGATCTCGACGGGATGGTGGCCGTAGTCGTCGATCACGGTGATGCCGTCGACCGTGCCGGTCTTGGTGAAACGGCGGTTGACGCCTTCGAATTCGGCGAGCGCCCGGCGCAGCACGGCGTCCTCGATGTTCATTTCGCTGGCGATGGCGACCGCGGCCAGCGCGTTCTGCACGTTGTGGGCCCCGAGCATGGCCAGGCGCAGGTCCGTGAGCGTCCGGCTCGTGTCCGCGATACGGTCGGTGATGACCACGTTGAAGCGCATTCCGTCCGCGCCCGATTCCAGATCGACGCCGCGGACGTCCGCCTGGGGGCTGAAGCCATAGGTGACGACCCGGCGGTCCGAGACCCTGGGGATCATCGCCTGGACCTCGGCATGGTCGATGCAGAGCACGGCGAAACCGTAAAACGGGATGTTTTCGACGAAGCCGTCGAAGGCGCCGCACAGCGCTTCGAAGGTGCCGTAGTGGTCCAGGTGTTCAGGGTCGATGTTGGTGACCACGGCGATGGTCGCCGGAAGCGTGAGGAAGGTGCCGTCCGATTCGTCGGCCTCGGCCACCACCCAGTCGCCGCCGCCGAGGCGGGCGTTCGACCCCCAGGCGTTGATGATGCCGCCGTTGATGACCGTCGGGTCCATCCCGGCGGCGTCCAGCAGCGCCGCGATGAGCGACGTCGTGGTCGTCTTGCCGTGGGTGCCGCCGACGGCGATGGACCACTTCAGGCGCATCAGCTCGCCCAGCATCTCGGCCCGGCGCACCACCGGCATCAGGCGCTTGCGGGCGGCGACGACCTCCAGATTGTCGGGCTTCACCGCCGACGAGATGACGACGACCTGGGCCTCGCCCAGGTTCTCTTCCCGGTGGCCGACGGCGATCGGAATGCCGAGGGCGCGCAGGCGCTTGACGTTGGCGTTGTCGCCAAGGTCACTGCCCTGGATCGAATAGTTGAGGTTGTGCAGCACCTCGGCGATGCCGCTCATGCCGATGCCGCCGATGCCGACGAAATGGATGGTGCCGATGGAAAGGGGAAGCGCCCTCATGCCGCTTCCCTCCGGGTCTCGGGCTCGCCGTTGGAGGGCAGCAACTGGAACACCAGGTCGGCCAGGCGCGCCGCCGCGTCGTCCAGCCCGGCGGCCCGCGCCGAGGCGGCGGCCCGTTCCAGGACCGCCGGCAGGCCGAACAGGGACTCGAGCCGCGCCGCCAGGGCCTCGGGCGTGAACCCGTCCTCGGGCATTACCCAGCCGGCGCCGGCTTCGTCCACGCACCGGGCGTTGACGGTCTGATGGTCGTCGATGGCGAACGGATAGGGCACGAAGACGGCGGGGCGCCCCACCGCCGTGCATTCCGCCACCGTCGAGGCGCCGGCGCGGGCGATGATCAGGTGCGCCGCCGCCAGGCGCTCGGGCACGTCGGCGAAGAAGGTGGAGAGCTCCGCCTCCACGCCCAGCTTGCCATAGGCGCCGCGGGTGTCGTCCAGGGTCTCGGGGCGGCACTGCTGGGAGATGCGCAGGCGGCGGCGCCAGGTCCCGGCAAGCCGGCCCACGGCCTCGGGCACCACGTCGCTGAACACGCGGGCGCCCTGGCTGCCGCCGAAGACGAACAGGCGCACCGGGCCATCCCCGGCCAGGGTGGGGTAGGGCCGCCCGCCCATGGCGGCGATCCCGGGGCGCACCGGCATGCCGGTGCGGGTGACCTTGGCCGCGGCATCCTGGGGCAGGCCTTCCGCGACCTCGAAGGAGGTGGCGATGCGCCCCACACGGCGGGCCAGCAGCCGGTTGGCGCGGCCGAGCACGGCGTTCTGTTCGTGGATGGCGGTGCGCAGGCCGGCGAAGCTGGCGGCGAGCATGGTCGGCACCGAAGCGTAGCCGCCGAAGCCGATCACGGCATCCGGCGCGAGCCGCTTCAGCAGGGCCCGTGCCTGCATGGTGCCCCAGGCCAGTTCCGGGGTGCTGCGCAGGCGGGCGACAATACTCTTCCCGGCGACGGCCCCGGCCCGGATACGGTGGGTCTCGACGGCGCCGAGGTCCCCGCCCAGGATGCCGCCCCGGCGGTCGGTAACCAGGGCCAGGCGGACACCGCGCCCGGCCAGCTCGGCGGCCAGGGCCTCGGCCGGGAACACGTGTCCGCCGGTGCCGCCGGCGGCCAACACCACCAGGTGCGTCCGCGGGGCCGTCATCCGAACGCTCCCTGGCGCGCCGGCGCTTCCATGAATTCGTGCACGTGCATGTCGGCGCGCTGCCGCGTCAGCGCCAGAACCATGCCCATGGCATAGGCCATGGCCACGGTGGACGACCCGCCATAGGAGATGAACGGCAGCGTCATGCCCTTGGGCGGCATCAGGTGGATGGTGGAGGCCATGTTGATGATGGCCTGCAGGCCGAACTGGGCGAGCAGGCCGGCGACGGCGAGGAGGACGAACAGGTCGTTGTCCCTGAGCACCCGGGAAAACCCGCGCAGCACGACGAAGGCGAACAGCCCGACGATGACAAGGCAGGCGACGAGGCCGAATTCCTCGCCGGCGACGGCGAAAATGAAATCGGCGTGGGCGTCGGGCAACATCTCCTTGATGTGCCCTTCCCCCGGGCCGCGCCCGAACAGGCCTCCGTCGTGGAAGGCCTGGAGCGCCTGGGTGACCTGATAGCCGTCCGCGGCCAGGGGGTCGAGGAAGCGATCGACGCGGGCCTGGACATGATCGAAGGCGAAGTAGGCGCCGACGCCGCCGCCCAGGAAGACGACCGCAATCCCGACCACCAGCGTCATCGACAATCCGACCAGGAAAAGCTGCACGCCCAACACGCCGGCGACGACGACGGCCATGCCCACATCCGGCTGCATCAGCAGGAGCCCGACCACCAGCGCGAACAGCCCGGCGGCAATCCGGTAGCCGGGAAAGCGCTCGTCCAGGCGCCGCTCCGTCAACATCCAGGCGGCGATCACCGCGAAGCTGGGCTTGACGAACTCGGACGGCTGCAGGGAAAAGTCGCCCAACGGGATCCAGCGGGTGGCGCCGTTGATCGCCTCGCCGGCGAAAAGGGTCACCACCATCAGCCCCAAGGCGGCGGCGCAGCCGAACACGGCCAGCCGGCGGACGCCCCTGGGCGCCAGAAGAGAGGTGCCGAACATCACCGCCAGCGCCACGGGCAGGAAAACGAACTGGCGGCGCGCGAAGTGGAAGGCGTCGAGGCCGATGCGCTCGGCCGCCGGCGGCGAGGCGGCCATGGTCAGCACCGCGCCGACGGCGGCGATGGCCACCACCGCGGCCAGGGTCCAGCGGTCGACCGTCCACCACCAACGGCCAAGGAGACTGGTATCGGTACGGGCGAAGGTGCTCATCGCGTTCGCTCCCCGGCCCCCTCCGTCCGCCGATCCCCGGATGCACCGGGGTCGTCCTCGTACGGGTCCTCGTGCTTCCCCGGCAGCGCTTCCACCAGGTCGCGGAAAGCCTCGCCGCGCGCCTCGAAGTCCTTGAACTGGTCGAACGACGCGCACGCCGGCGACAGCAACACCACCGCGCGGTCGGCTCCGTCCTCCAGCGCCAGGGCCCGGGCCTGCCCGACGGCGGCGGCCAGGGTCCCCGACAGGGTGGTCGCCACCCGGGCCTCAAGGGCCTTGGCGAAGGCCTCCGCCGCCTCGCCAATGAGGAAAGCGTGGCGCAGCCGGTCGAGATGGGGTTCCAGCGCCTCCAGCCCGCCCTCTTTGGACCGGCCGCCGGCGATCCAGTAGATGGTGTCGTAGCAGGCGAGCGCCTTGGCCGCGGCATCCGCGTTGGTGGCCTTACTGTCATTGATGTAGGTAACGCCGTCGACAACCGCTACCTGCTCCTGGCGGTGGACCAGTCCCGGGTAGCTCTGCATGCAGGCCATGATCGCATGGGGCTGGGCGCCGGCGGCCTTGGCGGCGGCGTAGGCGGCGGCGGCGTTCTGCCAGTTGTGCGCGCCGGGCAGCGTCGGCACCCCCTTCAGGTCGAGCACCGGCACCGCCTGGCCCTCGGTGTCGTCGTGGAGCATCCCGTCGATGACGTAGACGCCGCCGGCGATGAGCTGGGTACCGGAAATGGGAATCACCACCTGGTCGCCCTCGGCCTTGAGATCCTCGTAGACGGCCCGGGAGTGATCGTCGTCGACGCCGACCACCGCCGTGCGCGGCGCCGTCTGGCGGTGGAAAATCAGCCTTTTGGCGGCAACGTAGTCGTCCATGGTGCCGTGGCGGTCCAGGTGATCGGGGCTGATATTGAGCAGCACCGCCACGTCGAAGGTGATCGACACGGTCAGCTCGAGCTGGAAGGACGACATCTCCAGCACATAGGCCCCCTCTTCGCCCAGGGGATAGAGGTCGAGCGCCGGAACGCCCAGGTTGCCGCCCACTTCCGCTTCGCGGCCCGAGACCTGCAGGATGTGCCCGATGAGGGCGGTGGTGGTGGACTTGCCGTTGGTGCCGGTGATCCCGATGAAAGCCGCGTTGCGCTGGGAGCGGACCAGCAACTCGGTGTCGCCGATGACCTCGAGGCCGGCGGCGCGGGCCATGGTGACCACCGGATGCGCGTCGGGTTGGTGTTGGGGAATACCGGGGCTGAGGACCAGGGTGGTCAGCTCACGCCAGTTGCAGCGGTACAGGTCGACCAGGGGAATGTCGGCCTTGCGGGCCTCGGCGCGGGCGTCCTCGCTGTCGTCCCAGGCCCACACATCGGCCTCGGCCTCGACCAGCGCCCGCGCCGCCGACAGGCCCGAGCGGCCGAGCCCGAAGACGGCAACGGGAAGACCGGCGAAGGGGAACATGGGGATCATCGGCCGTCCCTCACCGCAGCTTCAGGGTGGCGAGGCCGGCCAGGGCCAGGATGGTGGCGATGATCCAGAAGCGGATGACGATGGTCGACTCGGCCCAGCCCTTCTGCTCGAAGTGATGGTGCAGCGGCGCCATGCGGAAAACCCGCCTGCCGGTGAGCTTGAACGAGATCACCTGGACGATCACCGAAACGGTCTCCAACACGAACAGCCCGCCGACAATGGCCAGCACCAGCTCGTGCTTGATGATGACGCTGATGGCGCCCAGGGCCCCGCCGAGGGCGAGCGAGCCCGTGTCTCCCATGAACACCTTGGCCGGCGGCGCGTTGAACCACAGGAATCCCAGACCGCCGCCGACCAGGGCGCCGAGGAACACGGCCAGCTCGCCGCTGCCGGGCACGTAGTGGATCTGCAGATACCCGGAGAAGACGGCGTTGCCCACCAGATAGGAGATCATGGCGAAGACGCCGGCGGCGATCATCACCGGAACGATGGCCAGCCCGTCCAGGCCGTCGGTCAGGTTGACGGCGTTGGACGCCCCCACCATGACCACCACCGCCAGGACCAGGAACATCCATCCGAGGTCGATCAGCAGGCTCTTGAAAAAGGGCACGGCCAGGGTGGTGCTCAGGGGCTGCGGCAGCAGCTGCATGATCCACAGGCCGGCGGCGACGGCGATCGCCGCCTGCAACACCAGTTTCAGCCTGGACGACAGGCCGACGCTGTTGCGGTGCATCACCTTCAGGTAGTCATCCAGGAAACCGATGGTGCCGTACGTGATGGTCACCCCCAGGGCCACCCACACGTAGCCGTTGGTCAGGTCCGCCCACAACGCCGTGGCCACCGTCAGCGCGAACAGGATCAGGAAACCGCCCATCGTCGGCGTGCCCTGCTTGGTGAAGTGACTTTCGGGGCCATCGGCGCGGATCGGCTGGCCGCCGTTCTGGCGGGTGCGCAATGTCCGGATGAGCACCGGTCCGAAAACGAAGCTGAGCACGAGCGCCGTGATCACGGCGCCGCCGGTGCGGAAGGTGAGGTACCGGAAAACGTTCAGCACCGCGAACTGATCGGACAGCGGATAGAGGAAATGGAACAGCATCGGCCCGTTCCGTCCCTAGTCGTCGTTGACGGCGCGTTGCGGCGCCCCCGTGTCGTCGCCGGACTCCAGCTTCAGCAGCGACCGCACGATCAGGCCGGTGCGCGAGCCCGCCGACCCCTTGACGACGATCACGTCGCCGGGCCGCACCGCCGCCGTCACCATGGGGGCCAGCATCTGGGAATCGGCGGCGTGGCCGCCGCGCAAGGGACGCGGCAGGGCGTCCCACAGGTGCGCCATGTCGGTCCCCGCCGTGAACACCACATCGATGCCGTGCTCCTCCAGGGGACCGGCCAGGGCCGCATGGGCCTCCGGCGAGGCGGCGCCCAACTCGAGCATGTCGCCGAGCACGGCGATGCGCCGCCCGCCGGGGCCCGGGCGCGCCTGGCCGAGCACCTCGATGGCGGCGCCCATGGAAGCGGGGCTGGCGTTGTAGCTTTCGTCGATGAGCTCGAACCGTCCGCCGGCGATGCCCACGCCATGGCGTTGACCGCGCCCGGGGAGCGCCGTGAGGCGATCGAGGTCGGCGGCGGCCCGGGAAACGTCTCCGCCGGCGGCGGCGACCGCCGCCAGGACGGCGAGGCCGTTCATCACCCAGTGGCGGCCGGCGATGCCGACGCGGCAGGCCACGTCGTCTCCGGATACATTGGCCAGGATGCGCGACCCTTCGCCATCCGGGGAGGACTCGACCAGACGCACGCCGGCGTCCGCATGCCGGCCGAAGCTGAGGATGGTGTCTACGCCCTGCGCCCTGGCGGCGGCGGCAAGGCGGTCGAAATGGGGATTGTCGCGGTTGAGCACGGCGACGCCGCCGGGCTCCATGCCGGCGAACACCTCCGCCTTGGCGTCGGCGATCTGCTCGACGGTATCGAAAAAGGCGCTGTGCACGGCCTCCACGGTGGTGATCACGGCCACATGGGGACGCACCAGCCGGGACATGGGTTCGATCTCTCCGGGATGGTTCATGCCGATTTCGAAAACGCCGAAGGCGGTGTCCGCCGGCATGCGGGCGAGGCTCAGGGGCAGGCCCCATTTGTTGTTGAGGCTTCCCTTGCTGGCGCTCGTCGGCCCCTGGCCGCCGAGCACCGTTTTCAGCGCCTCCTTGACCCCTGTCTTGCCGACGCTCCCGGTCACCGCGATGATGCGCCCGTCGGTGCGCGCGCGGGCCGCCGCCCCCAGGTCCTCGAGCGCCGCCAGGGTGTCGACGACGACAAGCAGCGGCATGTCCGCGGCCCCGCTCGGCGCCCGTTCGACGACGGCGGCGGCGGCGCCCCGCGCCTCGGCGAGAAAGTCGTGCCCGTCGAACCGGGGTCCCTTGATGGCGACGAACAGGTCGCCGGGCCTGAGCGTACGGGTGTCGATGGAGACGCCGGTGGCTTCCCAGGTGGCGCCGCCGCGGCCGCCGGTCGCTTCCGCCGCTTTCGCCGACGTCCACAGGATGTCCCGGTCCTTGTCTCCGCCCGTCATCGTCCGAGCTCCCCGATGGCGGCGCTGACGACTTCGGCGTCGTCGAAGGGCCGCACCTCGTCGCCGACGATCTGGCCCTGCTCGTGTCCCTTGCCGGCGACCACCAACAGGTCGCCGGGCCGCAACTCGGCGACCGCGGCGGCGATGGCCTGGCCCCGGTCCGCGATGTCGCGCGCGCCTTCGCAGGCGGCCAGGATGTGGCGGCGGATGCGCGCCGCGTCCTCGCCGCGCGGGTTGTCGTCGGTGACGATGACCACGTCGGCCAGCGCGCATGCCGTGCGCCCCATCTGGGGCCGCTTGCCGGCATCGCGGTCGCCGCCGCACCCGAAGACGACGAAGAGGCGTCCCCGGGCGTGGGGCCGCAGGGCCTCGAGCACGTTGGCGAGGGCGTCCGGCGTGTGGGCGTAGTCGACGAAAACGGCGGCGCCGGCGGGGTGGCCGGCGATCCTCTGGACCCGTCCCGGCGCCCCGTCCAGGCCCTCCAGGGCGGCCACGGCGCGGCTCTCGTCCTCGCCGCAGGCGAGCGCCAGGCCGAGGGCGCAGAGCGCGTTTTCGGCCTGGAAGGCGCCGACCAGGGGCAGGGTGAGCGTATGGGCCCGGCCCATGACGGTGAGGCGCAACCTCTGCCCTTCGGCCAGCGGCTGGGCGTCCTCCAGGCGAATGTCGTCGCCGCGGGCGCCGTAGGTGATGATGCGCTGTCCCCTGGCCGCGCAGGCGGCCCTGACGGCCTCGCCATACGGCGGGTCCGCGTTCACCACCGCCACGCCGCCGGCGCCCATGATGTCGGAGAACAGCCGCGTCTTCGCCTCCAGGTACGAGTCCATGGAGCCGTGGTAATCCAGGTGGTCCCGGGACAAATTGGTGAACGCGGCGGCCGTCACGCGCACCCCGTCCAGGCGGTACTGGGCGAGGCCGTGGCTGGAGGCCTCCATGGCCAGGCACTCGACGCCGCGCCCGGCCAGGTCGGCGAGAATGCGGTGCAACTCCACCGGGTCGGGGGTGGTCAGGCTGCCGGCGGTCTCCAACCCGGGGGCGGCGGGGGCGTCCCCCGCATATCGTTGCCGGGGGGACACCCCCCGTGTCCCCCCGGGGGCGGCGATGCCGAGGGTGCCCAGGCCGGCGGCCTGGCGGCCCAGCCGCGTCCACACCTGGCGCAGAAAGGACACCACCGAGGTCTTGCCGTTGGTTCCGGTTACCGCGGCCACCGTGGGCGGCTGGGAAGCGAAGAACCGCGCCGCCATGAGGGCGAAACGGCGGCGCGGATTGTCGTCGACGAGCAGGGGAACCGGGGGCTCCCGGGTTTCGATGCGGGTGCCGGGCGGCGCCAGCACGGCCGCCGCGCCGCGGCGCATCGCCTCGGGGATGAAAGCCCGGCCGTCGGCGCGGGCGCCGGCCAGCGCGGCAAAGAGGAATCCGGGCTCGACGAGGCGCGAATCACATGTCAGACCGACGATGTCCGTATCCTTGCTTATCGCTCTTAGTGCCACCTGGGAATCGTCTCCTTCGACAAGATCAATGAGCCGCAAGGCGTTGCTCCCGGACCTTCGCCGGCGGGGGGTTGAGGGAAGCGAGCAGCGGGTGCGCGCCTGTCGGCGTCTCTTCCCCGGGGACCGGGGCGAAGCCGACAAGGGGCGCCATGCGCCGCACCATCCGGGCGACCACCGGCGCGGCGACCCGGCCCCCGGTGGCGGCCTTGCCGTCGGTGCCCTTGGGCTCGTCGAGCAGGACCAGCATCACATAGCGGGGCGCGTTCATGGGGAAGGCGCCGACGAAAGACGAAATCGAGGCGTCGCGGCGATATCTGCCGCCCTCCGGTTTGTCGGCGGTTCCCGTCTTGCCGCCGACCCTGTAGCCCGGCGCCCGCGCCGCCCCGCCGGTGCCGCGGAGCACGACCAGGCGCATCAGCGCGCGCATCTGCCGCGACGTGGCCGCGGACAACACCCGCCTGCCTGCCGGCTGGGCGCCGACGGGCCGGCGCAGCAGGGTCGTCGGATGCCGGACGCCGCCGTTGACCACGGTGGCCACGGCCCCCGCCACCTGCAGCGGGGTGACGGCGATGCCGTGGCCGAATCCGATGGTCATGGTGTTGATTTCGCGCCACCGCGCCGGAGTCAGCGGCGCCGCCACCTCGGGCAGCTCGATGGCCGAACGGCTGAGCAGCCCGAAGTTTTCGAGATAGAACCGCTGGATCTGGGCGCCCACGTCCAGGGCCATCTTGGCGGCCCCGATATTGGACGAATAGACCAGGATTTCCGGCACCGACAGCCACCGGTTGCGGCCGTGGAAGTCGGTGATGGTGAAGCGGGCGACGCGGATGGGCCGGCTGGCGTCATACCCGTCGCTGAGCGTCACCGTGCCGCTGTCCAGGGCCATGGCCGTGGTGAACAGCTTGAAGGTGGAGCCCATCTCGTAGACGCCCTTGGTCACCCGGTTGAAACCGGCCTCTCCGCCGGCGGTGGCGGGCAGGTTGGGGTCGAAGTCGGGCAGGGAGGCAAGCGCCAGGATCTCGCCGGTCTTCACGTCGAGCACCAGCCCGGCGGCGCCCAGCGCCCGGGACCCGACAAAGGCGGCGGAGAGCTCGTCGCGCAGCATCGCCTGCAGGCGAAGGTCGACCGACAGCCGCAAGGGTCCGCCCAGGCGCAGGGTTTCGTCGAAACGCCGTTCCAGGCCGGCGATGCCGCGGCCGTCCACGTCGGTGAAGCCAAGCAGATGCGCCGCCGTCCGCCCGTGGGGGTAGACCCGGTGCTCGCCGCGCTGGAAGGCGAGGCCGGGGATGCCGAGGCGGTTGACCGCGTACTGCTGGGTCGGGGTCAGGGTGCGGCGCAGCCAGACGAAGCGCCCCCGGGAGGTCAGCTTGGCCAGCACCTCGGACCGCTCCAGGCCGGGCAGGACACGCACCAGCTTGTCGGCGGCCTCTTCCGCGTCGAGCACCTCGGTGGGGTCGGCGTAAAGCGAAACGGTGGGCAGGCTGGTCGCCAGGACGACGCCGTTGCGGTCGGTGATGTCGGCGCGCCCGCCGGTCGCGGCAAGGGCCGGGGCGACGGCCGTCAGGCGGGCCTCGGCGGCGGCGCCGAGCAGGGTCAGGTCGACCAGGCGCCCGGCGATGGTAAGAAAGGCCAGCGCGAAGACGACGCTGGTCACCAGCAGGCGGTTGCGCCCCGTTTCCAGGGCCTGCTTGCGGGTGCCCTCAAGGCGGATCCGGTGCCGTTGCCAGGCTTCCGCGTGGATGGAACGGGACATCTCGCCCTCTGTCACCGGATCACCCTTCCGCCGATCGGTGGTGTGGGAAGACGCGGCGTGTTCCGGTCCGCGACGTTGGTCTTAGGGGCGCCTTCCGGGCCCGACGGAAGCACCGACAGCGTGGCGAGGGCGCCCAACTGCTCCGATTCCAGGGGGCGCAGCCCCAGGTACCGCACGGCCAGGGCGCCCAGGCGCTCGGGATCGTTGAGATAGCTCCATTCCGCCTCGAGCACGTGCATGGCCCGCCGCTCGGCCAGGATGGAGCGGTTCAGGCCGGCGAACTCGTCCTCCAGGTCCTGCATCTGGTACTTGAGCGAGAACAGGGCCAGGCTCAACGCGGCGGCCAGGAAGACGAACAGCACCGTGGTCCGTCGCATCATGCCGGGCCTCCCCGCAGGGCGCCGGTCCACGGCGGCTCGGCGGTACGTTCGGCGGCCCTGAGGCGCGCCGAGCGGGCGCGCGGATTGGCGGCGATCTCGTCCGCCGAGGGCTTGGCGACGCCGCGGCCGAGGAGGCGGAAACTGGGCGGCGGCGGCGCCTCCGCGGGACCGGGGACGTGGCGCGATGGCCGGGGCGCGGCGCCGCTGCGGGTCCTCAGGAAATGCTTGACCGTCCTGTCCTCCAGGGAATGGAAGGAGACCACGGCCAGACGGCCCCCGGGGCCGAGCAGGGTTTCCGCCGCCGACAGGCCCCGGTCGAGCTCGCCGAGCTCGTCGTTGACGTAAATGCGGAGCGCCTGGAAGGTGCGGGTGGCGGGATCGATGCCGTCCCGGGACCGGGAGACGACGCGGCGCACCAGGCCGGCCAACTGGCGGGTCCGGGTGATCGGCGCCTCGGCGCGCGCCTCGACGATGGCCCGGGCGACGCGCCGGGATGCCCGTTCCCCGCCGTACCGATAGATGATGTCGGCGAGTTCCTTTTCGCCCGAGTGGTTGACCACGTCGGCCGCGGTCCTTCCCACTTTGTCCATGCGCATGTCGAGGGGGCCGTCGGCCTGGAAGGAAAAGCCGCGCGCCGGAGCGTCCAGCTGCGTCGACGACAGGCCCAGATCCAGGGCGACGCCGTCCACCCGGTCGACGCCGAGGCCGCCGAGCAGCCCCGTCATGTCGCCGTAGCGCCCGTGGATGACCGTGAAGCGGCCCGGATACCGGCGCTCCATGGGAGCGCCGCTGCTTGCCGCGTCGGGGTCGCGGTCGATGCCCCAGACCGTGCACCGGGCGGCCTTGAGGACGGCTTCCGAATATCCCCCGGCGCCGAAGGTGGCGTCGACGTAGATGGCGCCGTCGCGCGGGGCCAGAACGTCCAGCACGTGGCGCAGCATCACCGGCGTGTGGGCGGGCGCGGACACGGCTACGCTTCCTCGTCCCGGTCTCGGCGCAGGCGCAGGGTGGCGCCGCGCGACCGGGCACGCTCCAATGCCTGGTCGTGGTTGGCGTCGTAGGCCTTGGGCTCCCAGATCTGCAGGCGCGCGCCGCGGCCGACGAACAGGGCCTCGCCGGCCAGGCCCGCGTGCTCGATCAGCACCTTGGGCAGCACGATGCGGCCCTCGGGATCGAAGGGCAGGGGATGGGCGTTCTCCAGGATGATGGCGGCCAGGTCGTCGTGGTCCTCGGAGAACATGTCCAGGTCCTCGAGGCTGGCGCTGACGCGGACCATGAAGTCCTCGTCGCACGCCTCGATGGCCGGATATTTGAACAGGGGATACGCGTACAGCCCGGCGAAGTCCTGGTCCCGGAAGGTATCGCGAAAGGGCTTGGGAACGGAAATCCGTCCCTTCTTGTCGATACGGTTGACGTACCTGCCGACCAGCAGCCCCATGCCGACCCCCGAGAACCCGTTCCCCGCCCCGGCATTCGCCGGGGTCCCGCCCTACGCGGTGCCTCCCCTTTAGACACATTTATTGGGCCATATTGGGATATCATGGGAAACCATGGGCGTCAATGGGATACTGTGGTTTTACTTGGCCCCATGAAGTGTTGCCAAAATCTTCGGAGCCCGCGCTACATGTTGCGGAGAAAAGGTTAAAAATTCCCCAAGGATTGTGGCGTCCTATTAAGCAAGAAATTTGGGCAATTTTATGTTCTTCGTATGTTCTTTTAGTGGCAACCGGGGCGTGACCGGCCGGCTCGGACTTAAGCTTCCCCCGGCCGTGCGCCGGCGAAACGGGCGCCGGCGCCGGCGCCGGGCAAGCCCCTGGCGCTATCACCCCTTTTTTACGTGAATCCGGCAATTCCGGGCCTTGTCGGATGGGGTACGCAAGACGGCGCTGATTTCGGAAATACCCGTGATCGCGCGTCGTCTATTAGCGTTCCTCTGCGTCCTCGGCGTTTGAAATTTTTTCAACGCCGAGGGCGCCGAGGTGCGCGGAGGTACGCGGAGGTGCGCCGGGAATTCAGTAAGCGCTCAGCACCCTATCCCGTCTTCGGCGATCCCCGGCGTTTCGGTCCATTCACGCCTCGGGGATCCGGCGTTCGGCTATGCACGACGGCGGAAAGGAAAGCGCCAGACGGCCTGTAAGCCGGGTTCTGTATCCGCCGAGGCGGACGATGGCCATTCATCTGGGACGCCCGTTACCGGACGCCTCGCGCGACCTACCCGGACGGCGGCGCGAAAACCCGCCTGCCGGTTCCTGCGTCCTGACGGACAAGGCCCCGGCGCGCCGTCCCTACTTGGTCTTGCTCCCGGTGGGGTTTACCCTGCCGCCCCCGTTGCCGGGGGCGCGGTGCGCTCTTACCGCACCCTTTCACCCTTGCCCGCCTTCGCCCCGGAGGGCTTCGACGGGCGGTTTGCTTTCTGTGGCACTTTCCCTGGGGTCGCCCCCGCCGGGGGTTACCCGGCACCGTGTTTCCGTGGAGCCCGGACTTTCCTCCCCCCGCGCCCGCGAGGGACGCGGAAGGCGGCCATCCGGCCGTCTGGCGTCTTTAAGGGTAGTCCGTCCCGGCCTCCCGTCAAGGGTTGCGTCACCGGCACAGGGCCAGCAGGCCCCTGAGCCGCCCCACGGTTTCGGGATCGGCGATGCCGTCAACGCGCCCGGGGCGGAAGTGGCGCTGGAAGGCCATCACCGTCATCCCCAGGTCGTCGGTTTCGTAGCCGAAGTCGGCGAGCATGGCCTTGACCTCGTTAGCGTCCGCGTCCGCCTCGTCCGCTGGCGCGCTTTCCGGCCACAGCCCGATGCCGGCCGCCGCCAGGCGCCGCCAGTCGAACAGCTCGCCCGGGTCAAGCTTGCGCCGGGGCGCCACGTCGGAATGGCCGACCACGTTGCGCGCCTCGATGGGGTGGCGGGCGAGGATGTCCCGCGCCAGGTCTTCGAGCGCCGCCATCTGCGCCTCGGCGAAGGGGCGGTAGCCGAACTCGTGGCCCGGGTTGACCAGCTCGATGCCCAGCGAGCGGCCGTTGACGTCGCGCGAGCCCCGCCACCAGGCGACGCCGGCGTGCCAGGCCCGGCGCTCCTCGGCCACCAGTTGGTGGACGGCGCCGTCCTCGTCGATCAGGTAGTGGGCGCTGACCCTGGCCGCCGGGTCGCACAGGCGCCCCAGGGCCGCGTCCGCCGTCTCCATGCCGCTGTAGTGCAGGACCAATATATCGATGGCCGCGCCGCCGGGCCGGGCGTCGTGGTTGGGGGATTCGTATCTCCCGTTGTCGGCCATCGGCGGCCTTCCCTCTCCCGCCCCTAGCGCAGCCCGCGCTCCTTTTCGATGCGGTCATACGCCGTGTTGATGGCCGCCATCTTCTCGGTCGCCAGGTCGATGAACTCCTGGGGCAGGCCCTGGGCGATCAGGGTGTCCGGGTGGTATTCCCGGCTGCGCTTGCGGTACGCCGTCTTCACCTCGGCGTCCGTGGCGTCGCCGGTGAGGCCCAGCACCTGGTACGGGTCGGCCGCGGCGGCGCCCATGTGCTGGGCGCGGATGCGCTCGAAGGCCTGGCCCTCGAAGCCGAAGATGGCGCCCACCTGGCGCAGGTATTCCAGCTCGCCGGTATGCACCGCGCCGTCCGCCCTGGCGATGTGGAAGAGCCCGCCCAGCAGCTCCTCCAGCACCGCCGGTTCACGGGCGAACATGCGGGCGATCTGCCGGGCATAGGGTTCGAACCCGGTGGCGTCCTCGGCGGCGGCGTTGAACAGCTTCCCCACCCCGGTCATCTCCTCGGGCGGGATGCGGAAGATCTGTTTGAACGCGGCGATCTCGTTCCGGGTGACGCGGCCGTCGGCCTTGGCCATCTTGGCCCCGAGCACGATGACGGCCATGGTGAAGGCGACCTGGCGGTCGGCGGTGGCGCCGGTCTCCCCGGCCCCGGCGCCGGTCCCGGTCCTGGCCCGGTCCACCGCGTGCCCGGCGAAGGCGCCGAGAAGCGCGCCGAAGGGCCCGCCGATGGCGAACCCGGCCACGCCTCCGATGACCTTGCCCCAGATGCTCATGACGCCTCCGTATTGGCGGCACCTAGTACCATTCTATTGTGAACTAAATGCCGGGTCCGATGCGCCCGGCGAGGGGCAACTTCAGGGCCAGGTCCTTGGGGTCGATGCCGAAGGTGAGGCCGAGCACGTTGATCTCCAGGCCCTCCTCGATCGCGGCGAGCACGCCGAGGATTCCGAACAGGGAAACCTGGAACCCGGTGCCGCTGGGCGCGGCGGCGAACACCGAGCCGTTGGTCAGGTAATCCTTGCCGATGGCGGTCGGCGGCAGGTCCATCTTAAACTCGGGCACGGCGCGGCCGACGTGGGCGGTAAAGGTGTTGGAGTTGGGGCCCGGCCACACCCGGTATTCGTTGGCATAGGGGTAGCTTCTGGCGGCGGCGCCGATGCGCGCGATGATCGCGTCGACGCCGTCGCCGCGCACCTCGGCGATGAGCACCGGCATGGACCCGAACCAGCGGGCGTCGGCCGGCCGGTTGGAGATGGTCAGCGCCGGACCTCCCCCGTGCAGGACCCGCCAGCCGATCACCTCGTAGCGGGTGAAGGCGGGCGCGCCGGAGGGCTTGACCGCCACCCAGCTGTGCACGCCGAAGGTGCCGCGCCAGCCCCAGGCCCGGGCCACGTAAACCTGGGCCACGGCTTCCGGCGTCGTCGCCGGATCGGGAGCGATGCCGGCCGCTTCATGGCTGGCCGTGCGCCAGTCGTGGGCCATGGCCGATATCCCGCTGAGCACGGCGGCCGCCGCGCCGCCCAGCGCGAGCACCACCGCCGCCACGATTGCCACGCGTTTCCATGCCATCACACGGGCCACCATAGCGAACGCGCGCGCCACGGCCAACCGGGCCGTTGATCACAAACCCGTCAGGGGGGTTGGGCACCGCTTTTGTCGCCGGGTGCAAACGCCCCGCCGCCGTCAGAGCTTCTTGCCGTCCAGCCTGTCGTGGAGTTCCTGGACCTTCCGGCGGGTGCGCGGGAGGTGGGGGTTGATCTCCAGCGCCTTCTCCATGGCGGCGAGCGCGGCGCGCTCCTCGTTCAGCTTCAGATAGATCAGGGCGAGGCCGCCGAGCGCCCCGAAGTGGCGCGGCTCGAGGTCGAGGGTCCGGTGCAGGTCGGCGATCGATTCCGGGTAATTGCCCATCAGGAAATGGACCGTGGCCCGCTTGTGCCAAGCCTCGGCGAAGTCGGGCGCCCAGGCGACGGCGGCGGAAAAATCGTCCAGCGCCGAACCCAGGCTGCCGAGGCGCATATACCACTCCCCCTCTTGCATCTGCGCATCCACCACGCCCCGCCCGGACTGGTGCCAGATGGACCAGATCGCCCCGGTCAGGCGCTCGACTTCGGCCTCGTCATGGGCCGCCTTGAGGCGCGTGAACAGCCCGTCCAGGCGCGGGTCGTCCTGGGCGGCGAAGGCGGGCGCCAGCAGGAGGCCGACGGCCAGGGCGCCGGCGAGGAGGCGCCGCCATGGCCCGCCATCACGGGCGCCGGTGCGGGCCGGGCCGAAATCGGAGTCGTCAGGCAACACGGATGGCTTTCGCGTCTTGTCACCGCACGCCACATACCATGTATTTTCATTTGGGGTGGAATACCGCATTTCCAAGGTTTCCCATGCACCGTTCGGGGCTTCGGCGCCGTCCTCGGGAAACCTTGTTCGTCCCCCACGGGATGGAGGACGCTTACCGCTCCTTATACGAAATTCCGGCGCATAAATCACGCACCTATTGCGCCGCCCCCGGTTCCACCCGTCCCTTTCCCCGTTGCGCGTGAACGGGGCCCTGCCCATAGTGGAGGCCGCGGGGGCGTCCCCCGCATACCAAAGGGCCGGGGGGACACCCCCCCTTGTCCCTCCGGGGTAAACATCAGCCGTTCGCCGTGGGGAGAGTGCATGTC
Organism: Rhodospirillales bacterium; assembly: GCA_046756945.1. Taxonomy (GTDB): domain Bacteria; phylum Pseudomonadota; class Alphaproteobacteria; order Rhodospirillales; family 2-02-FULL-58-16; genus JACZQZ01. The sequence continues at coordinate 26,826 of JBHHXI010000004.1, forward strand.
CGTTGCCGCCAAACCGAAGATCCTGAGAACCGACACCGAGGTCCGCATCGGCGAGGACGACCTCGCCCGTCTGGCGACCCTCGCCGAGGTGGTGACGCCGCCGGCCTGGGACGAAGAGACGCTGGCTGCCGCCGCCGTCGGCGCCGACCTGATCGTCCATTCCTTCTTTCCGACCATTTCGGCCCGGGTGATCGAGGCATCGGACACCCTCAAGGCCATCGTCAAGTACGGCGTCGGCGTCGACAACATCGACATCGACGCCGCCACCCGGCGCAACGTCATGGTCGTCAACTGCCCGGAGTACGGGTCCGAGACGGTGGCCGATCACGCCTTCGCCCTGATGATCTGCCTGGCCCGCAGGATCGTGCAGATCGACCGGGCGACCAGGGAAACCGCCTGGGTGTGGCCGTCGCCGGAATTCATCGGCGTCGATCTCGCCGCCAAGACGCTGGGATTGATCGGCTTCGGCAACATCGGGCGGGCCATGTGCCGGCGGGCCGGCGGCTTCGGCATGGAACGCATTTACTGCGACCCCTACGTCCCCGGGGAGTCGGTCGCCGGATACGGGGCCCGGGCGGTGTCGCTGGAGGAGCTGCTGGATCGCTCCGACTTCGTCTCCATTCACTGCATCCTGACCCCGGAAACCCGCGGCCTGATCGGCGAGCCGGAACTCCGCAGACTCAAGGACACCGCATACCTGATCGACGTCTCGCGCGGCGCCGTCATCCGCCAGCCGGCCCTGCTCAGGGCCCTCTCGGAGGGCTGGATCGCCGGCGCCGGACTGGATGTCTTCCCGGTCGAGCCGTTGACCGCCGACGACCCCTTGTTGAGGATGGACAACGTGGTGCTGACCTCACATCTGGCCTGGTACACGGTCGAGGCGGATGAGCGACTGGCCAGGGAGTGCATGGCCCGGGTGATCGAGGTGCTGGAAGGCCGGCGGCCGAGGAACATCAAGAACGCGGAGGCGCTTGGCCTGGCGTGATCCGCTTGTGAAACAAACTCCGGGCGCGGGCCGCTGGCGGCCCCACTTCGCCGACACCCTTGCCGAACCCGGCGGCAGCGGAAGCGGCGGTCGGCGCCGGGGCCGGACGGCTAAACCGCTTAACCATTCTCCCGGTTGAGGATAAAACCATCTCCTGATGACCGGGACCGGGGATTCACCGATGGCCGATATGCCCGCATTCAACGGCGCTCCCGCGGCCGGCCCGCGCCGGGCCGCGTGGCAGTTCTGCATCGACCGCGGGGGCACCTTCACCGACGTCGTGGGGCGCCGCCCGGACGGCGCCGTGGTCACCCACAAGCTGCTGTCGGAAAACCCCGGGCACTATGAGGACGCGGCCCTGCAGGGCATCCGCGACCTGTTGCGCCTGGCCGCGGACGAGCCCATTCCCGCCGACGCCATCGAGTCCGTCAAGATGGGCACGACGGTGGCCACCAACGCGCTTCTCGAGCGCAAGGGCGAGCCCACGGTGCTGGTCACCACCAAGGGCTTCGGGGATGCGCTGCGCATCGGCTCTCAGAACCGCCCCGAGCTGTTCGCCCGCCACATCGTGCTGCCGGAGATGGTGTATGAGCGGGTGATCGAGGTCGACGAGCGCGTCGGCGCCGCGGGCGAGGTGCTCAGGGCGCCGGACCTCGAGGCGGCGCGCGAGGCGCTGCAGGCGGCCTACGATTCGGGCATCCGCTCGGCCGCCATCGTCTTCATGCACGCCTACAGGTTCGGCGACCACGAGCGCGCCGTGGCCGAGCTGGCGCGGCGGATCGGGTTTACACAGGTGTCGGCGTCGCACGAGGTCTCGCCGCTGATGAAGCTGGTCTCGCGCGGCGACACCGCGGTGGTCGACGCCTATCTGTCGCCCATCCTCAGGCGCTACGTGGACGGCATCGCCTCGGCCCTGGGCGAAACCCGGATCATGTTCATGCAGTCCAACGGCGGGCTCACCGACGCCCGCCTGTTCCAGGGCAAGGACAGCATCCTGTCCGGCCCCGCCGGCGGCGTCGTCGGCATGGCGCGGACGGCGGCCATGGCGGGGTTCACCCAGGTCATCGGCTTCGACATGGGCGGCACGTCGACCGACGTCTCCCATTACGAGGGCGCGTTCGAGCGGGCATTCGAAACCCTGGTCGGCGGGGTCCGCCTGCGCGCGCCGATGATGCACATCCACACGGTGGCGGCCGGCGGCGGCTCCATCCTGCATTTCGACGGCGCCCGCATGCGGGTGGGGCCGGATTCGGCGGGCGCCAACCCCGGGCCGGCGTGTTACCGGCGCGGCGGGCCGCTCACGGTCACCGATTGCAACGTCATGCTGGGCAAGATCCAGCCGCGCTTCTTTCCCCGGGTCTTCGGCCCCAACGCCGATAAGCCGCTCGACGACGCGGAGGTGCGCCTGCGCTTCGACGCCCTGGCCGGGGAAATCACCGCCGCCACCGGGGACGCGCGCGCGCCGGAGGAGGTGGCGGAGGGATTCCTGCGCATCGCCGTGGAGAACATGACCAACGCGATCAAGCACATCTCCGTGCAGCGCGGCTACGACGTCACCGAGTACACGCTCAACTGCTTCGGCGGCGCCGGCGGCCAGCATGCCTGCATGGTGGCCGACGCGCTGGCCATGAACCGGGTCTTCATCCATCCCCACGCCGGGGTGCTTTCGGCGTACGGCATGGGGCTCGCCGACGTGCGCGCCATGCGCCAACGTAGCGTCGAGGCAAGGCTGGAAGCCGGCCTCACCGCCGAGCTGGCGGCCCAACTGGCGACCCTGGAAACCGAGGCCCGCGCCGAGGTCCGCGGCCAGGGCGTGAAAAGCGACCACATCGCGGTGCTGCGCAAGGTGCACCTGCGCTACGACGGCACCGATACCGCCCTGGTCGTCGATTTCGCCGAGCGCGCCCGCATGCAGGCCGCATTCGCGGAGGCTCACCAGCGGCGCTTCGGTTTCGTCATGCCGGGGCGCAGCCACGTGGTCGAGCTGGTCTCGGTGGAGGCCATCGGCACCACCGACACCGTGGAGGACGCCGAAATCGCGCCCATACCCGGTGTCGCGGAGCTCAAACCGCTGGACGTGGTGCGCACCTATTCGGGCGGGGACCGGCACAGGACGCCCGTATTCAACCGCGAGGCCCTGTTGCCCGGCGACAGGATCGACGGCCCCGCCATCATCGTCGAGGCCAACGCCACGACCGTCGTCGAGCCCGGCTGGGTCGCCCAGCTGAGCCGGCGCGGGCACCTGATCCTGACCCGTTCGCAGCCGCGCCCGGCGCAGGTGGCGGTGGGGACGGACGTCGACCCGGTAATGCTGGAAATCTTCAGCAACCTGTTCATGGCGATCGCCGAGCAGATGGGGGCGACGCTGTCGAACACCGCCCTTTCGGTCAACATCAAGGAGCGCCTGGATTTCTCGTGCGCCATCTTCGACCGCGAGGGGAACCTGGTCGCCAACGCGCCGCACATTCCCGTGCACCTGGGCTCCATGGGCGAAAGCGTGCAGACGGTGATGCGCGAGGGCGCCGGCGCCATCAAGCCGGGAGACGTCCACGTGTTGAACGCTCCCTACAACGGCGGCACCCATCTGCCCGACGTCACCGTGGTCACGCCGGTGTTCGACGAGGCGGACGAAGAGATCCTGTTTTTCGTCGCGTCGCGCGGCCACCACGCCGACATCGGCGGCATCACGCCCGGCTCCATGCCGCCCGACAGCCACACGGTGGAGGAGGAAGGGGTGCTGATCGACAACTTCGCGCTCGTCGAACAGGGCCGCTTCCGCGAGGCCGAGTTGCTGGAACTGTTGGGGTCCGGCCCCTGGCCGGCGCGCAACCCGCGTCAGAACATCGCCGACCTCAGCGCCCAGATCGCCGCCAATGAAAAGGGCGTGCAGGAGCTGCACAGGATGGTGGGCCACTTCGGCCTCGACGTGGTCCGGGCCTACATGGGGCACGTCCAGGACAACGCCGAGGAGTCCGTGCGCCGGGTGCTCGACCTGCTCACCGACGGCGCCTTCGCCTACGAGATGGACGACGGCGCCGTAATCAAGGTGCGCATCGCCATCGACAAGGGGGCGCGCCGCGCCGTCATCGACTTCACCGGCACGTCGGAACAGCGGCCGTCCAACTTCAACGCGCCGTTCGCCGTGTGCCGGGCGGCGGTGCTGTACGTGTTCCGCACCCTGGTCGACGACGACATCCCGCTGAACGCGGGCTGCCTCAAGCCGCTGGACATCATCGTCCCCGAGGGCTGCATGCTCAATCCCCGCTATCCGGCGGCGGTGGTGGCGGGCAACGTGGAGACCTCGCAGGCCGTGGTCGACGCGCTGTACGGGGCGCTCGGCGTCATGGCCGCGGCCCAGGGGACCATGAACAACCTCACCTTCGGCAACGACCGGCACCAGTATTACGAGACCGTCTGCGGCGGCTCCGGCGCCGGGCCCGACTTCGACGGAACCGACGCCGTGCACACCCACATGACGAATACGCGGCTCACCGACCCCGAAGTGCTGGAGTGGCGCTATCCGGTGCGGGTCGAGGATTTTTCCATCCGCCGCGGCAGCGGCGGCAAGGGCCGCCGCAAGGGCGGCGCCGGCGTCGTCCGCCGCATCCGCTTTCTCGAGCCGATGACGGTGGCGATCGTATCCGGCCACCGCCGGGTAGGCCCCTACGGCATGGCCGGGGGCGGCGCCGGCGCCGTCGGCCACAACCGCATCGAGCCCGCCGATGCGGGCGCCCCGGCGGTGGACCTCGGCGGCACCGACAAGACCGAGGCCGGCGCCGGCGACGTCTTCGTCATCGAGACCCCCGGCGGCGGCGGATACGGCAGCGCCGGGGACTAGAAGCGCCCGTCCCCCCGCCGCCACCCGGCGGGCATGCCCCCCTATGCGCCAGGATAATTTCCCGGCGCGGCGAAACGGGCGACAATGGAAAGGACGGCACCCCTTCGCGGGGCCATTTCCGCGGCCGGCGGCGATGGCGGAGATGGCGGAAACGCCGCCGCGCGGACTACTACATTTAGTGTTCGGAACCTACTAAAGCGCGAAATCTTGTTGCTAAGAGGCGTGGGATATGATAACCCGCGCACAGGTATTCGGTGGGATTCCGTCCGGTTCCGTGGTTGCGGCCGGCCGCCCCCCCGGAAGGAGGATTCCATGGTTGACCAGCCCGTGTCACCCGTCGGCGGCAAAGCCCCGTTACCGGTGTCGAGCCCGAAGGACTCGGCCAAGCCTACCCCGCCGGCGTCGCCGGCAAGCGAACAGACCCCGTTGGGGAGCGGCCCGAGCGCGGTGGTGACCCTTTCCAGCACCGCCCTCCAGGCGGCCGGGGACGACCCCACGGCGATCGGCGGCGGCGAACATGCCCTGGAGGACGCGGCGTCGCTTATCAAGGACCTGGCGCACGCCGTGAGGAAGCTGCACAAGGCCGTTTTCCGGTTCATGCACCACCTTGAAAAGCTGCAGGAGCACGCGCAAAAGATCGCCGACAAGTTCTATCACAACATCTCCGAGGATATCGTCGGCGGCCGGTTCGAGGACTACACACACGGCCAGGCCATATCGACCCTGATCGACCAGTTCGGCGCGGCCGGCCACGGGGAAAAGGACGACGACGAGGGCGGGCGGTCCCTCGACGACCTTTCGCGCGACATCGGCACCGGCCAGCTCCTCGACGAAACCCAGGCCTCGGCCCTGGCGATAACGTATTCCCAGTCGATCTCGCTTTCGGTGAAGAGCCTGGAATTCACCTACCAGGACGGGGACCAGAGCATATCGCTGAGCTACCAGAGCATCTCGTTCAGCGTCACCACCACCGTCGGCGCCGTCTTCGCCCAGTCCGACCCCCAGGTCATCGATACCGAAGGGAACAGCGTCGACACCGCGACGCAGAACAACGGCGTCTTCTTCGACGCCAAGCTGGAAAGCGTGGCCGACATCGTGGCCAGGCTTCGCGGCGCCGGCGAAGCGCCCGACACCGGCGGCCCGGGCAACGAACTCCAGGGCCTCAAGGCCTTGATCGAGGCCCTGGCGCGCATCCGCGAAGGCCAGGCCGACGCCCTCGGCGCCGACTCCACGGTGTTCGGCGCGCTCAATACCCTGCTGCTGATCCGCGAGTTCACATACACCCAGACCGTGACCGGGACCGGCATCACGCGCATCCTCCTGGACGCCGCGACCCAGGTGCGCCAGGGCGACGAAGCCGGTGGCGGCGCGGCGGCGACCCCGCCCACCGTCGGCGAGACGCCCGTCGATCTGCAGATCTGACCGGCGAACACCGGGCGCGACGCCGGTCGACCAATCCGATCCCAGCCGCGCAGCCGCGGGCGAAGGGGTGTGCGGCCAGGCGGTCCGCCCGGCGGCGGCGCCCGGGTAACGGACGGTTTGGCCGGGGGTTTGTATGCGGGCCTTGCCGAAAACGGATTCATCTTTTGGTAACACCCTTGGGCCACAATCGGCCACCGGTGGCATCCCGGCCACCACCCAAGGACAGGCGATGAAGCACGATCTCGGCACCCACCACACGGCCGCGCCCGGCCATGGTATCTGGCCGGCGGTGGACCGGCGCGCCGGCGCCCAGAGACGCTCCGGCGCCGACCGGCGGCGGGCCGCGGGCCGGTGGCAGGCACCGGCCTTCATGGAATGGGCGGCGCGCCGGGACAAAAATGGCCAGCAGGAATGGCGCCTGCGGCCGGCGGGATGGGACCGGCGAAGCGGGCTCGACCGGCGCGCCGGCATGAGCGGCGCGCCGTTCGGCCGCTGATCCCCCGTTACATGGAACATCCGGGCGCGGCCCCCCTTAGGCGGGCCGCTTTTTTTATGGGCCGGCGCGCGGCACCGGCACCGGCGCCGCCACCCCGTTGCAAAACTGCCGTTGACCGGCGCCAACGGGCGGGTGATGATCCGTCGGCCGGGCCGGCGGCGGGACCTGCCGGCGGTGCGAGGAAAAACACGGGAGCGGGCGCGACGATGGAACGGGCGACCTTCGGAGCCGGATGTTTCTGGGGCGTGGAAGAGGCCTTCCGGCGGATCGACGGCGTCACCGCCACCGCCGTCGGGTACTCCGGCGGGACCCTCGAGGACCCCACCTACAAGGACGTATGCTCGGGAACGACCGGGCACGCCGAGGTGGTGCGGGTCGAGTACGACCCCGCCCGGGCACCCTACGAAGACCTCCTGCGGGTGTTCTGGGACATCCACGACCCGACGACCCTGAACCGGCAGGGGCCGGACGTGGGCACCCAGTACCGGTCCGTGGTGTTTTTCCACGACGAGAAACAGGCGGCGGCGGCGCGGGCCGCGAAAGAGACCCTCCAGGCCTCGGGACGCTACCCGGACGGCATCGTCACCGAGATCGCGCCCGCGTCCGCATTCTACATGGCCGAGGACTACCATCAGCGGTATGTGGAGAAGCTCCGCCGATCCTCCCGCCGGCGGATACTCTGACCCCCGCCAGGGGCCGGCCCGTCCCCGATATGCCGTGTCAAAGGGGCGTTGCCTCTTTTGAACCCGACCAGGGGCCAACGGCCCCTGGAACCCGGTGAGCGGGGGGGCGGAGACGTCACGCCGTTCGCGGCGTCCCTGGCATAAAGACAAAAAAGGCGCCGTCGGACTGGCGTGCCGCGGCGCCATAGGTCAGTCAAAGACGATACGTGCGGGTATTCAGATCGCTCCGAAGAAAACGGCAAGGAGCACGACCAATACCACGCCCCCTACAACCGCACCGGTCATCAGAAGACCCTTGTCCGGATCTTCCCCGGTCGTCGAGTGGGATTCTTCCGCAAGCGGCGTTTCGTCAGGTGCCATTTTCACCTCCATGCGTTCACAGTGTTTCGCGCAAGGCGTGGGGTCAGGAGGCGTCCCGACAGGGAAATCCTAGCCGCTGTGGCCGGCAAACTCAATATTTTCGGTCGTACCCCGCCATCCCATTGAAACCGGACGTTTTAACGGGGAGGGTGGCGGACGCGTCGATTTCGTGGCCAAGCATGGCCGACCAAAAAGACACCCGGGAAACACACGAAATTTTTTCGTCGTGCGGTCTAAAAAAATGGCTGGGGGACCCAGATTCGAACTGGGAATGCGCGGGTCAGAGCCGCGAGTTTTACCGTTAAACTATCCCCCATCCGGGGCGCCTGCCGGGGCGGCGCCGCGGGCGCGCGGGGAACGCTTTTACCACAGCGACCGGCGGTTTGGTAGACGCCTTCGCGCCCGCCGGCGGCGGCCGTCGGCGATCCCCTTTGCGCTTTTTTTGGCAACCCGCCCGAAAATGTTGCATGGTGTCCCGTGCGCCCGGTGCTCCGCGGTCTCCGCCGCAATAGACAACGGCACCCGACGAAGACCACGACACCGGCGGCGCCACGGGGAGGGTTCGGAGAATGCGCCACGGGACAGGCAGGCAAGCGCGCGCGCGACCCGCCGGCCGCCGTCCGGGGCGCGCACCTGCGCCCGTCTACGGCGCCGTCGACCTGGGCACCAGTAACTGCCGCATGCTGATGGCCAAGCCCGCCGGCGGGGACTTCCGCGTCGTCGGGTCGTTCTCGCGCATCGTGCGCCTGGGCGAAGGGCTGGCGGCCAGCGGCCGCCTCAGCGACGCGGCCATCGCGCGCACCGTCGAAGCGCTCAAGGTGTGTGCCGGGAAGATACGCGCCCACGGGGCGCGCCAGACCCGCGGCGTCGCCACCGAGGCCTGCCGGCGGGCCGGCAACTGCGCCGAATTCCTGCGCCGGGTGAAGGCGGAAACGGGCCTGGCGCTTGAATCCATCTCGCCGGCCGAAGAGGCCAGGCTGACGCTCACCGGCTGTGCGCCCCTGTTGGACGCCGCCTGCCCCCGGGCCCTGGTCTTCGACATCGGCGGCGGCAGCACCGAGCTCATGTGGATCGGACTCGCCGCCGGGCGGGCGCCCCGGATGCTCGGCCTGTTGTCGCTCAAGCACGGCGTGGTGACCCTGGCCGATCGCCACGGCCGCGACGCCATACCGCCCAAGGACTACAAGCGCATCGTCGCCGGGATCAGGGCCGAGCTCGCCTCCTTCGACGCCAAACACGGCATCGCCCGCGAAATCGCCCGCGGCCGCGTGCAGATGCTGGGCACGTCGGGCACCGTGACCACCTTCGGCGGCATCTATCTGGGCCTGCCCCGCTACGACCGCTCGCGGGTCGACGGCCTGGTCATCGATTTCGACTCCATCGCCGCCATCAGCGCCCGGCTCTCCGGCATGGATTGCAAGGCGCGCAGCGCCCAACCCTGCATCCGCCGCGACGGCGCCGACCTGATGGTCATGGGCTGCGCCATCCTCGACGCCATTTGCCGGCGCTGGCCGGTGGGGCGCCTGCGCATCGCCGACCGGGGCATCCGCGAGGGCCTGCTGCTCGGCATGATGGCGGCCGACGGTTCCGTCCACGGGCCCGTGCCGCCGTCCGCGCCCGAGGCCGCCCGCGGCGCGTCTTCGCGGCCGTGACCAGGGACCGCGGACATCGCGGGCGGGGCACACGGGTGACGGGGCGCGGCCTCGCCCGGCGGGTAAGGACGGCCAAGGGGCGGGCGCTTTCGTCCACCCGCTGGCTCCAGCGCCAGCTCAACGACGGCTACGTGCGGGAGGCCGAGCGCCAGGGACTGCGCTCGCGCGCCGCCTTCAAGCTGATGGAGCTCGACGACCGCTTCCATTTCCTGGCCCCGGGCAAGCGGGTGGTGGATCTCGGCGCCGCCCCCGGAGGCTGGACCCTGGTCGCGGTGCAACGGGTGAAGGCGGACACGGGGCGCGGCCGCGTCATCGCCCTCGACGTCAACCCGATGGAGCCGGTGGCGGGCGCCACCGTGCTGTGCCGCGACTTCCTCGACGCGGCAACGCCGGCGGCGCTCAGCGCCGCCCTCGATGGCCCGGCGGACGTGGTGCTCAGCGACATGGCGATGCCGGCCACCGGCCACGCCGGCACCGACCACCTGCGGGTGATGGCGTTGTGCGAAGCGGCGCTTGCCTTCGCCGCCGAGGTGCTGGCCCCGGGCGGCGTCTTCGTCGCCAAGATGCTCAAGGGCGGCACCGAGCACGCCGTGCTTGCCGAGCTGAAACGCCTGTTCACCCGGGTGCGGCACGCCAAGCCCCCGGCCAGCCGCGCCGAGTCGGCCGAAACCTATGTCATCGCCCAGGGGTTCCGCGGGGCGGGACGCGAGGACTAAGCGGCACCACGTCGCGCAGGTGTTCGGTAAGCCCCCGCACCGGGACATGGGTGAGGTCCTTGCCCACCTCGGCGATCACCATCCTGCGGGTCCGGGGCTTGAGGGCCGCTCGCAACGCGCCAAGGGTCTTCGGCGGCGCGACCAGCACCAGCCTGGCGAACACCCCGCGCTCGGCGGCCTCGTCCAATACCTTGGCCATGCTTACGGCGAACAGATGCTTTTCGTATTCGTGCCAGTCCACACGCGGCTCCACCGCGTGGCGGGCGCCGTCGGCGCTTTCGAACGTCCGCCCCGGTTTGTCGGTGCCGAAGGTTCGCGTCGGCACGTGGGATGCGGCGAAATCGTGATCCAGGGCCCGTTCCAGGCCGCTGCTCCGGCCCTCGCTGAGGACGATGCGGGCGCGCGCGCCGTCGGCGACCAGGATCCATGTCGTTCTTTTTTTCATGGGCGCCTCCCCACCCGTGATCCGGCCGGCGTTTGACGCGCGGCCGTCCGCACCATGTCACACTATACGCCGGGAGGACCGGCGTCCCTGATCGGGATCAAACCACCTTGGCATGGGACGGGGGTTGTGTATTATGGGCCGCCAACTCTGCAATGGAGGCGGCATGAACATTACCGAGGCACTGACTTTTGATGATGTGCTCTTGGTTCCCGCCGAGTCGAATGTCCTCCCTGCCCAGGCCTTGACCGCTACGCGCCTGACCCGCACCATCGAACTGGCCATCCCGCTCTTGTCCGCGGCCATGGACACGGTGACCGAAAGCGGGCTCGCCATCACCATGGCCCAGGCCGGCGGCATGGGCGTCATCCACAAGAACCTGGAGCCCGACGAGCAGGCCACGGAGGTGCGCCGGGTCAAGAAGTTCGAATCGGGCATGGTGGTGGACCCGTTCACCATCCATCCCGAGGCGCCGCTGGCGGATGCCCTGCATATCAAGGAGGCCCACAACATCTCGGGCATTCCCGTGGTCGAGAAAGGCACCGGCCGGCTGGTCGGGATTCTGACCAACCGCGACGTTCGTTTCGCCGAGGACCCGACACAGCCGGTGAGCGAGCTGATGACCCCACACACGGCGGAGACCCCGCTGGTTACCGTGCGCGACGGGGTCGACCGCGAGGAAGCCAAGCGGCTGCTGCATCAAAACCGCATCGAGAAGCTGCTGGTGGTGGACGACGATGGCCGCTGCATCGGCCTGATCACGGTCAGGGACATCGAGAGGGAGCAGCGCTTCCCCGACGCCTGCAAGGACGAAAAGGGACGGCTGCGCGTCGCCGCCGCCACCGGTGTCGGCGACGCCGGGCTGACGCGCGCCGAGGCCCTGCTCGACGCGGAAGTGGACGTCATCGTCGTCGACACCGCCCACGGACACTCGGCCGGCGTGCTCGCGGCGGTGGAGCGCATCAAGAAGCTCAGCAACTACACCCAGGTGCTGGCCGGGAACATCGCCACCCCCGACGGCGCCAAGGCCCTGATCGACGCCGGCGCCGACGCCGTCAAGGTGGGCATCGGGCCGGGGACCATCTGCACGACGCGCATGGTGGCGGGCGTCGGCGTGCCCCAGTTTTCCGCCGTCCTCGAGGTGGCCGAGGCATGCCGCGAACGCGACGTGCCGGTCATCGCCGACGGCGGCGTCAAGTATTCGGGCGATATCGCCAAGGCCATTGCCGCCGGCGCCGATTGCGTCATGATCGGCTCCCTGTTCGCCGGCACCGAAGAAAGCCCGGGAGAGGTGTTCCTCTATCAGGGCCGTTCCTACAAGCTCTATCGCGGCATGGGGTCCGTCGGCGCCATGGCGCGGGGCTCCGCCGACCGCTACTTCCAGCAGGACCTGTCGGACGACCTGAAACTGGTGCCCGAGGGCGTCGAGGGCCGCGTGCCCTTCAAGGGACCGGCGACCAACGTCATCCACCAGATGATCGGCGGCCTGCGCGCCGCCATGGGGTACACGGGCAGCCGCACCATCGCCGAGATGCAGCGCAACTGCACCTTCCGGCGGGTCACCGCGGCGGGCCTGCGCGAAGGCCACGTGCACGACGTCACCATCACCCGCGAGGCGCCCAACTACCGCAGCGGTTCCTGAGGCCGGGGCTCCTTGGTATAAGTCGCCGGTGGGGATGCGACAAAGGCAGGCGTCGGGCGAAAGAGGAGAGCGCATTCGTGGCCGGGTTCCTGAGCACCCTGAAGAGCGCTTTCCAAGAGCAGCTCGAGCGTAACCGCAACCGGCCGTTCCTGCGGGCGACGATGGCGGCGAGCGCGCTTGTCGCCATGGCCGACGGCCGGGTGACGTTTCCCGAACAGGTGCGCGTCGATCAGATCCTCGAGACCCTGGAGGCCCTGAGGGTCTTCGACCCCCACGAAGGCGTCAACCTGTTCAACGGGTTCACCGACGCCATCCGCGAGTCCTCGCAGGCCGGCCGCGACGCCGCCGTCAAGGCCATCGAGCCGGTGGCCGGCGACCCGGAGACGGCGGCCTTGATCCTGCGCATCTGCCTGGCGATCAGCGAGGCCGACGGCGAGGTCAGCATGATGGACCAGATCGAGATCGTCACCCTGTGCAGCCGGCTGGGCATAGACCCCAGGGACTGCGGCCTCTACATCGACAAGTCCCGCGACGAGCTGCTCTCCGGCGACGGCTGAGGACACGGCATCGGGGCGCCCGACTGCCGCCGCGGCCGCGCCGTGACAGCGTTTTCTTTTTTTGGAAATCCGAGGAAGAAATACCGGGGGCGATGAAAACGGTGCGCCGTCGGCGAACGCGGCGGCGGATTCCCTTGACGGACCGCGCGGAAGGGACAACATTAAGGGCGTTCCCAGGGGAGCCCCGATAGGGGGCTGAGACACCGCCGGCGCCGGGACCGACCAACGCGAGCGCAACGCGGTTACCCTTCGAACCTGATCCGGGTCATGCCGGCGAAGGGACAGGGACGTGCCGACGCAGTCCAAGGCGCTTCCGGAACTCCTAAGCCTTTCCCGGATCTCCTTACGTGCTTGCCGCAACGGGAGATCCTTCGATGAACGTCATCACCAAGCCGCCCAAGATTTCCGTCACCACCGGGCCCCTGCCCGCCTCGCGCAAGATCTATGTCAACGGCGAGCGGTACGGCGATATCCGCGTGCCCATGCGCGAGATCGACCTGCACGAGACGGCCCATGAGCCGCCGCTCCGGGTGTACGACCCGTCGGGCCCCTACACCGACCCCGCCGTCGCCATCGACATCGATTCAGGGCTGGCGCCGTTGCGCGAACCCTGGATCCAGGCGCGCGGCGACGTGGAAGAGTACGCCGGCCGCGGCCTCCGGCCCGAGGACAACGGCTTCGTCGGCGCCGGCAAGGCGGTGCCCGGCTTCCCCGGCAAGCGCATCCCCCTGCGCGCCAAGAACGGCGCGGCGGTGACCCAGCTCGCCTATGCGCGGGCCGGCGTGGTCACGCCGGAGATGGAGTTCATCGCCATCCGCGAGAACATCGGCCGCGAAGAGCGGGCCGGACAGGCGCGCCGCGACGGGGAATCCTTCGGCGCCGCGGTCCCCGACCACGTGACGGCGGAGTTCGTCCGCGAAGAAGTCGCCCGCGGGCGCGCCATCATCCCCAACAACGTCAACCACCCGGAATCCGAGCCGATGATCATCGGCCGCAATTTCCTGGTCAAGATCAACGCCAACATCGGCAACTCGGCGGTGACGTCGTCGGTCGCCGACGAGGTCGACAAGATGGTGTGGGCGACGCGCTGGGGCGCCGACACGGTGATGGACCTGTCGACGGGCCGCAACATCCACAACATCCGCGAATGGATCATCCGCAACTCGGCCGTCCCCATCGGCACCGTGCCCATCTACCAGGCCCTGGAGAAGGTGGAGAGCGCGGAGGACCTGACGTGGGAGATCTACCGCGACACCCTGATCGAACAGGCCGAACAGGGCGTCGACTACTTCACCATCCACGCCGGCGTGCGCCTGGCCTACATCCCGCTGACGGCGGACCGGGTCACCGGCATCGTCAGCCGCGGCGGCTCGATCATGGCCAAGTGGTGCCTGGCCCATCACACCGAAAGTTTTCTCTATACCCGCTTCGCCGACATCTGCGACATCATGCGGGCCTATGACGTGGCCTTTTCCCTGGGCGACGGGCTGCGCCCCGGCTGCATCGCCGACGCCAACGACGCCGCCCAGTTCGCCGAGCTGGAGACCCTGGGCGAGCTCACCCGCATCGCCTGGGACAGGGACGTCCAGGTGATGATCGAGGGCCCGGGCCACGTGCCCATGCACAAGATCAAGGTCAACATGGAAAAGCAGCTCGAGGCCTGCGGCGAGGCGCCGTTCTACACCCTCGGCCCCCTGGCCACCGACATCGCGCCCGGCTACGACCACATCACGTCGGCCATCGGCGCCGCCATGATCGGCTGGTTCGGCACCGCCATGCTGTGCTACGTGACGCCGAAGGAGCACCTGGGGCTGCCGGACCGGGACGACGTCAAGACCGGCGTCATCACCTACAAGATCGCCGCCCACGCCGCCGACCTGGCGAAGGGCCACCCGGGGGCGCAAGAGCGCGACGACGCGCTGAGCAGGGCGCGCTTCGAGTTCCGCTGGGCCGACCAGTTCAACCTCGGCCTCGACCCGGAGACGGC
>JBHHXI010000005.1:0-40912 GCA_046756945.1 Rhodospirillales bacterium
TCCTCCGCGATTTCACGGTTCGGATTTCACCACAGAGCACACGGAGAGCACAGAGGGATTCACAGAGAAGAAAAACAGGGAGGAGAAAAAATGCTGCGCCCTGTGAATGAGTTGAAAGACCGCGTTGAGGGATAACCGGAGAGAGAGCACAGGCTAAGGACGCTCCGTGCCCATCTCTGTGGTTCAACATCCCCGTGGTTTTTCCTCCTTCATACAAGGCCATCCAAAAATGCGGGCAAAAAAAATGGGACCAACGTTCATGTCGTGAACGCTGTTTCTCTGGCGTCACCGCCGCCTATTCGGTGGGTAGGTTCCCTTCACCGGCCGGCCGCTGGCGCGGGTAGGCGCCGGGGCTGCTAGATCTCCGGCGGCGCGATGCCGTTCTGCCGGCAG
The DNA here is from genome assembly GCA_046756945.1 of Rhodospirillales bacterium. Taxonomy (GTDB): domain Bacteria; phylum Pseudomonadota; class Alphaproteobacteria; order Rhodospirillales; family 2-02-FULL-58-16; genus JACZQZ01. Next base: position 394 of record JBHHXI010000005.1, read on the forward strand.
GCGGCGACGAGGGTATTGCGGAGCAGGCAGGCGATGGTCATCGGGCCGACGCCGCCGGGGACCGGCGTGATGGCGCCGGCCACCTTGACCGCCCCGGCGAAATCCACGTCGCCGGCCAGCCGCGTCTTGCCGGCACCGCCGTCGATGCGGTTGATGCCGACGTCGATGACCGTGGCGCCGGGCTTGATCCAGTCGCCCCCGACCATGTGGGCCCGTCCCACCGCGGCGACCACGATGTCGGCCTGGCGGCATTCCCCGGCCAGGTCCCGGGTCCTGGAATGGGCGATGGTCACCGTGCAGTGCTCGGCCAGCAGCAGGGCCGCCACCGGCTTGCCGACGATGTTGGAACGCCCGATGACCAGGGCCTTCAGGCCGGCCAGCGCGCCGAGGTGGTGCTTGAGCAGCATCAGGCATCCGAGCGGCGTGCACGGGACCATGGCGTCGGCGGCGCCGGTGACCAGCCGGCCGGCGTTGATCACGTGGAAGCCGTCCACGTCCTTGGCCGGGTCGACGGCGTCGAGCACGGCGGAGGCGCGGATGTGGGGCGGCAGGGGAAGCTGCACCAGGATGCCGTTGACCCCGGCGTCGTCGCCGAGCCCGCGGACCAGGCCGAGCAGCGCGTCCTCGGTGACGTCGGCGGGCAGGTGGTGATCGACGGACCTCATGCCCGCCTCTTCCGCCCGTTTGGCCTTGTTGCGCACGTAGACCCGGCTCGCCGGGTTGTCTCCGACCAGCACCACCGCCAGGCCCGGCGTCAGGTCATGGCGCGCCTTGAGCCGGGCCGCCTCTTCGCCGACGCGCCGTCTCAGGCCGGCGGCGATGGCCTCGCCGTCGATGATCTTCGCCTCACCCATGGCGTCCCTCCATCCACTGGTTCAGCCGCGCCACGAGGGCTTTTCCGTCGCCCGTGACCAACAGGGTCTTGCGCCGGGCGGCGGCGCCGGCGGTAATCGCCATGCTGGTCTTGGGCAGGCGCCACGCCTTGGCCAGCAGCTTGATCATCGCCGCGTTCGCCTTGCCCCTCTCGGGCGGCGCGGTGACCGCCACCTTGAGGACGGCGGCGCCGTCGGCCCCGGCGCCGACGCCCTCGATGCGGCTCTGCGCCGCCTTCGGCGTCAACCGGATGCGCACCGAGAGTCCCCCCGGGACGGGCGCGAAGGGCCGGGCGTCATCAGGCAAGGTATTCGAATACCAGGTTACGGATGAAGACGAGGGCAAGGATGAGCACGATCGGCGAGATATCGATGCCGCCCATATTGGGCAGCACGTTGCGGATCGGGCGCAGCGCCGGCTCGGTGATGCGGTAGACGAACTCGCCCACCCTGTAGACGAACGGATTGGAGGTGTTGACGACGCCGAAATGAACCAGCCAGCTCAGGACAACGCCGATCACGACCACCCAAATGTAAAGGCTGATGACGGTGTCGAAAAGCCACAGCAGCGACATCATGACGGGGACATAGGATTATTGCGCGCCGGTTGCGAAACCTAACCCCCGCGCCGGCCCCGCGCAACCCTTGACAGGCGCGCCCCGGGCCACACATAGTCCGCGTCCGCCGACTTCACGGGGCCGTAGCTCAGTTGGGAGAGCGTCGCGTTCGCAATGCGAAGGTCAGGGGTTCGATTCCCCTCGGCTCCACCACCCTACGCCTTCGGCTTGCCTACTCCGCCGAAGCAGCCGCTTCGGCTGCGAAGGCCGGGCGGGTGGCAGGCCACCCGAAGGCGTTTAGGCGTAGGAGTGTCCGCCGAAGCCTTGGCGAAGGTGGACGGAGACAGGGTCGTTCCGGCGAACCGGGGTCCATGAACACACGCCGTGGAAACGCCGCGGGTCCGGGTGATTCGCGTAATAGCGCTTGGTGTCTTCAGCGGTGGCAATTTTGTTCCCCTTCGCCTGGGCGTAACCGCGCGCCGCGTCCGCCTTGGCGATGGCGCGGGCGCGGTCGTATGGGCCGACGGACTTTTCGTTGACCGACGGACAGCGGGAGTCGGCACCGGCCGGAGATGCTCCCAACCAGGCCGGGACGAACAGAAAAACCATAGCGCCACGCATCGCCACCTCCCTCGAGCTGACGGCCGCGGAAGCTGAAAGTGGATTTCAGGCGGAGCTATGTTTTCACGATGTCGTTGATCCAGGACATCCCCGCCATGGCAGCCGGGAAGCCCAGCGTCGTGATCGCCAGGGCCGCGACCTGCCCAAGCTCAACCGCTGTCAGACCATCTTCGATGGCCTGACGGGTGTGGGAATGTACCGCGCCTTCCGAATTGGCGCCGATTGAAAGAGCCAGTTTGATCAGTCTCCGCGTGCGCGCGTCGAGCGGGCCCGCTTTCGCGGCCGACTTGCCCAGCGCCTGATATGCCTCCCAAACCTCGGGGAAGTCCTCGGCGAAAGTACCGGCTCCAGTTGGCGGCAACGTCGTCATCTCTCTCTCCTGTCACGGTTCACGCGTTATCGACGGTCGGATATATCGGCCAATTCGGATTCGACGAAGCCTTTTGTTAGAACCGCGACTTCCCGGTAGAAGGGGAGTTCGGCCTCGGCGGCGACTTTGCGGCAAAATTCCAGAACCCACAGGGCCAGGTGCTTGCCGAGGAATTCCCTTTCGATCCGGCGAAGTTTTTTCGCCCGGCCCGCGTCTTCCTCGGCCAGGGCCCGCGCCTCCCGAGCCGTGATTTCCCGCATGAACTCGAACTCGACGCTGACATGGTCGGGAAGGTCGTGATAGTCGGGCCGGTAGTTGAAGCCGGCATCCTCGACAAACCCCTTGAACCATGTCGTCTCGGGGCCCCACAGGGACGCCCCTTTGCCGCCCCGGTGGACAGACGCATAGGGCGGGATGTGGTGGCCGGGGCCGATGAACAGCCGCGTGTACTCGACCGCCAGGCTTTCGAGCAGGTCCTTCTCCGAACGTCCGTCGAGGCCGACGTCGAGGTCGGCGCCGGCGGCCTCCAGGGCCTTCCGGACCGCGGGCTCCCTAATCTCGCGCAACAGCGCCGCCGTCGGCGCCGCCCGGAAGACGGCGGCCAGGAAGCCGTAGAGATTGCTGCGCTTCCTGGCCGTCGCGACCGCGTTTCCGGGCTCGTCGGCGGCCGCCCCGGGGCGTGCCACCGTCATCCCGCGGCCACCCTGGTCACCCTGGCCACCGTGACCACGGTGTCCATCCAGCGCTGCTCGCCGCTGATCGGATCCGGATCGTTGGGGATGATCCAGTTGGGGTGCTCGCCGTTGCTTTTCCACCACTTGCGCTCCAGATCGGCGTCGCTGTTCGCGAACGGCGCCTTGCTGTCGGAGGCCCACCGGCCGTATTCCCAGTGCCCGCAGTGCATGGAAATGGCGATGACGCCGGGAACGACGGCCGGCGTCACCCGCGCCTCGGTCTCGATGGCGCCGACCTTAGAGCTGACCTGGATCCGGTCTCCGTCCCGGATTCCCCGGGCCGCGGCGGTGGCCGGGTTAATCCAGGCCGGGTTGTCGTGATAGATCTCGGTCAGCCACTTGCAGTTCTGGGTGCGCGAGTGGGTCTGCACGTTGACCTTGAAGGTGGTGAGGATCAGTTGGTCCGGCGTCATGGCCTTATGTTCGGGGATCGGCTGGTAGCCGGGCAATGCCGGCAGGCCCTTTTCCTCCATGACGGCGGAATAGAGCTCGAAGAAGCCTGATTTGTTCACCTTGTCGGGCGGGAAGCCGCGGTAGGCCTTGGCGCCGATCTTCTGGCCGACGTAGGCCTTGTACGCCTTCTTGGTGTGGGCGTAGCCCTTGGCGCGGGCCTTTTCCTCGCTTTTCAGGTGCGCCTTCTTCCAGTTCCAGTAGACGCCCGTGGCCTCGTCCAGGATCACGCCGTCGTGCTCCAGGGCCGAGGGCTTGACCTCCTTCCTATAGGAATAGTACCTGGGCCTGGCCTTGGGGTCGTGCCAGACGCCGTTCTCTTTCATGTATTCGAAGCCGCCGGCTTCCCTGACGCCCGGCGTCTTCCCGCAGGATTTCTTGACGAACTCCTCCATGGTCTTGACCCCGAGCGGGAAGCCCATCCGTTCGGCCAGCTCGCAGCAGACGTCGCCGAAGTTGCGGACTTCTCCCAGCGGCTTGACCAGGGGCTGGCGCAGGTAATATTCGGGCACCTGGCTGGGCGACACCATGTCCTCCCAGTCCCATCTCTCGAGATAGGTGGCGTCGGGCAGGATGATGTCCGCCAGCGCCGCCGATTCGTCATAGAACGGACTGACGCAAACGGTGAACGGGAGGAGGGTCTCGTCCATCAGTACCGCCGCGTTCGCCTTGCAATCGGCGTTGGAATAGACCGGCGCGTAGCAGTACCACATGTAGACCTCGGGCCGGCCGTGGCCGCCGTCCTTGATCACGTTGAAGACCTGGTTGGAGATGTGATGGGTCGGCAGCGCCGCCTGGCCCTTGAGGCCGTCGAGAATCTTCAGCTTCTTCTTCTTCGGCTTTTTCTTCGGACCCTTCGGGTACTTCCACTTGGCGCCGACCGCCTTGCAGCGGCCGCCGGGGTTGTCGATGTTGCCGGTGATCGCCGCCAGCATCTGCGCCGCCCGCTCGCCCTCGGTACCGTAATAATGCGCCACGACACCACGGTAGGTGATGAGACAGGCCGGCTTGGCGGTGGCGAATTCCCTGGCGATGGTCCGGATCCTGTCCGCCGGCACGCCGCTGACGTCCTCCGCCCATTCGGGGGTGTAGGATGCAAGATGCGCCTTCAAGGCGGCCACCTTTTCCCCGGTGGTGGCGTTCGGGTCGGGCGTCGCCTTGCAGAAGGCGAGGAAGTCTTCCCCTTCGCCGCGATAAAGGTCTTCGCTCATCACCACGTTGCACATGGCGAGGATCACGGCGACGTCGGTCCCCGGCGTCACCGGCACCCACTCCGTCGACCTGGCGGCGGTGTTGGACAACCTCACGTCGAAGGTCACCATCTTCACCTGCCGGTCGGCCAGGGCCTTGATCAGCCGCTGCGCCGTCGACGTGTGGTTGGTGTGGGCCTCCAGAACGTTGGAGCCGAAGTTGAGCACGTACTTGGTGTGGTCGAAATCCCAGTTGTCATAGTGCTTGCCCCAGGTCAGCTCCTGGGCCGTCCACTTGGCGCCCTCGCAGATGCTGGTGTGGTTGCCGATGGTGCCGGTGCCGTAGTTGGCCAGGAACAGGCTCTTGATCAGCTTCGAGGAGCTGGCCTTCATGCGCCCGTAGTGGAACATGAACTTCTCCGGGTGCCCTTCGTCGCGGAGCTTCTTCAGCCGGCCCGCGATCTCGCTCAGCGCCTCGTCCCAGGTCACCCGCTTCCACTTTCCTTCGCCGCGCTTGCCGGCGCGCCTGAGGGGGAAGAGGATGCGGTCCGGGTCGTAGACCTGGTTCGGGCCGGCCTGGGCCTTGGCGCAGACCTTGCCCCCGGTGCGGATGGACGCGGGCTGGCCCTCGACCTTCACCAGCCTGCCGTCCTCCACGTAGCCGACGATGGGACAACGGCTGACGCACTGCCAGCAGGTGCTGGGGATGGCGTGGCGTGCCTTTCCGGTGCGGGGCGAGAAATCCTTGCCGCCGGTGATCGGCAGATCCTTGGCGGTGCTCAGGGCGCCCGTTCCGGCGTATGCCGCCGTGGCGGTGGCCGCGCCCAGTTTCAGGAAATTACGACGACTAACCATTACACCCTCCTCAGATTCCGATCGGTCCGGTGACCTGACCGGCGATGACCACCACGTAGCGAAGCATGAACCCCCCGAGAAGCACGGCTGCCGGCACCACGATCTCCATTCCGCGCGGTGCTTTGAATTCCCTCTGGTAGAGCAGTCTGGGGATGACGTAGTAGAGTTCCACGAGTGCCGGGATCAGCAAGCCGACGACGACAACCCACAACCAGAAGGTCATGGCCAGGTTGACCTTGAACACGTCGCTTCCGAACAGGATGACCGACACCGCATACTTGACATCGCCGACGGTAAGATGGGCGAACATGAGGAACAGGAAGATGGCCATCAGTTCGAAGCCGATCAGCAGCACATCGGAAGCCGTCAGCAGGTAGCCGCTGTGGTGGTGCTGTCTGTGCGCCTCCGGCGAATCGGCGATGCGGCCGTGGATGGCGCGGGCGAACAGGATGGCCGCGACGCCGGTCGACAGCGAGGACACCAGGAACAGCAGCGCCAGGACGGGCGAGTTCCAGAACGGCCGTGACGGCATGGCGCCGAGCAGGATGCCGGTATAGACGGCCGTCGCGATCCCCAGGGGGATGGCGACCCAGCACAGGAACCGCCTGAGACGATAGCGCCGCTCGTTGGGCAGCCCCGGCGCGTTGCGGACGAACGTGTAGGCGTAGACCAGGCTGACGCCGATGAACATGGTCAACAGCCAGGTGCCGATGGACATGGGCGACAGGTTGATGACCCGATAAAGGTTTAACCATCTGAACCAGTGCCCGGCCTCGAAGGACCCCAGTTCGAAAATCAGCAGGCCACATCCGACCATCAGGGGAAATGGCGCCACGAACGCCCCGTAGCGTGCGACCTCAACATGCATGCCGCGGGCGGGGTCGCCGCCGCGCAGGAAGATGGAAGCGCTGACGGTCAGCGCACCGGCGCCGACGCCGGCCAGAAACAGGTACCCGATAACGGGCAGGCCCCAATGCAATCCTTCGGGCATGGCTATCTCCTCTCTTCCTGCAGGCGATGGGTCGTCACCCGGACGTAGCGCCCCCGGCGTGTCTCGTGTTCATCCGAGTGATCGGCGGCGATGTAGTACACGTTCGGCTCCGTGCCCTTTTCCGGCCTCAGGACGGAAACCGGGTTGGCGGCCATCATTTTCGAGATCTCGCTGTCGGGGTCGTTGAGATCGCCGAAGATCCTGGCCCCGCCGATGCAGGTGTTGACGCAGGACGGCACCAGGCCCTTTTCAACCCGGTGCAGACAGAAATCACATTTATCCGCGGCCCCGGTGACGGGGTTGATAAAGCGGGCGTCATAGGGACAGGCCAGGACGCAGTACTTGCAGCCGATGCAGATATCCGGATCGATGACGACAATGCCGTCTTTTTTCCGCTTCCAGGTCGCCCCGGTGGGGCAGACATCGACGCATATCGGGTGGCGGCAGTGGTTGCAGAGCCTGGGCAGAAAGTGTCGGGAGACGTTCGGGTATTCGCCCTTTTCCACGTACTCCACCCAGGATCGCGTCACCCCGAGCGGAACGTCGAATTCGGCTTTGCACGACACGCTGCAGGCATGGCAACCGGTGCAGCGGCGCAAATCGATGAGCATCCCGTACTGGGGTCTGCGGTCCTTCGTCGCGGCACGGGCCGCCTTCGGCATGGCGGCGGCGCCGGCACCCACCGCTGTGGCGACGGAAACTCCCTTGATGAAATCCCGGCGGTTGACGGAAGTGTCCTTCTTTACATCACCCACGATCATCTCCTCTGGCGAAAGCTTGGAGCCTTGACCCGCTGTGGCCGCAAACGAGCCGACGAACGGAATAATTCAAATGGTGCATTTCACAATATTTTGCGGAAGTCCGCGTTGATATGTGTCAAACCGGCGACGCTTCGAATGCATGGCGGCTCTGCGTTTGGCGCACGGTCGGGCGTCTTTGGCCGAACGATGCGCCGTCCATCGCAACGCGCCTGCGGCGGTGATCGAAGAACGGATTCGCGCCGTGCCGTCTCCTATTTCCTCATGGCTTTGCTGTGGACGACCTTCTGGTAATAGTGCCGGTGGAGGATCTCCGTCGCCTCGGCATAGCCGCGCGCCGCGTCCGCCTTGGCGATGGCGCGGGCGTGGTCATACGGGCCGACGGGCTTTTCGTGGCTGCGCCTGGCAACGGCGACCAGGATCCTGGCGTTTGCGAGCAGGGTGTGGACCACGGACATTTCCGTCTTGTCCATCATCGTATCCATGACCGGCTTCAACTTCTGCATTTCCCCGGTGACCTTGTTGACGGCGGCCTCGGCGGCGGCGAGGTGCCTGGGGCATTCGAACGCCTGCGCACCCCAGGGAACGTGAATACCGAGCGCCGCAACCGAGGCGGCCAAGATCCATTTCGACGTCATGTCATCCTCCTTTGGACCCGACGTTGCGTCGCCGGGTGCCGGTGTCCGGTTCCAGGCCGGTTTGGCGCGGGGCTCCTTCGGCAATTCCTTTCCTTCCTTCGCACGCGCACAGCTTCCTGAGATAGAGAACCAGCCCGTCTATTTCCTTTGCCGTGAGCACGCCTCCCCACGGCGGCATCAATTCCGACTTGCTGACGGCGTCGCCGCCCCGGGTAATGGCGAGCCTCAGGTCCTCGTCGCTGAGCCTGGACATATCCTTGGCGCTGGTATGGTCCCGTGGCGACACGGCAAGGGCGCCGGCCGTGTTGTTGATGCCTTCTCCGTTCGCCCGGGTGCCGTGGCACTGGACGCAGTAGAGGCGGTAATTCTGCTGGGGTGTTTCGGCGCGGCCGCCATCCGGCCCCGCCGCCAGGGCAATCGCAAACCCGAGCGCCAACAAACGTGCTTTCGACCTCACCATGCCCGCCTCCCGCGGTCACTTCATCGACGAAACAAACAGGGTCAACAGCTCCCGCTTCCTGTGTGAGAGCGTGAACCTGGGCATCCATGTCTTGGGGTCCCAGTGTTGGGGATCCTCGATTCGTGCATATACCCAGTCGGGGTTCAGTCTCTTTCCGGCCTCCGTCAGGTCCGGCCCGGATATGCCGCCCCGCGTCCTCTTTCCGAACCGGGCCATGTGGCATGCGACGCACGGGTAGCGCTTGGCGAACATCCGCCGCGCCCTGGCTTTACTGAACTTTTTCGCCGGATCGACGACCCCGGTCTTCATGGCGCGGTCCTTGAGCGTCATCAGGTGGTCGGCCACCGCTTCCGCCTCTTCGGGGCTTAGTTTGGCCGGGCAAGGTTTTATCGAGTCCTCGCGGATGGTGTCCTTGCCGCCCTCGGTGACGATATGGTTGAGGAACATCACGCCCGAACGCCGGATGACGGTCGGGTTCCGCAGCCACCCGACCAGCCACGGCCGGTTGAACTTGCTGCCGGCGTAAAAAAGATCGGGTGCCTTCCTTTTCACGACATCCTGGAAAGTGGCCGGCGCCGGGCCGGTCAGGTTATGACAGGAGACGCACCTGTCTGCGACGATCGCCTTGCCGTCCAGGGTTTCCGTCCTCCCGGGCCCGGTGGCGAGCACGACGGCCCCCACCGCCGCACCCAACAGGACACTGTTCAGCCCCATGGCGATATATCCATGATGAGGCGCCCGGCCGCGCCGCCCGGAGCCGGGCCCGCCGGGGCTTGGTTCCGGGCGGCCGGGGATACCAAAACGGGGGCGTCATTCGGGCCCCCGGGACTTACCGGACTCACAGGATGGTGATCGTCCCGCGCATCCCTTTTTCCGCGTGGGTCTTGCCGTCCTTGTCCTTGATGCCACACCGCATGTCGACGGTGCCCGTGGCCACCGGGACGAACCACCACTCGGTGGTTCCGCCGGGATAGATCTCGACCTCGCGGATGGCGCCCTTGATTTCGCCGATGGTCTTGGCGCCCGGGCCAAGGTCGTCCATGACCTGGACCTTGCGGGTGTAGACCTTGCCGGCCAGGCCCAGGGAGGTGAAGTAGTGCTTGCTGTTGGAAGGATTGTGAATCACCAGCTTATAGAGCTTGCCCGTCTGGAAGGTCAGCTTGTCCGGATAGTACCGGTGCTTGTCCACGCCGTCCTTGCCGAGATCCAGCCGGACCTCGATGGGTTTCTGCTTGGCGAGGTTACCGCCTGCGAAGGCGGCGGGCGCGAACAGAAGGGCGGCGCCGACAGCGGCGGCCGCCATCAATGGCAATGTACGCATCACCAGATCCTCCTTGACTGATAGGGCAGGAAACGGCCCAGCCTCGCGGGCCGGGCGTTCCAGCCAGTGCGTATCTCGAGTAGCACTGCGCGGTAGTGAAGGAAATCCGGGAGTCCGCGTGGCGGATTAGGTACTTCCCCTTAGCCGAGGTCCAGAATGGTGACCATTTTCACCAGGTCCGCCAATGACTTGGCCTGCATCTTGGCCATCGCGTTGGAACGGTGGATCTCGACGGTTCTTTCGCTGATGTCGAGGCGGCGGGCGACGCCCTTGTTGGTTTCACCGGCCACGACCATGTCCAGGACCTGGCGCTCGCGCGGTGTCAGCCGTTCCACCCGGGCCATGATCTGGTCCCGTCTGACGCGGCTGCTGCCGGCGTCGACGCTTTTGGCCACCGCCTTCTGGATGCGATCGAGCAACAGCTCGTTGTTGAACGGCTTTTCGATGAAGTCGACGGCGCCGGCCTTCATGGCGTGAACGGCCACCTGCACGTCGCCGTGGCCGGTGAGGATAATGACCGGCAGGCGGATCGCGCGCTCGGTCAGTTCCTTCTGTAACTCCAGGCCGCTCATACCCGGCATGCGTATGTCCAGCAGAAGGCATCCCGGCCGGCCCGGTTCGTAGGCGTCGAGAAACTCCCGGGCCGAGGCGTAGGCCTCGACCCGGAGATCGACCGATGCGATCAGCCCGCACAGGAAACGGCGCACGGCCTGGTCGTCGTCGACAACGAAAACGGTCGGTTCAGGCGTCATCGGAGCGCCTTTCCTCGGCGGCGGGGAGGGTGAAACGGAACACGGTGCCGGTGTCGCTGTCCGAGGTGGCCCACAGGCGGCCGCCATGGGCCTCGATGATCGAACGGCTTATGGACAGGCCCATGCCGAGGCCGGTGGCCTTGGTGGTGAAGAAGGGATCGAAGACCCGTTCCAGGGTTTCCGGCGGTATTCCTTCGCCGGTGTCGTGGACGGTCGTCTCGACCACGGCGTCCCGGCCCGCGGACGTGTGGATGGTGAGATGCCTTGAGGACGAACGGCTTTCGCTCATCGCCTCCATGCCATTGTGGGCGAGGTTCAGGATGACCTGCTGAATCTGGAAGGAATCGGCGACGACCGGGGGCAGGCCGTCGGCAAGGTCCAGCTTGATGGCGGCGCCGTGTTCGCGGGCGTCGGAGCGAAGCAGGTCGGCCACGTTGCGGATCGCCGCGTTGACGTCGATTGCCCGCCTCTCGCGGTCCTCCTTTTGAATGAAACTGCGGACGCGGCGGACGATCTCGTTCGCCCGGTCGGCCTGCTCGGCCACCTGCTCCATGGCATCCACAAGGTCCCCCGGCCTGGCCCCGTTTGAACGCAGTCTGTCCAGGCACACCTGGGCGCACCCGGAGATGACGGTCAGCGGCTGGTTGAGTTCGTGCGCCAGGCTGGTGGCCATTTCCCCCATGATAATGACGGCTCCGGCGTGGGCCAGTTCGTCCCGGTGCCGCCGCGCCTCGTCCTCGGCCCGCTTGCGCTCCGTGATGTCCTCGGAGATACCAAGGAAGTGCGTGACGCCGCCGTCGTGATCGGTGATCGGCAGGATGGAGGTCGAGGCCCAGTAAAGGTGTCCGTTTTTTTTCCGGTTATGCATCTCGCCGCGCCATTCCTTTCCGGCGATTATGGTGTTCCACAGCTCCTCGTATTCCTCGGCAGACATATGACCGGACTTGAGGACACGCGGTGTCTTTCCCGCAACGTCCTCGAGGGCGTATCCGGTCACCTCGGTGAACCGGGTGTTCACGTATTCGATGTTGCCCGAGAGATCGGTGATGATGGTCATGGCCGGGCTCTGCTCCACGGCGCGCGACAGCTTGCGCAGGCTTTCCTCGACCTGCCTGCGCTCGGCGATCTCCTCGGTGAGCTCCCGCGTCCGCGTTGCGACCCGTTGTTCCAGCTCGTCGTGGGCTTCCTTGAGCGCCCGCTGCGCCTTTCTGCGCCCGCTGACTTCGCCCTCGAGGGTCGCGTATTGCTGGGTGAGGATGCGGTCGGCGCGCCTAACGATCAGCACCAGGCCTCCATACAACAATCCGAAGACCAGCACGAAGCCGGCCAAGAGTCTGATCGTGGCGCCCTCGATCCTGTCCACCAGCGGGGTCACGTCCGAATACAGCTCGAAGACCCCCTCGATGGGGCCGTTGCCGGGGCGGATCGGAAGATAGCTTTCAACCAGATCCCGGTTCAGGACCTCGCCGGAGAAGGCGCTGAACGTGTCGCGGTAGGTTAGTTTGCTGGCCGGGATTCCATCCCGCGCCGCGGCGATCAACGCCGGATTGTTGACCCTATAGACGCCGATCTCGCCGGGTTCCGACGAATAGACCGTAAGCCCGTCGAGATTGTAGATCTTGACCTTGAGCACCGGCAGTCCGCTCATGAGCCCCTTCAGGGCTTCGTGGATCTTCCGGGTTTCCGGGCGCGCCTGCAGGGTGTCGCCATCGATTCCGGGGGTTGCGGCGACATAGGAGGAAAATTTCGGCCAGATGATGTTGGCGAAGGACCGCACCAGCACCAGGTTCTGGTTTTCCGCCAATTCCACGAGGTCGTTCACCGCACTCTGCCGGTAAACGACCAACAGCACGGCGGTGACCGCGACAATGGCGAGCGCACTGGTGAGAGAGAAGTAGCGGAGAAGCCTGAACACCGTTCTTCGCCCCCGAGCGTGTTGGCCCGAACCAGGGCGTGTAGTAATGCCGCCGCCGGCCACCCGCTTTGACGGCGGTCAATTCCCCCGACATGCCGCCGATACCCGCTTGAGCCGCCTGGACGGGCCGGGCCGAACCCGGCGTCGCGGCGTCGCGCGTTTTCCCCGGCCGATTTCCGAGGCACCCGCCGGTGAAAAATTTCGGCCGGACTGCGTTCGGACGGCGACGCGGCCAGGACAATTCCGGGGCGGGTTGGGTGCGGACCGGGCGCCGGGCGGTGTGTCCGACGATTCCGTCATCTTAGACTTGATGTAAATCAAGGTGGGGCAATTCCCGCAAACCTAATCTTTCCCTCCGAACAAAAACCTTGTTTCTTTGCCGCGGCAGAACCTGCCGTTGCGCGGGAGGGGAGCCCCATGAACGTCGGTATACCCACCAGAATTGGTCAGAGCATTGTCGCCGCCGCCGCACTTTTTGTTGCCGCGGCGGTTTCCTCCACCGTCGGGGCGACCGAGGATTTCGGCCCGGTGAAGCCTTTGAAAGTGAACGCCAAGAAGGCGGCGCTGGGCAAACGGCTGTTCTTCGACAAGCGCCTGTCCGGCGATTCGGCGATCAGTTGCGCCACCTGTCACATTCCGGAAAAAGGGTTTTCGGACGGCCTGGCGCTGTCCAAGGCCTATCCCGGCTCCGACGGCTTCCGCAACACGCCGACCCTCATCAACACCGCGTACAAGACGGCGTGGTTCCACGACGGACGTCTCGGCACCAACCTCAACGACGTCACCCGCGAAATGATCACCGAGACGTACATGATGAACATGGACATGCGCCTGATGCAGGAACGCATCAAGCAGGATCCGGTGTACGTGAAAATGTTCAAGGACGCCGGATACGGCGAGCCCAGCAACGGGTCCGTGCGCAAGGCCATCCCGGAATACCTGAAGACCCTGACGTCGCGGGGCGCGCCCTTCGATTCGGGCCAGTTGTCCGCCGCGGCGAAACGCGGATTCCAATTGTTCAAGGGCAAGGCAGGGTGCGCGACCTGTCACTCCGGGCCCCGATTTACCGACGACACGCCGCACAACACCGGTGTTCCCGACAACCCGGAGATCTGGAAAAACCCGCGGCGGCACCTGACCTTCGTCACCTTCGCCATGTTCATGGGCGTGGAGAATTTCAGGAACATCCGCCGCGACGCGGGCGCCCATGTGCGCTCGCACGCGAGCAACGGCTCGGACATCGGCAAGTTCATGACGCCCACCTTGCGCGAGCTGAAATACACCGCCCCCTACATGCACAACGGCATGTTCAAGACCCTGAAACAGGTGGTCGCCTTCTACAACAACGGCGGCGGTGACGATGCCAACAAGGATCGCGCATTGAAGCCCCTGAACCTGTCCACCCGGGAACAAGGCGACCTTATCGCCTTTCTCGAGACCCTCTCGGGCGCGCCCCTCACCGGGCCCGAGTTTGTTTGGAAGGGCAAGATTCCGGCCAATTACACGGCGATCAAGAACTGGCGCGGCGCCAGGAACTAGGAGGCGAGCAATGAAAACCGGCAAGACGATATCCAGTATTCTCGTGGGCTTGGTCGCCGGGGTCGCGCCCTTTGGCCTGCCCGCCGGCGCCCAGGCGGACACGAACCCGCCGCTCGCCGCCCTCGGGCCGCCGCCGGTGCCACCCGACAACCCACAGACGCCGGAGAAGATCGAGCTCGGAAAATTGTTGTTTTTCGACACCCGGTTGAGCGGCGACGCGTCGGTGGGCTGTGCCACCTGTCACGAGCCCGATCAGGGTTGGGGGTTCTCCAACGACATCTCGCGCGGGTACCCGGGCACGATCCACTGGCGCAACAGCCAGACCGTGATCAACGCCGCCTATTACAACAAGCTGTTCTGGGCCGGCGCCGCCAAGTCCCTGGAGGCCCAGGCCCCGTCCGCGGCGAAGGGGGCGGTCGCCGGCAACGGCGAGAGCGACATGATGGAGGCCCGCCTCGCCTTCATTCCGGAGTACCGCGAACGTTTCAAGAAGGTCTTCGGCGATGCCTGGCCAAAGCTCAGCAACGCCTGGAAGGCGATTGCCGCCTTCGAGCGCACCCTGGTTCAGACGGACACGCCTTTCGACAACTACATGCGGGGCGACAAGGGGGCGCTTAGCGACCAGCAGAAGCGCGGCCTCAAGCTGTTCACCGGCAAGGCCAACTGCATCGAGTGCCATAACGGTCCGCTGCTGAGCGATCAGAAATTCTACAACCTCGGCGTGCCCCCGGCGGAGCGTTGGGAGAACAACGGCCTCGCCCAGGTCACCTTCCGCTACGAGCAGTACGCCAAGGGCGTGCCCGAGGATATGTACCGCGCGATCAAGGACGACGCCGGTCTCTACTACCGGACCAAACGGGAAGAGGACAAGGGCAAGTTCCGCACGCCGTCGCTGCGCTACACGCTCTATACGGCGCCCTACATGCACAACGGCGCGTTCTTCGAGCTCCAGGAAGTGGTCGAGTTCTACAACGAGGGCGGCGGCAAGAACGAGTTCGCCGCCACCAAGACCAAGCTTCTCAAGCCGCTTGATCTGAGCGACGAGGAAGTCGAGGACCTGATCGCCTTCCTCGAGTCCCTGAGCGGGGCCGAGATCAAGATGAAAACGCCGAAACTTCCGCCTTATGCGCCGCTGCCGGACGTGGCGGACGCACACTAAGGGAGGCTGAGAAAATGACTGCGCAACTGCAAACGCCCGTTGCCACGACGCCGGAGATGGCGGACGCGAAAACGCACCGACCCGGCAAGTGCCTGATGTCGCGGCGGCGGTTCCTTCTGACCTCCGGCGTGGCGACGGCGACGGTGATGGTGGTGGTCAACGCGGGCACGCCGTTTGCCGCGGAAGTGCCCGGCGTGGTCGCCACCTACCCACGCAAGCTGATCGCCAAGCTGAGCTCCCTCAAGACCGATAAGCCGCTGGACTTCCAATACCCCGACGAGGGCGCCTATGCGGAGTCGTTGATCGTCAAGCTCGGCGTTGCGGCCGGCGGCGGCATCGGGCCGAAGCGGGACGTGGTCGCCTTCAATTACTTCTGCACCCATCAGGGCGGTGACCTGTCGGGCACCTACAAGGGGGATACCAAGTCCCTGGGCGCCTGCCCCTTGCACCTCTCCACCTACGATCTGACCCGGTACGGGATTCTGATCTCCGGACAGGCGTATCAGAGCCTGCCCCAGGTGCTCCTTGAACTGGAGGGGGACAACATATTCGCCGTCGGCGTATTCGGCCTGATCTTCGGCCGCTACGACAATCTGCAGGGTTAGGGAGGACGCGCAATGGCCACTCCGTATTACATTCCAGAAACCAACGTCCCGCTGCCTCCCAAGGGCGCGGAGGTCATCTCGACCGCCTGCGATTACTGCATCGTCGCGTGCGGCCTCAAGGTCTACCGGTGGCCCGTCGCCGGCAACCGGAACGGCGGTCCCAAGGCCGGCGACAACGCGTTCGGCGCCGACTTCCCGGTCGACCCGCTGGGCCCGTGGATCGCGCCGAACCAGCACAACATCGTGCTCCACGACGGCGAACCGCACCACGTGGTGATCATTCCCGACAAGGACGCCGAGTTCGTCAATACCGGCGGCGATTCCAGCATCCGGGGCGGTGCGATCGCCCAGAAATGCTACAACCCGCAGACTCCGACCCGCGACCGGTTGAAGTCCCCCATGATGCGCATATACGGCATTTTGCAGCCCGTGCCCTGGGACTTTGCCCTGGACGTGGCCGCCCAGGTGGCGACGCACGTCATCAACCGACACGGTGAAAACGCCTATGGCGTGAAGACCCATTCGTATCAGTTCATCGAGAACACCTACGCGATCACCAAGTACGCCCTGCGCCATATCGCCACCGCCAATTTCACCTTCCACGACACCCCGTCGGACGTCAGTTCGACGCCGGGGTTCCGGGACGCCGGGTTCGACAATTTCGGTCCCGCGTACGAAGACTGGATGAATGCCGAAACCCTGTTGATGTGCGGCACCGATCCCTACGAGACCAAGACCATCCTGTGGACCCAGTGGATCATGAAGGGCATTCAGAATGGCCAGAAGGCCATCATGATGGTTCCGCGGCGCACCGCCGGCGTGGCCTATGCCGAAAAACACGGCGGCCTGTGGCTGGACGTGACTCCCGGCACCGACCTCCTGGTGATCAACGCCATCGCGCGCATCATCGTGGAGAACGGCTGGCAGGACAAAGACTGGATCAAGAACTGGGTCAACAACAAATGGGGCTCGTCGTCGGGCTTCGGCCAGGGAACCCGCAACACGCCGTGGCAATGGCGCACGACGTGGGGCAAGTTCCAGACCAAGGGCTTCGAGGACTGGAAGAAGTGGCTGCTGGCCCAGGACGAATTCAAGCCCGACCATGCCGCCAAGGTGGCCGGCATCGACATCAAGAAGATCCGCACCGCGGCCGAGTGGATGGCCAAGCCCAGGGGCGGCAAGCGGCCCAAGACCTCGATCATGATCGAGAAGGGCCTGTACTGGTCCAACAACACCGGCAATACCCAGGCGATCTCGGCGCTTGGCATCATCGTCGGCGCCGGCGGCAGGCCCGGGCAGGTCATCGGTCGGGCCGGCGGGCACCAGCGTGGCGGCCAGCGCGGCGGCAAGTACCCGCGCAACAAGTCGCCGATGAAAGTGCCGGGCCGCCGCCGCCGGGCATTGGATACCGATACCTGGATGATGTCCGGCCACACCCGGCTGGCGCACGCCATCGGGGTCACGTGGATCCAGTCCATGTGCGGCTCGCAGCAGCTTGCCAAGAGGTTCCACGAACTGGTGCTCGCCAACCCGCATCAGGTGCGCTCCTACGACAAGCAGGACATCGTCGACACACTGAAAAAGCGGGCCGATTCCGGCGGCATGGTGGTGTTCAACCAGGATATCTACCTGGTCGACCCCATCGGCGCCCGGTTCGCCGACATCATCTTCCCCGCCGCCACCTGGGGCGAGGACAACTTCATGCGGGCCAACGGCGAACGGCGGCTCCGGCTTTACCACAAGTTCTACGACCCGCCGGCGGACGCCAGGCCGGACTGGTGGATCATTGGCCAGTTGGCCAAGCGGATGGGCTTCGACGGCTTCGACTGGAAGGAGTCCAACGACGTCGCCGAGGAAGCCTCGCGCTTCTCCCGCGGCAGCCGCAAGGACTTCCACATGATCAAGGTGGCCGCCCGCCGCGAGGGCAAGACCCTGCACCAGAAGCTGGGAGAGTTCGGCACCAACGGCATCCAGGGCCCGGTGTTCATGCGCGACGACGGCACCCTCGTCGGCACCAAACGCCTGCATGATACGACCCGCAAGCTGGATGAGACGGGGCCGGCGGGCGCCAATGTTTTCAACAAGAAGCTGACCCATTTCAACTCTCAGACCGGCAAGTGCAACATCCAGAAATCACCCTGGTCCCTGTTCTCGGACTATTGGGAGTGGATGAAGCCGAAGGGGGACGAGCTGTGGTGCACCAACGGCCGTACCAACGAGCGGTGGCAGTCGGGTTTCGACGACCGCCGGCGTCCCTACATCGTGCAGCGGTGGCCGGATAATTACGTCGAGCTGCATCCCGACGACGCCAGGGCCCGCGGCATCGAAAGCGGCGACATGCTGATGGTGTATTCGGACCGGGTGCCGAGTCTGAAAGAAACCATCCTCGGCGTCGAGGGCAAGGACTTCACGTTCAGCGGGCAGATGAAGAACGGCAACGTCGAACTCTCGCGGGCGGCGGTGACCGGCGTGGCGATCGTCACGCGCCACATCAAGAAGGGCCTGATCTACATGGACTTCCTGCACACGTCGCAGCCGGCCAACGCGCTGCAGGGGCGTGTCGTCGATTGGATCAGCGGCAACTACAACTACAAAATGGGCGTCGCCAAGGTGAAGAAGATCGGCGTCTCGCCCTACAAGAACACGTTCCGGTCGATGTCGTTCGCGCCCCGGGATATCACCTGAAATCGTGCGTGGGCCTGACAAGAAAGATCACCGAAAGACCAGGCTCACGAATTTTTGCCGCTGCGCTTTTGCCATCGGGTGGCGAAAGCCAACTCGGAAGCTTGCGCAATGAATTATCACGATCCCGGCATCGCCCGTAATCTCTCCGCCGCAAGCGGCGCCCCGCATAAGGACGAGGTGTGCACGGCCTTGTGCGGAATTTTGCGCCAGGGAGTCGACGTTCACCGGTGCCTGGCGGCCCAGGCCCTGGGCCGGATCGGCCATCCGGGGGCCGTCGAGACCCTGGTCGGGGCGCTGCTCGACGAAGACGAGGACGTCCGCACCGATGCGGCGCGGGCCCTGTCGCGGCTGGCGGACCCGCGGGCCGGCACTCAACTGCTGGAAAACCTCGTCGGGGATCCGTGCGGCGACGTCAAGCTCGCCGCCATCGAGGGGCTGGTGCGGCTGCGGTGTGCGGAGGTGATTCCGTGGCTGCGCCGCATGCTGAAAGGCCGGGACGCGGAGATCGCCTGGGACGACGACTCCTTCTACGACGGTGGTTGGGACGACTGGCTCGACGTCCAGGTCAAGGCCGTTCAGGCGTTGGCCGACATGGGGGCCGGCGAGGCGGTTCCCGAAATCGTCGCCGTGATCGACGATGAACGCGGCCAGGACATGACCGAAACCGCCTTCAAGGCCCTGGCGCGGTTGGGGAAACCGGGCGTCGACGCCCTGATCCGGTTCCTCGACGACAAGAACGAGCGCCGGCGCCGCCGGGCCGCCGCCGTCCTTGCCGGCGTGAGCGGCGAGGCGGCGGAGGACGCCGTCGCCCGCGCCTTGCGGGACCCGTCCATGGGGGTCCGCCTGGCGGCGGCGCGGCCGTTGGCGGCGCGTAATCCGACCGACGCGCGGCTTGTCCCCCTGTTCCGGGATGACCAGCCCGAGGTTCGCGCGGAAGCCGTGCGGCTTTGCGGACGCCATCACCCGTCCTCCGTGGACGCCCTGCTCGACGACGAGGCCGATCGGGTGGTACAGGCGGTTCTCGGCGTGCTGGCCGAGGCGCCGGACCTGTTGCCGGCCGATGCGGTCGTCGAAAGACTCCGCGCCTGCCTGCGCGGTTCGGCGGCGGATACGGCGGCGGCCGCCGCCGTGGCCCTCGCCGCGGTGGCGCCGGAGGCGTCCCTGGACGACCTCGTTGAACACCTTGGAGACGCGGCGCGCCCGCCCGGCGTGCGCATGGGCGCGCTCAGGGGACTGGCCGCGGTCGGGGGCGGGCAGGCGGCGCGGGCGCTGGTCGGGGTCCTCGGCGACGATGACCGGCAAATCCGCCTGGAGGCGATGGTGGCCCTGGCCGGGATGGCCGAATCCGAGCGGGAATGGCCCAATTTCCCGGGCGCCGCCCTGTTGGCGGCCCTGCGCGGGGAACTCGTGCCCGAGCCGGCCGACGTCGCCAAGGGACGGCGGGAGGACAGGCCGGCCGCCGCCCAAACGACACCCGGCGAGGACGGCGGCGGCGAAGGGCCGCGGGAGCCGGCCTTCCCCACGTCGACGCTGCAATCGATTCTGAACGGCGAGTCCCCGGCGGCGGAGATCCTCGAGAAACGGGACGAAGGGGTCGAACTGACGCAAGACGACATGGAACGCCTTGCCCTGGCCCGCCGGTTCCCGCGCAAAAAGCGCCTGCCGGTTGCGCCGCGGGTGGCGCCCCATCAGGACGTCCGGCGTTTTGCGGCGCGGGTCCTTGGCGACGTGGCCGGCGACGACGTGGCCCTCGAGCTGGCCCGGGCCCTGAAGGACGACGACACCGACGTGCGCCTGGCCGCCGCCGATTCCCTGGCCCGCATCGGCGGGCGCATGACGGCGTTTCCGCGCCAGGCGGCCGAGGCCCTTGTCGGCGCGTTGGCGGACCCGGCACGGGATATGCGCCTTTCCGCGATCCGTGCCCTGGGGGCGGCGGGCGGCGAAGGGATCGCCGACAGGCTGTTCGGCCTTCTTGCGGACGAGGACAGTTTCATCCGCACCGAGGCGATCGGCGCGCTGTCCAGGCTGGGCAAGGCCGGCCCCGGGATCGAGGCGCTGCTGGCGGATCGGGAGCCGGGGGTGCGGCTGGCGGCGGCCGGAGCGGTGGCCGGCGCCGGCGGCGCCCGGGCGGTCGGGCCGTTGGTCGATTTTGCATTCGCGTTCGACGGCTACCACCGGCGCGAGGCGGGCCGCCTGTTGCGAAACGTCGATGTCCCGGCGGCGAACGCCCGCTTTCTCGACGTCCTCGACGATGCGGACCGGCTGCGCACGTGGCAGGTGGCGATCGAGGCTTTGGAGGAACTGAACCGTCCCGACCCGCCGGCGGACGGTTCGGCCGGCGACCAGGATGAACCACGGGATTAGGAGGCCTGCTTTCATGAAACTCGGCAAGCTTTGGGTAAGCCTGGCGGTTGGCGCCGCCTTGATAGCGGTGTCCCCGGGCATCGGCGAGGCGGCGAAGAAAAAATACAAGGAAGTGACCGTCACCGACGGGGGCACCATCAAGGGCAGGATCACCTTCGAGGGACCGCTTCCCGACGACGCCATCGAGCGCATCCTCATTACCAAGAACCCGGACGTCTGCGGCACCGGCGAGCGGGAAGTGGTCTGGGTCGACGTCAAGGACGGGGCCCTGCGCGGCGTCTTCGTCTTTATCCACAAGATCAAGGAAGGCAAGAAATGGGCGAAGCCCAAAAGCGGCAATTATTTGATCACCCAGAAGGGCTGCCGCTTCCGTCCCTGGGCGCAGGTGATCAGGCCCGGTCCGATCACCATCCGGAACAGCGATCCGGGCGTCCTCCACAACATCAATACCCGCGAGATGATCGGCGTGGAAAGGGGCCGGGTGGTGAAACGGACCATGTTCAACTTCGGCCAGCCCGATCCCGGCGATATCGAGCAGCAGATCAAGCCGCGGCGGTCCCACTTCATCGCCATCAACTGCGAGGCCCACAACTTCATGTTCGGTTTCATGATGGCGCCGAAGCACCCCTATGCCGTGGTGGTGAAGGAGGACGGCTCCTATGTGCTCGATAACGTCCCGCCCGGGAAATATACGCTCAAGGCCTGGCATCCCAGGTTCGGCGTCAAGAAGACCAAGGTGACGGTGCCCGCGGGCGGCGCGGTGGACGCCAATTTCGCCTTCTCCAAGTAACGGCCGTCGGTGACCGGGGCGCGAGAGATGGCACGGGCGGTCATGATGAGGGACATTCCCAGCCGCGCGACGCGGGTGGGGCTGGCGGCGTTCGCCGGTCTCTTCGTGATCCTGGTGGCCGCTCCGGCGTTGGCCCAGACGGTCAACGAATACCGCCAGGTTCTGGACCTCGATTCCCGCAAGCTCATCTGGCTGCTGGCCCAGGTCAAACTGTTTTTCGCCGCCTTCGTCCTCGGGGTGCCCCTGTTCGCGGTGATCATCGAGATCGTGGGCTGGCGCAACGGCGACGCCAGGTACGACAGGCTGGCCCATGAGTTCACCAGCCTGTTGAGCGTCGCCTACGCCACCACGGCGGCCCTGGGCGGGCTGCTCGCCTTTGCCCTGTTCACCCTCTACCCGACCTTCATGGGATACATGGCGGGGACGTTCAAGGACGTGATGTTCGTCTACGCCATGCTCTTTTTCGGCGAGACCTTTCTTCTCTATTTCTATTACTACGCCTGGCACTGGCTGAAGGGCGGCGACCCCTTCCCCAGGAACGTCCGGTGGGCCTTCCAGGGCCTCGGCGGCGCCGTCGTCGTCCTCGGCGTGGTGTTTTTCTTCGGCGGGCTCGGCCCCGGGATGAGGGGAGACACCCGGACCTTCATGACCCTTCTCTATATCCTTCCGCTCGGCGTCGGCCTGCTCATCACACGCGACCGGAAAAGCGCGCACATCCTTGTCGGCATCCTTCTGAACATCGCCGGTACGGCCATCATGCAGATCGCCAACAGCTGGGCCGGCTTCATGATGAGCCCGGCCGGCGTCAACCAGGCGGGAGAGCTGGTCGGCTCCCTCTGGCAGGTTTTCGAAAACGTCCTGGCGACGCCCATCGCCATCCACCGGATGCTCGGCAACATGGCCTTCGGCGGGCTGGTGGCCGGTTCCTACGCGGCGGTGAAGTTCATCGGCGCCAGGAGCCCCGCCGAGAAAGCCCATTACGACTGGATGGGGTACGTCGCCAACGTCGTCGCCATCAGCGCCCTTATTCCCCTGCCGTTCGCCGGCTACTACCTGGGCCGCGAGATCTACTCCGCCAGCGCCGTCATGGGGAACAACATGATGGGTGGCGACTTCTCGTGGACCTTCATCATCCAGGCCATGCTGGTCGGCTCGCTGTTCCTGATTTCCAACTACTACCTGTGGACCGGGATGACGCGCATCCCCGGGGCCGAGCGCTACAACACGTACATCAAGTACATCCTGGGGGCCCTCGTCATCTCGTTCGCCATCTGGCTGACCCCGCACAACCTGCCGCTCAGCGGCCAGGAGGTCGGCCAGATGGGGGGCAGCCAGTACCATCCGACCCTGAAATACCTGGGGCTTATGCCGGCCAAGAACGCGGTGATCAATCTCATCATCCTGTCCACGTTTTTCAGTTTCCTGCTGTACCGACGGGGTAACAAGAGCGACGTGGTGCCGATCAGCCGCCAGGGCCGGATGCCGAAGATCGTCATTCCCCTGGCCGGCCTGGCGGCGATCGCCATCGTCGCCCAGTACGGGGCGACCCTTTTGGGCATGGACCCGGCCGAGCTGGACCTGCCCGCGGACCGCGCCGAGTACTTCCGCACCACCGGCTATCTGCTTGTCTTCGAATGCGCCGCCGCCGTCGTCGCCGTCGCCCTGGCGTTGAGGGACAGGGGCAAGCTTGCCCAGAACATCTATTTGGGGGTCACCGCTTTCAACGTCGTCATATTCCTCGGCGTGTACGGCTTCGTGGTCATGGAGCGGGCGTCGCCGTTCCTGAGGAACGTCGCGGTGAGCCAGTTCCTGCAACTGATCAGCTGCCTGATCCTGGTCACCGCCATCGACATCTTCCTGTTCAAGGGCGCCAAGGAGGTCGGCAAGCTCCAGTGGGGCAGGATACCGGTGCGCAGCCAGTACGCCCTGCTGCTGCTCACCTTCGTCATCACCATGAACATGGGACTGATGGGGTTCATCCGCTCGGGCCTGCGCGGCGACTGGCACATCTTCGGCGTCATGCGGGACACCTCCCAATGGGCCTATACGCCGAGCAACTACACCATGACGCAGATGGTGAGCCTGTCGGTCCTGATCTTCATGGTCGGCATCGCCTTCATGTTCTGGCTCGGCGGCATCGCCGCCAATTCGTGGAACAAAGAGGCCGAAGACGCCATCCAGGTTGGCGGAACGGGAGCCGTGGAGCCGGTCCCGACCCCCGGGCCCGGTGGTTGACATGCGACGAACGCGCGCATTGGGAAGGTCTTTCCATGTCTAGTGCGGTCGGCAAGGTCTTCGTGTTCCTGCTTCTGGTGTTGGGCAGCTTCCTTTGGGTGGGCAACGCCATCACCCGCATGACCGGCGGCGAGAAGATCGTCACCGGCGGCAAGGTGGAGATCGGCCCGGAAGGCGGCGAGACCATTTTCTGGGGCAAGGGCCGGTGCTTCACCTGCCACAGCCTGGGGGACCGGGGCAGCGCCGTGCGCGGTCCCAATCAGGGGCAGTTCGGCGAACGGTTCCCCCTGCCCATCGGGCTGCGGGCGGCGGAGAGGGCCAAGGAACGCACCGCCAAGACCGGCCTGCCCTACACCCGGACCGACTACCTGGTCGAGAGCCTGGCCAATCCGGGGGCCTATGTGGTCGAGGGCTACAAGAACGAGATGGCCATCGTCTACGCGCCGCCGATTTCACTCAGCCTGCACGAGATCAAGGCGGTGATTTCCTATCTGCAGAGCCAGGGCGGCGAGGTGGACCTGGAGGCGATCAACAACCCCACCGAGATCGCCAAGAAGTATTACGCCAAGATCCAGGCGGCGGCGTCGGCCGGCGGCGGCGATCCCGACAACGGGAAGGTGGTGTACGAAGACAACTGCGTCGAATGCCACGTGATCAAGGGCGAGGGCGGCAAGATCGGCCCCGATCTCTCGGCCGTCAGCAAGAAGGGTTTGAAGTTCATCGCCGAAGCCATCCTCCAGCCGGCCAAGAAGATCACCAAGGGCTACGAGACCTTCGTCGTCGTCGACAAGAAGGGGCGCAAGACCATCGGCCTCAAGACCCGCGACGACGGAACCGAGATCGATATCACCAGGGCCACCGGCGAAGTGGTGACGATCGCCAAGGCCGATATCAAGGAAATCACCGAGGACAAGATCAAGAGCGTCATGCCCGATGACCTGATCGAGGCGCTGACGGTCAAGGATTACCAGGATGTCCTGTCCTTTCTGATCATGCAGAAAGGCAAATGAGCGGGACATGGGACTGCCGATGGGGAAATTCAGGATAAATCGCTTTTGGTCCACCGCCCTCACGCTTGCGATCATCTACGGGGCGATCAAGTGGGGCGTGCCGGCGGTGTCGCGCCAGATCACGACCCTGCCGTTCCCGCTGCCCGTGCCCGGCACGCTGATGTTCATGTACATGGCGCTGACCCTGGTCGCCCTGTTCATGTTCGTCACCTTTTCCGAGGAGTCCCTCGCCGAGTTCCTGCGCCCGGTCAGGACGTTCCTGCGCGGCGATTACGGGAAGGCTCCCAGAGCCGTGGTCCTGGCGGTCGTCCCCCTCGTTGCCGGCTGGCAGGTCTACGATTCCACGGTGCCCAGGATGGAGGTGCCCCTGGCGCTCAGGATTCAGCATCCCTCGTCCAACTTTCCCAAGAGCTTCGAGGCCCTCAAGAACCCCGTCGCCAATCCCTCCGACGCCGAGGTCGAGGCGTTCATCGAACAGGCGAAGGCGGGCGAGGTGAAGCTCATTCCCCAGGTCGCCGCCGACGTCGAGCGCTGGCAGGAAGAGACCGGCGCCGACCATATGCTGGCCTTCATCCCCACGGCGCCGGTCAGGAAGTTCCTCGGCGACCTGGAGGCCGGCACCGTCGACAAGGAGAACGCCAAGGCGGCGCTGTTGGAGAAGACTCTGTTCGAGGGACGCGCCCTGTACGCCATGAACTGCCGGCCCTGCCACGGCGACAGCGTGTCGGGCGACGGCCCCATGGCCGACGGCTTCAAGCTGCGGCCGATCAATTTCACCGACAACGGCACCATCGAAACCATCGTCGAGGGGTACACCTTCTGGCGGGTCACCAACGGCGGCCCGGGGCTGCCCACCGAGGCCACGCCGTGGGATTCGGCCATGCCCGAGTGGAAGCTGAATCTGAGCGAGGAGGAACGGTGGAAGATTATCCTCGCCGAATACGACCTGGCGCAAAAGACGCCGCGGATACCGGAGTCCCACTGATGTCGGGGAGGCCGGGAAACCACAGCCAGGCCGGAAAAGGGGGCGCCGGCGGCGCCGGCCGCCCGTCGCGGTCCGGCGGAAAATGGCCCATGCGGATTTTGGCGGCGGCGGGCGTCGCGGCGATGCTGTCGGGACCGGCGGGGGCGGGCCTTGCGCTCGCCGCGGACCGCCCGGCCAACCCCAAACCGCCCGAAACCCCCGAGATGATCGAAAAGGGGAAGGTGATCTACTTCAGGCGGTGCAGCTTCTGCCACGGCCTGCTCGGCGACGGCGAAGGCCCGGCGGCCGAATTCCTCGATCCCCGGCCCCGCGACTTCACCCTCGGCACCTTCAAGTTCCGCACGACGCAAAGCGGCGAACTGCCCACCGACGAGGACCTCTTCCGCACCATCAGCCGCGGCCTCCCGGGAACCGGCATGCAGGCCTTCGACAGCGACCGGATCAAGAACGGCCTTTCGGAGGAGGAGCGCTGGCAGGTCATCGCCTACATCAAGACCTTCGCGCCCGAGTTCGACAACCCGGAACTGGACCCCGTCAAGACCGGCAAGGTGGTCCCGTTGCCGGCGAACACGGTTCCCTTCAGCGCCGACGTCGTCGCCAAGGGCAAGGCGGTGTTCGAGCGGGCCAAGTGCTGGGAGTGCCACGGCAAGCTCGGCCGCGGCGACGGCCAGAAGTCCTTCGACCGCAAGGACGACTGGGGCTTCCCCATCCGCATCCGCAACGTCACCCTTCCCTGGAAGATCAAGGCCGGCACCGCGGTCGAGGACATCTACATGCGGTTTTCCACCGGCATCAGCGGCACCCCGATGCCCTCGTTCGTCAAGGCCCTCAATGAGGACGACCGGTGGTATCTGGCCAATTTCATCAAGTCCCTGCAGCACAAACAGACGGCGCACCGGGTGCTGAAGGCGCTGCCTATCGAGGACCCGGTGCCCGATGGCCCGGACGATCCGCTTTGGGCGGGGGCGGAGGCGATGGATATCCGGCTCACCGGACAGGTGGTGGCGGCGCCCCGGTGGCAGAACCCGAGCATCGAGCTGGCCACCGTCAAGGCGGTTTTCAACGACAGCGACATCGCCTTTCTCGTCGAATGGGACGACCCCTTCAAGGACACCGTCCACAAGGCCGAGAAGGAGTTCGACTCCAGGGAGATCCGGAAGGTGGGCGCCTATAACTCCTATGTGGCGGCCAACGGCATGGTGCGGAGGAAGCTGGAGACCTTCCGCGATTCCATCGCCCTGCAATTCCCCGTCAAGACGCCGGACGGGACCAAGAAGCCCCACTTCCTGCGCGGCGGATCGTCCAACCCGGTCCACCTCTGGTTCTGGA
Source organism: Rhodospirillales bacterium (assembly GCA_046756945.1). Taxonomy (GTDB): domain Bacteria; phylum Pseudomonadota; class Alphaproteobacteria; order Rhodospirillales; family 2-02-FULL-58-16; genus JACZQZ01. Next base: position 27,579 of record JBHHXI010000005.1, read on the forward strand.
AGGCGGACCTCGACGCCCAGGGCAAGCGGCCGGTGGAAGAGGCCATCGCCCGCGGCTGGCGGCAGCCGGCCAGGGTCCAGGCCGAGGACCAGCAGCAGGTGAGCGCCAAGGCGGTGTGGCGGCAGGGCCGGTGGAGCGTGGTCATGAAAAGGCCGCTCAGGACCAAGGACAAGAACGACGTCCAGTTCGAGCAGGGGAAATTCATCCCCCTGGCGCTCAACGCCTGGGACGGCTCCAACGGCGAGCACGGCCTGATCATGAGCCTGTCCACCTGGCACTACGTGCTGCTGGAGGCGCCGACGCCCCTGGATGTGTACCTCTACGCCGTCCTCGCCGTCCTGATGGTGGGCGGCCTCGAAATCTGGCTGGTGCGGAAGACGGAAAAGGAGGGCGCCGGCGGCGCCGCCGCCTGACCCGCGCGGACGCTGTCGTCCGCGGCGAAACGGAGTTGAAGGAGAACGAACGATGAGACTGGTGGTTACAGCATTGCTGGGGGCGGTGGCCGTGGTCATGGCGGGCGCCCCCGGCCGGGCCGATCCGGCGGCCGGCAAGAAGGTGTTCGAGGCCAACAAGTGCGGCGAATGCCATTACACCGAAGGCCCCGCCAGGGAGAAGACCATCGCCGACCAGTTGGCCAAGAAAGGGCCGGAGCTGTGGTACGCGGGCAGCAAGTTTCAAAAGGCCTGGCTGGGGGCGTGGCTTCAGGATCCCCAACCCATCCGGCCGTTGAAGTTCAACTCCCTGACCGAGACCAATCCCGGGAACCACGCCAGGCTTTCCGGGGGCGACGCGGCGGCGGTCACCGACTTCCTGATGAGCCTGACGTCCAAGGATGTCGAGGCCGGGGTCATCAAGCCCAAGAGGAACCCCAAGGGACGGCTGATCTTCACCAAGAAGATGCCCTGCACCGGCTGTCACGGGTATCCGGCAAAGAGGAAAAAGTTCACCGGCGGGCGCAGCGGTCCGACCCTGGTCGGGGCCGGCAAACGGCTCAATCCCGACTGGATCTTCGCCTACCTGAAGAACCCCAAGGTGTTCAAGCCGGTCAAGATGATGCCCGTCTTCGTCGGCGTCCTGCGGGAGAAGGACATGAAGAGCGTGGCCGCCTACGTGGCCAGCTTCAAGTGATCGGGAGGGATAAAGGGATGCAGGCCATGTTCAGACTGACCATTTTCGCGGCGGCCCTGTTGGTCGCCGGCGTGATCGGCGGCGCTTCGCCGTCGGCGGCGGAGATCAAGCAGGTGTTCACGTTCTACTGCGCCCAATGCCACGGACTTGGCGGCAAGGGGGACGGTCCCAACGTGACCAAGGATTTTCCGGTCTCGCCCCGGAATTTCACCAGCGCCGCCGAGATGAACAAGCTCACCGACGCCGACATCAAGAACGTGATCCTCGACGGCGGGCCGGTGGCCAGCAAATCGCCGATGATGCCGCCCTGGGGCAAGACCCTGACCGAGGCCCAGGTCGACGCGCTGGTGAAGCGCTTGCGCAAACTCTGCCAGTGCAAGGGGAAAGGGGGATGACGAAACGGTCGCGCCGGGCGCCGGCGCGCGTCTCCCGCCGTGGGGACGCGGCTAGAACACGAAATAATACAGAATAAGAACAATGACGACCGCGTTGACCGCCATTCCTGTAAAAATAACAATATCAACAATGCGTTTTTTGGAAGATTTCATGATTGAAACAATAAAGGCCGATATATCCTCTGTCAATACCTGTGGAAACCTTGATGAGGCGCGAACGGAACCATGAACGCCGGGAATTCCGGACCGGGAAAATATCCGTGGGCCGGACCGGCCCTGTTCACCGCGGTCGTTTTCGCCGTGATCGCGTTTTTCTGGTGGTTCCTGTTTTGAGGAGCCGGGGCATCCGATCGCGTTCCGGCGGGAGACGGACATGAAAGCGTATGTGGCGCCATTTGCCGTCGCGTTCCTTGTCTGCGGCATCGCGTTCGTGGCCCTGGACGTGGCGATCATGAACCTGCAGGGGTTGTCCCTGATTTTCCACCCGTAGCCGGGCACCGTGGAGCCATGGGGAAGCACACATGAAGCCGCGTCGTTTTGCCATACCGGCAGGGGCGATCCTGCTTTTCGCCCTGTCCCTGCTGGCGCTTCCCCTCGATCTGCCGGGGTTGGGCCCGGCGGCGGCCTTCGCCCAGGAAACCGTGTCCGGGGGCGGGCCGGCCGCGGTCGAGGAGACGGCCGGTGAAGGGGCCGCCGCCTATGCCCCCGCGCCCCGGCTGACGGCGGCCGATTATCCCCGCATCGCCGGCGTCAACAGCCGGGTCGTGATCTGGCTCGCGGCCCAGATGCACCTGTGGTTCGCCGCCTTCGTCCTCGCCGTGCCGATCTTCGTCTTCATCATCGAAGCCATCGGCATGGGAACCCGCGACAAGCGCTACGACGACATGGCCTACGAGTTCATCAAGGTCACCATCACCGCCTATTCGCTGACCGCCATTCTGGGCGGCCTCCTCACCTTCTGCCTGGTCGTCTTCTATCCCCACCTGTTCCAGTACCTGGCCTCCATTTTCAAGGAGACCATGTTCTACTACGCCCTTCTGTTCTTCGCCGAGAGCGCCACGCTGTATGTCTATTACTACGGCTGGCACTGGCTGCAGGACGGATTCAAGAAGTGGGTGCACCTGAGCCTCGGGCTGCTGTTGAACGCCGTGGGCACGGTGCTCATGTTCCTGGCCAACGCGTGGCTGACCTTCATGATGAGCCCGGCGGGGGTGGATAGCGCCGGCGTCTTCGGCGGAGACATCTGGGTCGCCATCCACAACCACCTGTGGAATCCCATCAACCTGCACCGGTTCGTCGCCAACCTGGCCTACGGCGGCTCCATCGTCGGCGCCTACGCCGCGTTCAAGTTCCTCAGCGCGTCCGGCAGGGAGGAAAGGGCGCATTATGACTGGATGGGGTACAGCGCCAACTTCATCGCCATCTCGGCGCTGCTGCCGCTGCCCTTCGCCGGGTACTACCTGGCGGCCGAGATCTACGCCTACAGCCAGCAGATGGGAATCACCCTGATGGGCGGCATCTTCGCCTGGCTGTTCATCATCCAGGCGGTGCTGATCGGGACCCTGTTCCTGTCCGCCAACTATTACCTGTGGTGCGGCATGGGCCGCAGCGACGGCGCGGTGCGCTACAACAAGTACGTCAAGTACCTGGCCATCGTCATCATCGCGGCGTTCCTGGTCTGGTTCACCCCCCACACCCTGGTCCTGACCAACGAGGAGCTGAAGGCCCTCGGCGGGCCGTACCACAAATACCTGGGCCCGCTGGGGATCATGCCGGCGAAGAACACCGCGGTGAACGTGATGATCCTGTTCACGGCGGTCAGTTTCCTCATCTACCGGCGGGCCAACCGGATCGCCACCGTATCGTGGGTGAAGACGGGCAACGCCGTCCAGGCGGCGCTTTTCACCGCCGGCATCCTCAACCTCTTCTTCCTCGGCATCTATCACGGCTACTTCACCAATACCGTCTACAAGGTCGCGTCGTCGATCCCGCAGGTGCTGACCACGCTGATCGTCATCGCCGCCAGCATCGCCATCGACGCCGCCATGTACAGGGGCGCCAGGCAGGTAGCGCCCCTGCACTGGGGGCGGGTGCCGGACCGCGCCCAGTACGCCCTGTTCCTTCTGGCGGTGGCCTTCACCTGGTTGATGGGGCTGATGGGCTACATCCGCTCCGGCATCCGCCAGCACTGGCACGTCAGCGGTATCATGCGGGACAACTCCGCCGACGCCTTCACTCCGACCCTGGGATACGCGGCCAACGTGGTGTCCGTGGGCACGATCCTCTTCCTGGCCCTGGTGATTTTCGTCTTTTGGCTCAGTCAGGTGAGCGCCAGGGAGACCGTCGCGGCCGGCTATTGGAGGAAGGGGTAAGGGATGAAGAACTTCCTCAAGGTCGTGGTCTTCAGCCTGCTCACCATCGGGTTCTTCGCCGGGTATTCCACCTTCGGCATCCCGCAGATCACGCCGGCGCCGCCGCCCAAGGAGGAGAAACTGGACCTGGGCGCCATGACCATGGAGCAGTTCATCGCCCTCGGGGCCAGGATCTTCAACGGCAAGGGAACGTGCCCCCTTTGTCATAACCCCGTCGGCGCCCGGGCGCCGTTGCTGGAGAAGGTCGGCCAGGTCGTTCCCCGCCGCCTGGCCGACGCGCGCTACGCGGGAAAGGCGACGGACGTCGAGTCCTATCTGTATGAGTCCATGGTCGAGCCTTCCGCCTTCGTGGTCGCCGGTTTCGGCAAGACCGGAACCAACGACACGGTGAGCCCCATGCCCAACGTGTCCACCGGCAGCGTCGGTCTCAACGAGGCGGAGATCAAGGCGGTGATCGCCTACCTCCAGGACGCCAGCGGCGTCGATGTGACGGTGGAGATTCCCACCGACATTCCCACGGACGCGGCGCCAGCGGAAACCGCCAGGAGGCCGCCGGTACGCACCCTTGAGGACGCGGTCGCGGAATTCGGCTGCGGCGCCTGCCACAAAGTGGCGGGCGAGGAAGGCGAGCTGGGCCCGGATCTGACCCGGATCGGCGCCAGGCGGGACAAGGCCTACCTGCGGCGCGCCATCCTCGACCCCAATGCCGACATCACCGAAGGCTTCGAGCCCGACCAAATGCCCGCCGATTACGGCGAGCAGATGTACGCCGGGGAACTGGAAATGCTCGTCGAGCGCCTGGCCGGGTTGAAATGATGGCGAAAAGAACCGTGAAAATCCCCCGCCTGCTGCACGCCGTGTTGACGATCTTCCTGATCTACGCCGCGTTCAAGGTGGTGTTCGGGGTGATCCTCGGCCAGGCGATTCCCTCCAGCGTGCTCACCATGTACATGTTTTTCGTCGTCGCCGGGGTCTTGATGGTGTTCACGTTCACCGAGGAAGGGGCCGGCGAGATGGTGGCGCCGATCAGGGCCCTGGTCGAGGATCCGTCCCGGAAGGTCATCCGGAACGTGGTCTTCGCCATCGTTCCCCTGGCGGCGGGGAGTGTCGTCTACGCCGGGATGGTGCCCAGCTTCGAGGCGCCGCTGGAGCTGCGCTCCATTCACCCGGCGCCGCCCTCTTCCATCCGCGCGTTCGGCAAGCGCTACGACCTCATGACCCTGGAGAACCCGTACCGCAAACTGGAGACCGAGGACCCGGAGAGGTTCCGGAAAATGGTCGCCGAAGGCGGCAAGGTATACATCCAGAACTGCCAGTTCTGCCACGGCGACAAGCTGGACGGCAGGGGACCCTACGCCCGGGCCCTGAACCCGGTGCCGCTGAACTTCCAGGACGTGGGCACCATCGCCCAGCTTCAGGAGTCGTTCCTCTTCTGGCGTATCGCCACCGGCGGCCCCGGCCTGCCCAAGGAGGGGGCGCCGTGGATCTCTTCCATGCCCGTCTGGCGGGACTTCCTGAGCGAGGACGAGATCTGGCAGGTCATCCTGTTCCTCTACGACTACACCGGCCACCGCCCCCGGTCCTGGGGGCGGCCATGATCGGGCGCGGGCGCATTGAAAGGGCGGTCCTGGCCGCCGGTGTCGCCGGGGCGCTCATGGCCGCGCCGGCGCCGGCAGGGGCGGGCAACGGCGAGGATGTCTACGCCAGGCGGTGCGCCGGCTGCCACGGCGAAGAGGGCGACGGATCGGGTCCGGGCGCCGAGCGGCTGAACCCGCCGCCCCGGGACTTTACCGAGGGGATGTACAAGATCAGGACCACCGGCTTCGACGACATCGTTCCCAACGACGCGGACCTGGTGCGGACGATCCGCGACGGCATGCCGGGAACCGCCATGCCCGGATGGGGCGACGTGCTGTCCGGGCAGGACATCCAGGACGTGGTCGCCTACATCAAGACCTTCGCCGGGCTCGAAGAGGAGAAACCGAGCCAGCAGGTCGACTACGGAACCCCGGTGGCTTCGTCCCCGGAGAGCATCGCAGCGGGGAAGAAGCTGTTCCTCGACCGGTGCTCGGAATGTCACGGGGACGACGGAAAAGGGGACGGCATCAAGCGGCTCAAGGACGACGCCGGCGCCAGGACGTGGCCGAGAAACCTGACCAAGCCCTGGATCTTCCGCGCCAGCAACGACCCCAGGGATATCTTTTCGCGCATTTCCGTGGGCATCCCCGGCACCCAGATGCCCTCGTTCGCCGACCCGCGGAGCAAAAAGAAACTCAGCATCGAGCAACGGTGGCACGTGGCCAACTACGTCGCGTCGCTGGCCAAGACCAAGAAGGTGGTGCGGACGGAGAATACGGTGGTCAAGGCGGACAAGGTCGACGGCGGCGTGCCCGATTCCCCTGACGATCCGCGCTGGGAGGACGGCGAGCCCTCCACCTTTTTCCTGGTGCCCCAGATCATCGCCAAGGAGCGGTTCTTCACCCCGTCCAACGACACCATCACGGTGCGCGCGCTGTACAACGAAAAAGAGGTCGCCCTGCTGCTCGAGTGGGACGACCGGACAAAGAGCATTCCCGGCGACGCCGCGGCCGAGAAGATTTCCGAGCCCGGCCTGGCCGAAGACCGGGTCGCCGTGCAGTTGCCCGTGGACATCCCGGACGGCATGGAAAAGCCCTATTTCGTCATGGGCGACGCCTCCCACCCGGTCAACCTGTGGCAATGGGCCAGCGGCACCACGGACAGGCCCGAGAGCGTGGCGCTCCTCGATGCCCGCGGAATCGGGGACACCGAGGAACGGGATGCCGCGGCCTCCGGTCTCGGCGCCAAGGGCCGCTACCGGAACGGAACCTGGCGGGTGGTGATGACACGACCCCTGAGGACCCCGGCGACGGAGAAGGATATCCAGTTCGAGGAGGGGAAATTCATACCCATCGCCTTCGCCGCCTGGGACGGCAGCAACGGCGAGAAGGGCACGAAACACACCCTGACCACTTGGTATTGGCTGCTTCTCAAGCCGCCCACGGGCGCCACGCCCCTTGTCGCGGCCCTGGCCGTGGTCGTCCTCCTCGGCGCCGGGGAGGCGTGGTGGGCGCGCGGCGCCCAGAGAAAGGAGCCTGGTTCCCAGGCGTAACGAGGAGAGGGATTGATGGAAAACGACACCCCCGGGAAAGGGGCCATCATCAAGCTGTTCGGCGTCGTCCTCATCTTCCTCGGCGCGATGGACAGCATGTTGTCGTGGCGCGGCGGGATCGCGGTGAGCGACTTCTACGTATTCCTCATCGCCTCGGGGGTGCTGCTCTTTGCGGCCGGCGCCATCCGGCGCGGCGGCGGCAGCCGCCGGTGAAGGGGGTAAGGGTGGAGCTCCACCCCTTGTTTTAGGATTTGATCGGGAGAATTAGCATGCTTTCAACCACCGCGCCACGCCCCGCGCCGGCACCGTCGCCGCGCCCCGGCCGGGAGTCCGCCCCGGTATCCCTGGCCCGCATCCTGGTCGCCCTGGATGCCTCCGATTACGCCGACCGGGCGTTGGCGGAATCGATCCGCCTGGCCGCCACCGCGGACGGCGTCATCACCGGCATCCATGCCTACGCCGCAAAGCTCCACGACCGGCGCTTCCGGCAGATGGAGGGCGGGCTGCCCGAGCGCTACCGCGAAGAAAAGGAGATCGAGCATCAACGCGACGTGCACGACGATCTCATCACCCACGGCCTCAACATCATCACCGACAGCTACCACGATGTCGCCGAACGGGCCTGCGACGATGCCGGCCGCCCCTATCGCCGCCTCAGCCCGGAAGGGAAGAACTACAGCCGCATCGTCGAGGCCGCCGAAAGCGGCGACTTCGACGTCCTGGCCCTCGGCGCCCTGGGCCTCGGCGCCGTGCCCGGCGGCCTGATCGGCACCGTGTGCGAACGGGTCGTCCGGCGCAGTCCCATCGACGTCCTGGTCGTCCGCGACCCCGCCCGGGCCATCGGCGACGGGCCGATCGTCGTCGGCCTGGACGGCTCGTCGCGCTCCTTCGGCGCCCTCAGGACGGCGCTGGACATCGGGCGCCGCCTGGGGGCGGAGGTTCGCGCGGTGGCCGCCTACGACCCCTATTACCACTACGTCGCCTTCAACCGGATCAGCGGCGTGCTCAGCGACGAGGCGGGCAAGGTCTTCCGCTTCAAGGAACAGGAGAAACTGCACGAGGAACTCATCGACCAGGGCATCGCCAAGATCTACCAGTCCCACCTGGAGGTGGCCCACACGATCGCCCGGGACGAAGGGCTCGACCTTGCCTGCGAACTCCTGGACGGCAAGCCCTACCGGGCCATCGCCGGGTACGTGGAGAAAGCGGGCGCCAGCCTGTTGCTGATCGGCAAGACCGGCGTTCACGCCGATTCCGCCCTCGACATCGGCGGCAACGCGGAGAACCTGCTGCGCACGGCGCCCTGTCACGTCTGGCTCGGCCAGGCCCCCTACACCCCGCCCCTGGACGTGGTCGCCGAAGAAACCATCACCTGGAGCGAGGAGGCGGAGGAAAGGATGGCGCACGTGCCCGAAAACGTGCGCGGCATGGTGCGCATGGCGATCCTTCGCGTGGCCCAGGAAACCGGCCACACTGTCGTCACCTCGGCCCTGATCGAGGAAGCGACCGACCGGTTCTGCCCGGAACGCGGGGGCGCCGTGGAGGCCGACGCCGCCCCGGCGTGGTCGGATGGGGCGGCCCGGCTGCTCGGCACCGTCGGCGATGGGTCGGTCGCCGCCGGCATCCGCCTCAGGGCGGAAAAGCGGGCCCGCCGCGAGGGCGCCCCGGCGGTGACGCGGGACCACGTGCGCCCGTTCCTCGACGAAACCGAAGCGCCGGCGCCGGTGTGGAGCGCCGCCGCGCTGGCGCGGCTGTCCCGGGTGCCGCAAATGGTGCGCGGCTCGGTGCGCCGGCGCGCCGAGGCCGGGGCGCGGGCGCGCGGAATCACCGAGATCACCCTCGAGGTGGCGGAGGCCGAACTGGCCGACGCAAGGCAGGACATGGAGCAGGACATGAAAAACAGTATGGATGGCGGCGGCACGGACAGGGCCGGGGCCTCCCCCGGCGGCGGCAAGAAAGGAGGCGGCTGTCCGTTCGCCGATAAACACGGCGCCGGAGCCGGGGCGAACTCGGAATCGGACGGAGCGGCGCCCCTCCGGTGGACGCCCGAGGCCGAAAAAGCGATGGAAAAGGTTCCCCGGGGCTTCATGCGTACCATGGCGCGCCAGCGCATCGAGGCCTTCGCCCGGCGCCACCACGTGGACACCATCACGCCGGCCCTGGTGGTCGAGAAGTACACGGAATGGGCCACGGGCTCCGCCAAGCAGCAGATGACGCTGCCGTGGGAGGAGAGGGCGCGCGGGCGGATCATGCGCATCCCCGGCTTCGTGCGGGGCATGGTGATCCTCGAGGTGGAACGGTGCGCCCGCGGGATGGGCAAGGACACCGTGACCGGCGAGGTGATCGAGAGGGCGTACGGGACCTGGGAGACGTCCGGGGCGTTCCATTCGGAAAAAACTCCGGGCCTCTACAAGGGACTGCCAAAGCGGGCAAAGTGATGATCGGGATAAACGGCGATGACAAAGCCAGTTGAAGCGCCGTTCCTGGTGGCGCTCAATCTGACGCGGCGGTGCAACCTGAAGTGCGCCCACTGCTACCTGGACGCGGGCACGCGCGCGGACGGCGGCGGCGATGAACTGACCACCGCCGAGGTCAAGGCCGTGCTCGACGACATCGCCGCCTTGAGCGACGAGACCATGGTGGTGCTGACCGGCGGCGAGCCCCTGTTGCGGCCGGACCTCGAGGCGGTCGCCGGGCACGGGGCCCGCCTCGGCCTGATGATGGTGGTCGGCACCAACGGGACGGCGCTGAATGAACGGCGCGTCGCCCGCCTTCAGCAGGCGGGCGTATCCGGTGTCGGCATCAGCCTGGATTCCCTCGATCCGGCCCATCACGACGGGTTCCGCGGATACCCCGGGGCCTGGGACAGGACCATGGCCGCCATCGACGCCTGCCGGCTGGGCGGACTGGCGTTCCAGATCCACTTCTCGGTCACCGACGACAACGCGCACGAACTGGAGGACATGATCGCCTTTGCCCGCGCCGCCGGGGCCATGGTGCTGAACGTCTTTTTCCTGGTCTGCACCGGGCGCGGCGAGGAGGTCACGAACGTTTCCGCCGGGACCTACGAAGACGTGCTGCGCCGGGCGACCCGCGCGGCCTACGAGGAAAAGGATCTGATGGTGCGGGCCAAGTGCGCGCCCCACTTCAAGCGCATGGCCCTGGAGCTGGACCCGGCCTGGCCGATCACCCTGGCCCAGGGCTACGAGGCCGGCGGCTGCCTGGCGGGGACCCGCTACTGCCGCGTGACGCCGGAGGGCGAGGTGACGCCCTGCCCCTACATGGTGACCTCGGTGGGATCGGTGCGCGAGCAGGGCTTCGCCGCCATTTGGCGCGAAGCGCCCCTGTTCGCCCGACTCCGCGCGCCGGCCCTCGAGGGCCGGTGCGGCATGTGCGAGTACGCCAAGGTCTGCGGCGGCTGCCGGGCGCGGCCCCTGGCCCGTGACGGGAACCCCATGGGCGAGGATTTCCTGTGCGCCTACCAGCCCCGCGGCGGCGCGGTGATCGAGCCCCTGCCCGACAGGCCGGGCGCGCTCATCTGGAACGGGGACGCGGAAGCGCGGCTCAAACGGGTGCCGTCCTTTGTCCGCCGCATGGTGCGCAAAAGCGTCGAGGACTACGTGCACGGCCAGGGCCGCGGCGCGGTGACGGCCGACGACATGGAGGCGGTGGCCCGGCGCCGGTTCGGCGATGGCGGGCCGCCCGGCCTGGGCGCCCTGTGGCCGCCGCGCAGGGAGGGCCGCGATGCTTGACGTGGCGGTCATCGGCGGCGGCGTCTCCGGCCTGGCCACCGCCTTCGATCTGATGCGCCGGGGCCACCGGGTGGCGGTCCTCGAGCGCCAGGTCCGTCCCGGCGGCAACGCCATATCCGAGCGCTTCGGCGGCTTCCTGATGGAGCACGGGCCGAGCACGGTGGCCAGCGCCTCCGCCGTGGCCGGGGAATTTTCGCGCCGGCTGGACCTCGACGACGAACGGTGCGACCTGGGCGACGGCGTCAGGCGGCGGTACCTGGTCGGGGACGGAAGCCTTCGCGGCATCGCCGTTCATCCCCTGGCTTTCGTCCTGTCGGGCCACCTCTCGTTCAGGGCCCGGATGCGCTTGATCGCCGAGTTCGCCGTTCCCCGCGGCGGCGGACGGGAGGAAACCGTGGCCGGGTTCTGCGCCCGGCGCTTCGGGCGGGAATTCGTCGACGGGGTCATCGACCCCCTGGTCGGAGGCATGTACGCCGGCCGCGCCGACCAGGTGGCCGTCGGGGCCGTGTTTCCGCAGCTGGTCCGGTTCGAACGCGAGTACGGGTCCGTTGCCTACGGGATGCTGCGCCGCCGGTGGGCGGGCGGCCGGATGCCGGGAAGCCGCCTGTTTTCGTGGCGCCACGGCATCGGCTCGCTTCCCGGCGCCCTCGCCCGGCGCCTTGGCGGGGCGCTGCACACGGGCGTCACCGTGCGCCGCGTCGATGCGGTTTCCGGAGGATTCCGGGTCGACGCGGGAGCGGCGGGCGCCGTCACCGCCCGGGCCCTGGTCATCGCCACCCAGCCCCATGTGGCGGCGCGGCTGCTCGACGGGGTGGACGCCGCCGCCGCCGCCGCCGCCGGCGATATCGACGCGCCGCCGCTGGCCGTGGTGTTCCTCGGCTACCAGCGCCGCCAGGTGGCCCATCCCCTCGACGGCCTCGGTTTCCTGGTCCCGCAAGGGGAGGGACGCGCCATCACCGGGGCACAGTTTTGTTCCACGATGTTTCCCGGGCGCGCGCCGGAGGGGTGCGTGGCCGTCGCCGGCTACTTCGGGGGGGCGCGGGCGCCCGACCTGGCGCGGCTTCCCGGCGCCGACCTGGTGGCGTTGGCCGAGGGCGAGTTCCGCGACCTCATCGGCGCCCGCGGCGCGCCGGTCGTGGCCCGGGTCAGGCACTGGCCGATGGGGCTGCCCCAGTACCGGATCGGCCATCGGGGCCGCATCGCCCAGTTGCGCGAGGCCGAGCGGCGCCGGCCCGGCCTGTTGACCACCGGCAACTATTTCGCCGGGCCGTCGGTCGCCGCCTGCCTCGAACAGGCACGGAAAACATCGGCGCGCGCCGACGCGTTCCTGCTCGGCGCCCGCGGCGGCCGGGAACGCGCGTGGGAGGTGCCGGGCGGGTCGACCGATGTCAGGGAGAGGGTGCCGCGTGCACCGTAACTTGGCGATGCCCGGGCATTGTCGTTCCGGGCTGAACAGGCTTCGGGCCCGGAGAAACAGGGTAATTCCCTATCACACATCCACGCAGGGAGCGGACGATGGCGCGTACGTTCTGGGAAGAGGCCTACCGCATCGGCATAGACGAGATAGACAACGAACACATGGAACTGGGCGCCCTCATGGCGCGGTTCCAGCAGGCCTTGGACGACCGTGAAGACAAGGCGGTGATCGGATCCGTCTATCGCAATCTTCGCGAGAAAATGGTGGCCCACTTCAATCACGAAGAACAGATCCTCCAGCGCATAGACTACCCGGAAGAAGATGTCAAAGCGCACATCGACGGACATCTGGACGTCCTGTACACCTTTGATCACGAGTTTTCGAAGTGGGAGAAGGCCCCCGACGACACGCCCATTCCGGGGGAATTGTCCCACGTGTGCGTGTGGGCGATCACCGAACTGTTGACCGCCGACATGCAGGTGAAGGACCACCTGTCCCGGAGCCGTCCCGGCAAGGCGTCCCTTGACTAGGGTGTCGTCCCGCGAACTTGCTTGTCACGGAAGCGGCGTCGCACATGTAAAGCGCCGGAGAACCCCACTCACGCCTCCTTCTCGATACGCTCCATGTCCTCGTCGCTGAGCCCGAAATGGTGCCCGATCTCGTGGATCAGAACGTGGCGGATGACGTGGGTGAGGTCCTCGCCGGTGTCGCACCAGTAATCGAGGATGGGGCGCCGGTAGAGGAAGATCATGTCGACGTCGGCGGGGACGTCGGAAACGCTCTTGCGGTCCAGGGACACCCCACGGTACAGCCCGAGAAGGTCGAAGGGGCTCTCCAGCCCCATTTCCCTTTCCGTTTCGGCGTCCGGGAACTCCTCGACGCGGATCACCACGCCCCGCACATGGCGGCGCAGTCTCTCCGGAATCGTCTTCAGGGCGGCCCGGGCCACGGTCTCCATTTCCGCGAGCCCGGGCGGCAGCGTGCCATGACCGGTCATGGCCAGACCATAGACGGCCCCGGTTGCACCGCCAAGCGCCCGTACAGGAGCGGGTTTCGCGGGACACACATAACGCACACGAACAAGGTCAAAGGGGCGTTGCCCCTTTTGATCCCCACCAAGGGCCGACGGCCCTTGGAACC
>JBHHXI010000006.1:0-38931 GCA_046756945.1 Rhodospirillales bacterium
CCCACGACGTGATCTGCACGGCGCTGAAACTGCACGCCGACGGGGGTGGGGGTTAGCCGAGCCCGGCGGCGAAGTCCTTGAGGTACTTGAGCCCGGCGATCGCCCGGCTGCCGTACCACGACACCATCTGGGCGTCGATGGCGGCGAGGCGCACGTCCCGGCAGGGATAGGCGCCGGCGAATTCCTCCAGGTGGGTTTCGGTGAACGGAAAGGGCTCGGAGGAGAACAGCACCACGTCGGTCCGCCTCAGCAGTCCTTCCGTGATGTCGACGGCGGGGTAGCGCACGGCCCTGTCGTGGCCCATGGTCCGCCAGCCGACCAGGGACAGGGTCCTGGCGATATAGGTGTCCCGGGACACGGTCATCCACGGCTTCTTCCAGATGAGGTAGAGGACGGCCCGCTCCGGCAACCCTGCCGCCGAGCGGTGCAGGGTTGCAAGGGCGTCTTCGAAGCGGGCGCACAAGGCCTCGGCCTGGCGCGCACGCCCGAACAGCCCGCCCATCAGCCGGTAGAGCCGTAGATTGTCGCGGGGCTCCATGGGATGGGTGACGACCACCGCGCACCCGGTGGCGGCGATCTCGTCGACCGCGTCCTTGGGGTTTTCGTCGATGTTGACGATGACGTGGGTGGGGTGGAGCTCCCTGACCCTGTCCAGCTTCACCGTCTTGGTGCCGCCGACGTTGCGCGCCCGCTCGACGTCTCCCTCGGGGTGCACGCAGAACGCGGTGCGCCCGACGACGCTTCCGCCCAGGTCCAGGTCGAACAGCAGCTCGGTAATGCTGGGCACCAGGGAGACGATGCGGACGTCCTCGCCCGCCGGTTCGTGGTCGACCCCGGCGGCGTCGGTGAGGGGGCGTCCGGGCGAAGCGGGGGTCATCGGAGCGGTCCGTCGGCGGTCTTTCCGCCGTCCGCGCCGGCCGTCGGGCGGCCGCGGCCGCGCCCGGCGCCGGGACGGGTGGGCTCGTCGGGGTACGCCATGGCCGGCGTGATAGCACGGCCGGCCGCCAAGGGGAACGGGAACGGCCCCGCCACGATTGGCTTGCCAGCGGGCGGGGATGCGCCTATAACGCGCCGACTTCGGCCCCGGGGGGGCACCGGGGGGTGTCCCCCCGACACCGTATCGGGGAACGCCCCCGCGACCCCCAGGAGCGGGAAAACCGCCCGGCGGCCGCGGGGTCGGACGGGTCATTCCGTCCGATCAATTCCGATCATCGCATCAGGGGAATGTGGGGGCATGGCTGTCGAGCGAACCTTGTCGATCATCAAGCCGGACGCCACCGGCCGCAACATCACCGGCAGGATCAACACCCAGTTCGAAGACGCGGGGCTGCGCATCGTCGCCCAGAGACGCCTTCATCTCACCCGCGAGCAGGCCGAAGCCTTCTACGCCGTCCACGCCGAACGGTCGTTCTACGGCGATCTCTGCGAATACATGAGTTCCGGCCCCGTGGTGGCGCAGGTTCTGGAGGGCGAGAACGCCGTCGCGCTGCATCGGGAGATCATGGGCGCCACCAACCCGGTCAACGCCGCCGACGGCACCATCCGCAAGCAGTTCGGCCTCAACGTGCAGGAGAACTCGGTGCACGGCTCGGATTCGCCGGAAAACGCGGCCCAGGAAATCAAGTTCTTCTTCGCCGACATGGACATCGTCGGCTGACGGGGCGGCCGGCTACGCCGGCCGTTTCCCCTTCCCCGCCAGGCGCCCCCCCGCCGCCCTTTCCTCACCCGTCACCGGGGTTCATCAGCACGCCGTCCGGTATTACCGCGCCGTCGATGAGCACGTGCTCGTGCACGACGCGCACCCGGCCCTCGGCGATGAGGCGCACCGCCAGCGGATAGATGCGGTGTTCCTGGCTGAGCACCCGGGCGGCCAGGGCGTCGGCGTCGTCGTCCGGATGCACGGGCACGGCGGCCTGGACGATGATCGGGCCGTCGTCGACGGCGGGGCGGACGAAGTGGACCGTGCAGCCGGAAATGCGCACACCTGCCTCGACGATCTGCTCGTGCACGTGCACGCCCTTGAAGGCGGGGAGCAGCGACGGGTGGATGTTGATGAGCCGGCCGCGCCAGCGCCCGACGAAGCCGTCGCCGAGCACCCGCATGAAGCCGGCCAGGCAGACGAGCTCCGGTGCGGCCCCGGCAAGCGTCCCGGTGAGCGCGTCTTCGAAGCTTTCGCGGTCTTCGAAGTCCTTGCGTTCGACGACGGCGGTGGGAATGCCCGCCTCGTCGGCGCGGCTCAACCCCTGGACGCCGGGGACGTCCGAGATCACGAGGACGATCTCGGCCGGGAAATCGGCGTCGGCGCAGGCGTCGATCAGGGCCTGCAGGTTGCTGCCCCGCCCCGAGATGAGGACGGCGACCTTCAGGCGCGCCATGCGTCCTCCATGCCGCCGAGGACCACCGCCGGGCCGCTGCGCCGGACGATCCGCCCGACCCGGGTCACGGTCTCGCCCGCTTCCGTCAGGACGCGCTCCAGATCCACTGCCCGCTCCGCGTCGGCGACCACCACCATGCCGATGCCGCAGTTGAAGGTGCGCCCCATCTCCGCCGGCGCAATGCCGCCGGCCCCGGCCAGCCACTTGAACACCGCCGGCAGGACCCACGCCGTGGCATCGATCTCCGCCGCCAGGCCCTCGGGCAGGACGCGCGGGATGTTGCCGGCCAGGCCGCCGCCGGTGATGTGGGCGAAGGCCCGGACGCCGCCGGCGCCGAGGGCGGAAAGACAGCCCTTCACATAGATCCGGGTCGGCTCCAGAAGGGCGTCGGCCAGGCTGCGCCCGGGATCGAAGGGCGCCGGCCCGGCGTAGTCCGCGCCGCTGTCCTCGACGATGCGGCGGACCAGGGAAAAGCCGTTGGCATGGAGCCCGCTGGACGCCAGCCCGAGGACCACGTCGCCCGCCGCCACCGTCTCGCCGGTGACAAGGCGGTCACGCTCGACGGCGCCGACGGCGAAGCCGGCCAGGTCGTAATCGCCGCGCCTGTACAGGCCCGGCATCTCCGCCGTCTCGCCGCCGATGAGCGCGCAGCCGGCCCGGCGGCAGCCTTCGGCGATGCCGGCGAGGAGGCTTTTGCCCGCCTCCACGTCCAGTGCGCCGGTGGCATAATAGTCGAGGAAGAACAAGGGTTCCGCCCCCTGCACCACGAGGTCGTTGACGCACATGGCGACAAGGTCGATGCCCACCCGGTCGTGCCGGCCGGCGGCGGTGGCCACCATGAGCTTGGTGCCGACACCGTCGGTGCCGGCGACGAGGATAGGATCCCGGTATCCCGCCTCCTTGAGATCGAACAGGGCGCCGAAGCCGCCGAGCTCGGCGGTGGCGCCCGGGCGCGCGGTGGCCCGGGCCAGGGGCTCGACGGCCTCGATCAACGCCTGGGCGGCGTCGATGTCGACGCCGGCATTTTTGTAGGTGAGGTTGGAAAGGCCCTTGCGGTTGGTAATGCCTTCCTCCTCCGGCACAACGTGCTATTACCCTCCTATTATGATAGAGGGTATCAAATAGGGTACCAAATTACGTACCGTTCGAGAGGGCCGACGATACTGTATCCGGGACGGTTTGCAATGATCGATCGCGGCCGGCTTTTCGCCATGTGCAAGGCGCCCCTTTTCGCGTTCGCCGCCGCTGTGCTGGTTGCCGCCGGGGCCGGAACCGATGGCGCCCGCGCGCAGGCGGTCGACGTCTTCGAGGTCGCGGGGGTGGACGTGGACGTGACCGCGAAGACGGCGGCGGCGGCGCGCGAGGAGGCGCTGGTCGACGGCGAGCGGCGCGCCTTCCGGCGCCTGCTCGAGCGCCTCACCCTGCTCGCCGACCGCGACCGGCTGCCCGACTTCACCCACGACGAGATCACGGCCTACGTCAAGGATTTCTCGATCGCCAAGGAGAAGGCGTCCGCCGTGCGCTATCTCGCCACCCTGAATTTCCATTTCAGGGCGGAAGACGTGCGCCGGCTTCTCATCGACTATGCCCTGCCCTTTGCCGAGACCAAAAGCAAGCCGCTCCTGGTCCTGCCCGTATACCAGGCGGCGGGGGCGCTGATGTTGTGGGACGACCCCAACCCCTGGCGCGATGCATGGGCGGAGCGCCCGACCGTGGACGGCCTGGTGCCGCTGGTGCTGCCCCTGGGGGACCTGTCGGACATCGCCGCCATCGGGGCCGAGCAGGCGGTCAAGGGGGACACCCAGCGCCTGACCGCCATCGCCGCCAAGTACCGCGCCGGCGACACCCTGGTCGCCCACGGCATCCTGCGCCTGAACACCCGGCGCGGGCTGCCCGACCTGGAGGTCTACCTCACCCGCTACGGCACGGCGCTCCAGGAACACACCGTGGTCCGCACCTTCGCCGCCGCCCGGGACGAAAGTCTCGAGGAGTTGTTGCGACGGGCGGCGGCCGTGTTGGCCCGGCAGGTGGAGGACAACTGGAAGCGGGACAACCTGTTGCAGTTCGGGCGGCCGGCGGTTCTGGCGGTGACGGTGCGGATCAAGAGTCTCGGCGACTGGCTGGTGGTGCGCAAGCGGCTCGCCGGCGTGGCCGTGATCCGCCGTGCCGACCTGGCGCTTCTGTCCCGCACAAAGGTGCGGGTCAACCTGAATTACATCGGGGAATCCGACCAGCTGACCCTGGCCCTGGAGCAGGCGGATCTGACTTTGTCGAGGGAAGGCGACGAATGGATTTTGGGCCTCAGGCCGGCGTCCTCGACGGCGAGAGCGCGGCCGTAGCGCAGCCGTGGGCCGGTGAATCTTCCCAACGTCATCTCGCTTGGACGCCTGCTGGCCGTGCCGGTGGCCGTATGGCTGGTCCTCAGCGGCCAGGTCCTCTTCGCCTTCTGGGTGTTTGTCGCCGCCGGCGTCAGCGACGCCGTGGACGGGTTCATCGCCAAGCGTTTCAACGCCGAGACCGAGTTCGGCCGATACCTCGACCCGATCGCCGATAAGGTGCTTCTGGTCAGCGTCTACCTCGCGCTCGGCAACGAAGGGTATCTGGAAACCTGGCTCGTCATCATGGTGGTGTTTCGCGACGCGCTCATCGTCGGCGGCGCGCTTTTGTTCCAGACCCTGACCCAGTCGCTGAGCATGCAGCCGCTGAAGGTCAGCAAGGTCAACACGGCGGCCCAGATCGTGCTTGCCGCCGTCGTCCTCGGCGTCAACGGATATGCGGTCGCCGGCGATGGCGTGGTCGAGGGCGTGGTCGACGTACTGGTCTACGCGGTGACCGTGACCACCCTGCTTTCGGGCGGCGCCTACGTGGTGACATGGAGCCGCCGCGCCGCCGCCATGGAGGAACGGGATTGACCAGGGAAATGCGCATCGTGCTGTGGACGGCGGGTTTCGCGGCCCTCGCCCTGCTGCTTCACCTGTTGAGCGGTATTCTGTTGCCCTTCGTCGTCGGCGTGGCGATTGCCTACTTCGTCGACCCGGTGGCCGACAGGCTGGAAAAGTGGGGGTGTTCGCGGACGCTTGCCACGTGCCTGATCGTCGCCGCCTTCTTCGTCGTCTTCGGCGGCGGGCTGGTGCTTCTGTTTCCCCTGCTTCAGGCGCAAATCGTCGGGCTTGTTTCGCAGATTCCCGATTTCGTCGACGGCCTGCGCGCCTTCGCAGAACCCTATGTGGACCGGCTCCGCGCCGACCTCAAGCCGGAAGACATGCAGCGCCTCCAGGACGCCGCGCAAACCTACGCCGGCAGGATCATCGAGTGGATCACCGCCTTGCTCGCCGGCCTGTGGAGCGGCGGCGGCGCCTTTCTTCACCTTCTGTCGCTGGTCATCATCACGCCGGTCGTCGCGTTTTACCTGGTGCGCGACTGGGACAGGATCGTCGCGCACGTGGATTCCCTTCTGCCGGTGACGGCGGCGCCCACCATCCGCGAGCAGGTGGGGAAAATCGACAGCACGATCTCCGCCTTCGTCCGCGGCCAGGCGACCGTGTGCCTGATTCTGTCGGCCTTCTACGCCGTGGCCCTGACCCTGATCGGATTGCCGTTCGGCCTTCTGGTCGGGATCGGCGCCGGCGTGATCTCCTTTATCCCCTACGTCGGCGCGTCGGCGGGGCTGATCGTCGGCCTGGCCATCGCCTACGCCCACTTCGACCAGTGGACGCCGATCATCGGCGTGGCGGCGGTGTTCCTGGCCGGCCAGACGGCCGAGAGCTATGTGCTGACCCCGAGGCTGGTGGGGGACCGGGTGGGGCTGCATCCCGTCTGGGTCATGTTCGCCCTGCTCGCCGGTGGCGCGCTGTTTGGTTTCACCGGCGTCCTGCTGGCCGTTCCGGCGGCGGCGGTGATCGGCGTTGTGGTCCGCTTCGCCATCGCACGCTACAGGGACAGCGACCTGTATCAGGGCGGCGGCCCTTGAGCGCCGGCGCGCAACTGCCCCTCGACTTCGATCACCGCCCCGCGTTGTCGGGCGAGGACTTCCTCGTCGCCCCGGGCAACGCCGGCGCCGTCGCCTGGCTCGACCGCTGGCCCGACTGGCCGGGGCCCCTGTTGGCCGTCCACGGTCCCGCCGGCTGCGGCAAGACCCATTTGGCCCAGGTGTTCATGGCGGCAAGCGGGGCGCGGGCGATCGGCGCCGACGCGCTCGGCGGCACCGAGCCGGAGCACCTGCTGGCCGGGACCAGGGCGTGCGTGGTCGAGGACGCGGAGGCCGTTCTCGGCGGAGACCTGGAGGAGGCGCTCCTGCACCTGTACAACACGGTCCAGGAAACGGGCCGCCACATGGTGCTGACGGCGCGCCGTGCGCCGGCGCGCTGGCCGGTGCGCCTGGCCGATCTGCGATCGCGCCTGAAGGCTGCCGCCGCCGTCGGCATCGGGCCGCCCGACGACCCGTTGATCACCGCGGTGATCGTCAAGCTGTTCGCCGACCGCCAGTTGCGGGTGGACGCGGACGTGGTGTCGTTCATGCTGACGCGCATGGAGCGCTCGTTCGAGACGGCGCGGACCCTGGTCGCCGCCGTCGACCGCGCCGCCCTGGCCGAACGCCGCAACATCACGGTGCCCCTGGTCAGGGGCGTGATGGAGGAAATGCACTCGTAGAGGGGGAGGCTTCTCATGGATTTGGGGATCGCCGGAAAGACGGCGCTGGTGTGCGCCGCCAGCAAGGGTCTGGGCAGGGCGTGCGCCATGTCCCTGGCGCGCGAGGGGGCGGCCGTGACCATCGTCGCCCGCACGCCCGGGCCGCTGGAAGCGACGGCCGAAGACATCCGCGCCGCCACCGGCGCGCCGGTGCAGACCGTGGCCGCCGACATCACCACCGAGGACGGGCGCGGCGCGGCACTGGCCGCCCTCCCCGACCCCGACATCCTGATCAACAACGCCGGCGGCCCGCCGCCCGGCGACTTCCGCGACTGGGAGCGGGACGACTGGATCGCGGCGCTGGACGCCAACATGCTGAGCGCCATCTTCCTCATCAAGGCGACGGTGGACGGCATGATCGCGCGGCGTTTCGGGCGCGTCGTCAACATCACCTCGAGCGCGGTCAAGGCGCCCATCGAAATCCTCGGCCTGTCGAACGGGGCGCGCGCCGGCCTCACCGGCTTCATCGCCGGCGTCGCCCGCAAGACCGTGCGCCAGAACGTGACCATCAACAACCTGCTGCCCGGCGCCTTCGACACCGATCGCTTTCATGCCAACGTGGAGGCGGGGGCGAAGCGGGCGGGACGTCCCGCCGCCGACATCCTCGCCGAGCGCATGGCCGCCACCCCGGCCGGGCGCATCGGCGACCCGGCCGAGTTCGGCGACGCCTGCGCCTACCTGTGCAGCGCCCAGGCGGCCTACATCACCGGGCAGAATATGCTCATCGACGGCGGCGCCTATCCGGGGACGTTCTGAGGGATTCGGCGGCGCGGCGGGCCGGCCCCGCCCGCCGCATTCACCGCAGCGCGGCGATCCTGTCGGCGGCCCGGGCCGTCTCCCCGGCCAGCCTCGTGGTCCCGGCGGCGGCGGCGGCGAAACCCTGGCCGGCGTCACCGCCGTTCACCGCCTCGATGACGGCGTCGAGCGCCAGCAGGTTGGCGTGGTTGGCGATCCGCCTGACGGCGTCCGCGGATTCGCCGATCCGGTCGACGGCGCCGGTCAGGTTCCGCAATGCCTGGTCGACGGGCATGGTCCCCTGGCCGGCGGCGGGCGTGGCCGCGCGCTCCACGGGCCCGGATATTCCCATCACCGGCGTCGCCAGGCGCTGCGCCGCGGCCTCGGTTTTCTGGGCGGCGCCGTCGGCGGCCAGGCTCCACGTCAGCCGCGGCGCGACGTACCGGCCCTTGCCGTCGATGATCGCCGTGAACAGGAGGTCCAGCGTCGCCCCGCCCAGATGGAGACGGGCGGTGTGGGGCAGCCTGCCGGGGTCGGCCAGCAGCCGGCGCTGGCGCGGCGGGTCGTCGAGAAATATATCGATTGAACGTCCCATGAGCGCATCAGCCGGGCACGGCAGCAGGTGCTCGATCCGCTCGAGGGTGCGGCGGCTGGCCTCGTTCATGTAGGTGATGCGGAGTTTCCTGCGGTCGCAGATGATGACGTTGACCGGCAGATCGTCGACGACCTGGGCGAACACCCGGACATCCATCGGCACCTTTTTCAGCATTTCGGTCTCCCTGGTTGGTGTGGCCCCCGCGGCGCCCGGCCGACGCCGGCCAATTGCCCGGGCAATCCATAGGACCGTATGAGGGCGCCAACAGGCGATCAACGGCGCATAGGCATAGGAAGGACCCCTATACGAAAGTATAGGATCGGTACGCGCCTTCCGGGGCGCCGTCAAACGGACGTCAGGCCGGCTTCGCGGGGTGGTTTCTTTCAGGTTTTCACCGGCACCGTCGTCAGGCGGTTGCCGGCCGCCGCCAGGGCCGTCTTGCCGGCCCTGAGCTTCAGCGCCGCGTCGCCGAACACCTGGCGCCGCCAGCCGTGCATGGCGGGCACCTGGGCGTCCTCGCCGAAGGCCGCGATCAGCTCCAGATCGGCGGACGAGGCGACGAGCTTGCGGGCGACGCCGGACTCCTCGCAGGTCATCTTGAGCAGGACCTTGAGCAGGTCCGAGACCGGCCCGAGGCCGCGGGGCAGCGGGGAATCGGCCCTGGCCCTGGGGATGGGGCGGTCCTTTTCCGGCACGGCGAGGCCGCGCCGGACCGCTTCCAGCAGGGCGGCGCCCGCCTCCCTCTCGGCCAGGCCGCGGCCCAACCCGCGGGTGCGCGTCAGTTCGGCGACCGTGGACGGGGTGTGGTGGGCGATCTCGACCAATGCCTCGTCGCGCAGGACCCGCTGGCGCGGCAGATCGCGCCGTTGCGCCTCCCGTTCGCGCCACGCCGCCACCTCCCTGAGCACGGCGAGGAAGCGCGGGTTGGCGCCCCGGCTCTTGATCCGCCGGAACGCCTGGTCGGGGTCCATGGCGTAGGTTTCGGGCGCCGTCAGCACCGCCATTTCCTCGTCCAGCCAGCCTTCGCGGCCGTTGGCGGCCAGCTTTTTCTTGAGCTTGCCATAGGCCTCGCGCAAATGGGTCACGTCGGAAAGCGCATAGGCGATCTGGCGCTCGCTCAAGGGGCGCAGGGACCAGTCGGTGAAGCGCGAGGACTTGTCGACGCGCGCTTTCGTCAGCTTGGCGATGAGGGTTTCATACCCCACCGAGTCGCCGAACCCGCAGACCATGGCCGCCACCTGGGTGTCGAAGACGGGCGCCGGCAGGCAGCCGGCGAGGTGATAGAAAATCTCCAGGTCCTGGCGCGCGGCGTGGAACACCTTCAACATGGAGGTGTCGGCGAACAGGGAGAACAGGGGATCGAGATCGATGCCCGGGGCCAGGGCGTCGACGACGCGGGCGTCGTCGGGTCCGGCCACCTGCACCAGGCACAGTTGGGGCCAGTAGGTCTTTTCGCGCATGAACTCCGTATCGACGGTGATGAAGGAAGTCCCGGCGAGGCCCTTGCAAAAGGCCTTGAGCCGGGCGGTGTCGGAGATCATCGGCATGGGCCGGTCCTATACACGGAAACACGCGCCGCCGGAAGGGGGAAGGGGGTGCCGGGAGCCCTCGTATTCCCGGCTCAAGGACTCAACCGAATATCCCGGCGCGTTGAAAACGTCTCGGCGGTGCCCGGCGGACGCCCCAAGTCGCCGCCGCGCGGCGCCCCGCCCCCGTGGCCGGGGCGGCGAAGTATGCTCAAGTGTGCTAAGGATGAGGCGCCATGGACGTACCGGAAGACGTGCTCGGGGCCATCCGCGCCGCCGCCGGCCCCGGCGGCTGGATCGACGACGCGCCAGCGATGGAGCCCTACCTCATCGAGGAGCGGGGGCTCTACCGGGGAAGGTGCGCCGCCGTCGTCCGCCCGGCGTCGACAGAGGCCGTGGCCCGGGTGGTCCGCCTGTGCGCCGAAGCCGGCGTCCCCGTCGTGCCCCAGGGCGGCAACACCGGCCTCGTCGGCGGCGGCGTGCCGGACGGCGGCATCGTGCTGTCGACGGCGCGGCTGGACCGCGTCCGCGCCGTCGATGCCCTCGACCACACGATGTGCGTGGAGGCGGGGTGCGTGCTGGCCGACGTGCAGGCCGCCGCCGCCGACGCCGGCGCCCTGTTCCCCCTCAGCCTGGCCGCCGAGGGAAGCTGCCGCATCGGCGGCAACATCTCGACCAACGCCGGCGGCGTCGCCGTGCTGCGCTACGGCAACGCCCGCGACCTGGTGCTGGGGCTCGAAGTGGTGCTGCCCGACGGGCGCATCTGGGACGGCCTCCGGTCGCTGCGCAAGGACAACACGGGCTATGACCTGAAGCACCTGTTCATCGGCGCCGAGGGCACGCTGGGCATCATCACGGCCGCCGTACTTAAACTGTTCCCGCGGCCGCGGGTCAGGGAAACCGCCCTCGCCGGCGCGGCGACGGCGGACGACGTTTTGGAGCTGTTCTCCCGCGCCCGCGCCGCCTGCGGCGACACCCTGACGGCGTTCGAGATGATGGCCCGCATCTGCCTCGACTTCACGATCAGGCACATCCCCGGAGTGACCGACCCCATGGACGCGCCCCATGCCTGTTACGCGCTGTTGGAGCTGACCAGCCCCAGGGCCGGCGAGGCCCTGGGCGAGGCCCTGGAGGGCGTCCTCGGCAAGGCCCTGGAGGACGGCGTCATCGCCGACGCCGTGATCGCCGCCAGCGAAACCCAGGCCGGGGACCTGTGGCGCATCCGCGAGACCCTGCCCGAGGCCCAGAAACACGAAGGGGGCAGCATCAAGCTGGATGTCGCCGTGCCCGTTTCCCGGGTCGCCGACTTTATTTCCCGGGCGACGCGGCTGGTGGAAGAGGAAGTGCCCGGCATCCGCGCCGTCCCCTTCGGCCACCTGGGCGACGGCAACATCCATTTCAACCTGAGCCAGCCGGAAGGCGCCGACGCCAACGAGTTCCTCGGCCGCTGGGACCACATCGCGCGCCTCGTCCAGGACCTGGTCGGGGACATGGGCGGCAGCTTCAGCGCCGAGCACGGCATCGGCAGGCTTAAACGGGACGACCTGAGGCGCTATAAGTCCGAGGTCGAAGTGGACCTGATGCGGGCGCTCAAGCGCACGCTGGATCCGAAAAACATCATGAACCCGGGCAAGGTGGTGTAAGGGATGCCGGTGCCGCCCGTCGAAGGGGGGAGAGGAGAGAGAGGACAACGCCCATGACCTCGTATGCCGCACCGCTGGCCGACATGCGCTTCGTCATCCACGAGCTGGCCGGCCTCGATGCCGTCGCCGCCCTGCCCGGCTGCGCCGACGCGACGCCCGATCTGGTGGACGCCATCCTGGAGCAGGCGGCGAAGTTCGGCGGCGACGTGCTGGCCCCCCTCAACCAGCCCGGTGACCGGCAGGGCTGCGTGTTCGAGAACGGAGTCGTCAGGACCCCCGACGGCTTCGTCGACGCCTACGCCCGTTTCGTCGACGGCGGCTGGAACGGCGTCCCCTTCGACCCCGAATACGGCGGCCAGGGGCTGCCCTGGCTGGTGTCCACCGCCGTTTCCGAGATCTGGCAGGCGGCCAACATGGCCTTCAGCATTTGTCCCATGCTCAACCAGGGCGCGGTGGAGCTGATCTCCAACCACGGATCGGCGGAACAAAAAGCGCTTTTCCTGCCCAGGATGATCTCCGGCGAGTGGAGCGGCGCCATGGCGCTCACCGAGCCGCAGGCCGGCTCCGACCTGGCGCAGGTGCGCACCAAGGCGGTCCCCGACGGCGATCACTACCGCGTCAGCGGACAGAAGATTTTCATCACCTACGGCGAGCACGACCTGGCCCCCAACATCATCCACATGGTGCTGGCCCGCATCGAAGGCGCGCCGCCCGGGATCAAGGGCATATCGCTTTTCATCATACCGAAGTTCCTCCCCGGCGGGGACGGGACCCTGGGCGAGCGCAACGACCTGCGCTGCGTCTCCATCGAGCACAAGCTGGGCATCCACGCCAGCCCCACCGCGGTCATGTCCTACGGCGACGGCGGCGGCGCCATCGGCTACCTGGTGGGCGAGGAGAACCGCGGCATCGAATGCATGTTCACCATGATGAACGCGGCCCGCCTGGGCGTCGGCCTGGAGGGCGTGGGCATCGCCGAGCGGGCCTACCAGCAGGCCCGCGCATTCGCCCTGGAACGCATCCAGGGCCGGGCGCTCGGCGGCGGCGGCGCCGACCCGGTGGCCATCGTCGAGCACCCGGACGTGCGCCGCATGCTGCTGTCCATGCGGGCGCAGACCGAGGCCGCCCGGGCCCTGGCGTATTTCGTCGCCGCCTGCCTGGACATGGCCAGGCGCCACCCGGACGAAAAGGTGCGCCGCCGGCGCCAGACCCTGGTCGACCTGCTGACCCCCGTGGTCAAGGCATGGAGCACGGACACCGGAATCGAGGTCGCCAACACCGGCATCCAGGTCCACGGCGGCATGGGCTACGTGGAAGAGACCGGCGCCGCCCAGCATCTGCGCGACGCCCGCATCGCCGCCATCTACGAGGGAACCAACGGCATCCAGGCCAATGACCTGGTGGGACGCAAGGTGGCGCGCGACAACGGCGCCGGGGCTAACGCCTTCATCGCCATGGTCCGCGAGCTGGACCGGGAACTGGCCGCCGCCCCGGGGGACGACATCGCGGCCATCCGCGCCCGCCTCGCCGGCGGCGCCGACGCCCTCGCCGGGGCGACCCGGTGGCTGGTCGAAACCTACCCTTCCGATCCCCGGTCCGTGGCCGCCGGCGCCGTCCATTACCTGCGCCTTCTGGGCATCGTCGCCGGCGGCTGGCTGATGGCGCGGGCCGCCCTGATAGCCGCCGCAGGCCCGGCGGCGGGCGGCGGCGATCCCGACTTCCTGGGCGCCAAGATGGTGTCGGCGCGCTTCTTCGCCGACCACGTCCTGGTGCAGGCGGGAACGCTGGCCACCGTCTTCACCCAGGGCGCCGCGTTCGTGCTCCACGACGGCCCCGAGGGGACGTGATCGCCGCCCGATCGCACGCTCGGGCCAGTACGGGCACGACTTCGTGTCCGATGGAGAAAGATGGCTTTTCGTGCTACTCTCCGTACCGTAGGTGAAGGTTTTCAGGATAAGGGGGGATGGGATGGCTCGTTCCCCGACAGGGGGCCACGCCGTGCTGGCCCTGATCGCGGCCCTGGTCTTTTTGCTGGTTCTCGCGCCGGTGGGGGCCAATGACCCCGGGGCCGGGAAGACCGCCGCCCTGCTCGAGATCAAAGGGCCTATCGGGCCCGCCACCAGCGACTACGTCCGGCGCGGCCTGGAGAAGGCGCGGGAGCGGGGCGCCGAGGCGGTCATCCTGCGCGTGGACACCCCGGGCGGCCTCGACACCTCCATGCGCGAGATCATCCAGGACATGCTCACCTCGCCCCTTCCGGTGATCGTCTATGTCGCCCCCGGCGGCGCCCGCGCGGCGAGCGCCGGCACGTATATTCTGTATGCGAGCACCGTGGCGGCCATGGCTCCGGGCACCAACCTGGGCGCGGCGACCCCGGTCCGGCTCGGCGGCGCGCCGCCGCCGGCCCCCGACAAAGAGGGTGGAGAAGACAAGGGGCGAAAGGAAAACGGCGAAAAAGGCGAAGAGTCGGAAAAGACGGAATCGAAACCCGCGAAACCGGCGCCCCACCCGACCATGACCGACAAGGTCCTGAACGACGCCGTGGCCTACATTCGCAGCCTCGCCCGGATGCGCGGCCGCAACGCCGAGTGGGCGGAGAAAGCCGTCACCGAGGCGGCAAGCCTTGGCGCCGAGGAGGCCTTGAAGGCCGGGGTGATCGACCTGGTGGCCGGGGACCTGAAGGAGCTTCTGGAGAAGGTGGACGGACGCAAGGTTACGGTGCTCAACCAGGAAACCGAGTTGCACACGGCCGGAGCCGCCATCGTCGCCATGGAGCCCGACTGGCGCACCGAGCTGCTGGCCGTCATCACCAATCCCAACGTGGCCTATATCCTGTTGCTCATCGGCATCTATGGATTGATCTTCGAGTTCACCAATCCGGGCGTCGTCGCGCCGGGCGTGATCGGGGCGATAAGCCTGTTGCTGGGTTTGTTCGCGCTTCACCTGCTCCCCGTCAATTTCGCCGGCGCCGGGCTTATCCTGCTCGGTCTCGCCTTCATGGTCGCCGAGGCGTTCGTGCCCGCTTTCGGCGCCCTCGGCATCGGCGGCGTGGTCGCCTTCGTCGTCGGCTCGGTGATGCTGCTGGACACCGACATTCCGGGTTACGGCGTATCCTGGCAGGTCATCGCCGCCATCGGCGGAACCACCAGCGCCTTCTTCGCCGTGGTCCTGGTCATGGCCGTGAAGGCGCAGCGGCGGCCGGTGGTGAGCGGAACGGAAGAGCTGATCGGCAGCTACGGGCACGTCGCCGACTGGGCCGACCACAAGGGCCGCGTCCGGGTGCAGGGCGAGCTTTGGCAGGCCTCCGCCGCGCACACCCTCGAGCCCGGCGCGCGGGTCCGCATCGCCGCCATAGACGGTCTGGCCCTCACCGTAATGCCCGCCGACGAAAAAAATGAGGAGGAGGATCATGGTTGAGCTTTACGCGTATGTGGGCGTCGCCGTCTTCGTCCTGGCGCTGGTCGCCTTTTCCATCAAGATTCTGCGCGAGTACGAGCGCGCGGTCGTTTTTCTTCTCGGCCGCTTCTGGAAGGTGAAGGGTCCGGGCCTGATCATCATCGTGCCCCTGGTCCAGCAGATGGTGCGGGTGGACCTGCGCATCGTCGTCCTCGACGTGCCGACGCAGGACGTGATTTCCCGCGACAACGTCTCCGTCCAGGTCAACGCCGTCATCTATTACCGGGTCATCGACGCGCAAAGGGCCATCGTCCAGGTCGAGAACTTCCGCGCCGCCACCAGCCAGCTTGCCCAGACCACCCTGCGCTCGGTCCTCGGCCAGCACGATCTCGACGAGATGCTGGCCGAGCGGGACAAGTTGAACATCGACGTCCAGCGCATCCTCGACGAACAGACGGATGCCTGGGGGATCAAGGTCTCGAACGTCGAGCTCAAGCACGTGGACCTGAACGAGACCATGGTACGGGCCATCGCCAAGCAGGCGGAGGCGGAGCGCATCCGGCGGGCGAAGATCATCAACGCGGAGGGCGAACTGCAGGCCGCGGAACGGCTTCTCAAGGCGGCCGAGATCATGTCCAATAACCCGCAGGCCATGCAGCTTCGCTACCTCGGCGCGCTGCAGGACATCGCCGGTGAAAAGAGTTCGACCATTGTCTTTCCCCTGCCCATGGATCTGGTGCGCCCGCTTCTGAGCCCCCGGGACGGCGGCCAGGACAAGACGACGTGAGGGCCGTCTTTATCTTCGGCCTGGATATCGGGTGCCCGGCGTCCCGTCCCGCTCCGCGGGACCGGGCGGGGTGAGGAAATCCATGGCCAAAACCGTCAATCCGGGCAGCATCCTGGTTTATATCGGTCATAACCCGGACAACGCCCTCGGCGAGAACATCATCAAGCTGCCTTTCCTCAGGGCGATTCGCCAGGCCTTTCCAGACGCCCGCATCTCGTGGATGTACGGCCGGGGTCCCTCTTTCTTCGAGGACAGTCTCAAACCCCTGGCCGAGGGCCTGATCGACGAGGTTCTTAACCATACGACCCTCGGCGCCAGCGTCGGCGAACTGTTCCGTCGGGCGCCGCCGTTGCCGGGACGGCGTTTCGATCTGGTCATCGACACCCAACATGCCCTGCACCGCACGCTGATCGTGCGCCGCGTCGCCCATGGCCGTTTCGTCTCGCCGACGTGGAATTTCCTGTTCTCCGATATGAAACCCCCGGCCGGCCTGCCCCGCCCGACCTTGCTGGTCGACCAGCTGCTGGCCCTGGTGGCGGCGGCGGCAGGGGGTGTCGTACGGCCCTCCCACGTCACGCCTCTGCCCGAACCATGGTATGCGGCGGCGGACAGGATCCTTCGCCCGGGCCCCACTTATGTCGGCCTGGCGCCGGGCGCCGGGCGCCGAGAGACCGGCAAATGCTGGCCCCTGGAGCGGTTCATCGCCGTCGCCCGGGAACAGGCCGCGAAGGGCCGCGTGGCGGTGTTTTTCCTCGGCCCCAACGAGGCCGACTGGCTGCCCCTGCTCCGCCAACGGGTGCCGGACGCCGTTTTCCCCGGATGGGGCCAGGCCGCCCCGCCCGGCGACATGGCGGGGCCGCCCCTGGTCGTCGCCCTGGCCCGCCACCTGGCGGTCGCGGTGTCGAACTGCTCGGGGACCGGGCACCTTCTGGCCGCCGGCGGCGCCCCCATGGTGTCCCTGTTCGGGCCCACCAATCCAAAGAAATTCGCCCCCTACACCCCCAGCCTGAGCGTTCTCACGGCCCAGCAGTTCGGCGGCACGACGATGGACGCGATCCCCGCCGACGCCGTGCTCGGGGCCGTCGATGCCCAGGTGGCGGCGGCGCCGGCCGGCGGCGGCGCTTAAGAACCGCTTCGCCGGCTCCCGCCGGGGCGCTGGCGCGGCGGCCTCTCAGCCTTTGCGCATCCAGTAAGACATCCCGTCTCCGTCGGCCTCCAACATTCCGTTTCTGACCAGGAAATAGACCGGCAGGAAGGGCACCCAGTCCCGCGAGTTTATAATCAATGTCCCGAGAAGGTATTGTTCATTGTAATACCGGGAAGTAAAAAGTTCGTCGTATTCATAGGGCAACATAATATCATGGATGTGAACAAAGACGCCTTTTGGAATCCTCGGCAGAATCGTCAAAAAGAAATGCGGCACGTCGGTTCCGTTGAAGGCGAGATGGCTGCCGTCGAGAAAAACGATGTCGCCATCGGCGAGGGTGTCGAACACGCCAAGGTCCACGTCGACGACGTTTTCTGTGTATATGTCATCGGCGACCGACGAGATGTCCGTCTGCGGCCTGGGGTCGATGCAGAGGATTTTCGTCTGTATGTGCGCATCCTGCGCCGCCCGGCGCAGCAGGTGCGTGCTGTATCCGCTGCCGATTTCGACGATTTTCGAGGGTTTATGGTGGCGCACCACGGCGTAGGCGACACGGGCGTCGACGCCGATGAAAAACCCACCCTCGGCGCGGTCCCTTTCGGCGCCTTCCCCGGGCGGGCGGGCACGGATACTGTCGTCAAGGCTGTAATGTTTTATGATATCTATATTTTTCTTAATCTCTTGTAATCTCCGATCGAATATATTCCGGACTTCGGCATAGACGTAATCCCCGTCCCGCGGCTTGATCATGTCCGCCGGGCTGATGGTAATGACGATATAGGGGTTCTTCCTGGTCAGGAATTTCCTGATGATTTTCAGCCGTGTACTCAGCTTCATCGGATGGTCCTCCGGTGCCGCGGCCGGATACGGCCTGGTACCCTCATGATTACCGTTATGCCGGACAAAATGAAAATGGTCGAGGGTCTCGTCCCGGGCGCCGGCGGGCGGGGATACCGGGAAACAACCCCATCGGCGAAAATACCGGAAGGGCCGACCTCCCTGTTATTCCTTGATTATCGAGAGATTTTCCCACACCCTGACGAAAAATTTGGCCAGCCGGACCTCAGCCGATGAACGCGTTCACCCGATACGTGCTGCGACAACTTTTGGTGGGGATGGTCGTCGTCACCGCGAGCCTGACCTGTGTTATCTGGTTGTTGCAGTCGCTTCGGTTCGTGGAAATGATCGTCAACCGCGGCTTGACGGCGGGGGGGTTCGTCTACCTGACCATATTGTTGCTGCCCAAGTTCCTGACGGTCATCCTGCCCATTGCGCTGTTTACGGTCATCGTGTTCACCTACGCCAAGCTGGTCACCGACCGCGAACTGGTGGTCATGCGGGCGGCCGGGGTGAGTCAGCACGCCCTGGCCAAACCCGCTCTCATCCTCGCCTTCGTCGTGGTTGCGGCGGGCTACGCCCTCAATCTCTATATTATGCCGCTGGCCTCGCGCACGTTCCACGAACTGCGGTGGGACATGCGCTACAACTATTCGAATGTCCTGCTCAAGGAGGGCGCGTTCAACACCCTTTCCGCGGGCGTCACCGTGTATGTGCGGGCGCGGACGACGGATGGGGAGTTGCTCGGCATCCTGGTCCAGGACGACCGCGACACCGAGAAACCGGTCACCCTGATGGCCGAGCGGGGGGCCATCTCCCGAACCGAGGACGGGTCCCGGGTCATGATGTTCCGCGGTAACCGCCAGGAGGTGGACAAGGAAACCAATCAACTGTCCATTTTGTATTTCGACCGCTACATATTCGATTTCGGCGCGACCGGAAACGAAGGAATTATTCGCTACCGGAACGCCCGGGAACGGACCCTCGATGAGTTGTTCAACCTGGACAGGGACAAGAACCTGAACCGCAAGGATTTCGGAAAGTTCACCGTCGAGGGCCACCGGCGCCTGGTTTCCCCGTTGCGTGCGCTGGCCTTTGCCTTGGTCGGCCTGGCGTGCCTGATTTCGGGGGCGTTCGGCGGACGCCCCCTGACGCGACGCGTGATTGTCGCCGTCGGCATCGTCGTCGGCCTCCAGGCGGCGACCCTGGGCCTGGAGAACATGGTGGCGAGAAACCTTCAACTGATCCCGTTGATGTATGTGAACGCCATCTTCCCCGTGCTCGCCGGGTACCTGGTCATAGTGCGCTCGCCCAGGCGGCGTGCCTCCCCGGCCGCGGCCGGGGCCACCTGAAACCTTCGGAGGGCACCTGCCCGTGCGCCTTTCCCTAACGCTTTCGGGCTATATCGGCCGCCACTTTCTGATCAACTTCGTGGTGCTGTTCGGGATCTTCCTGATGCTGATCCTGCTGTTCGACACCATCGAGTTGCTGCGCCGATCGGTGGCGCGCTCCGAGATCAGCTTCGCCATGGTGTTTGAGATGGCGTTGCTGAAGCTTCCCCACATGGGGCAGGAGACCTTTCGCTTCGCCGTCCTGTTCGGCGGCATGGCGGCGTTCTGGCGGCTGACGCGGAACCACGAGTTGATGGTCACCCGGGCCGCCGGCGTATCGGCATGGCAGTTCCTCCTGCCGGTGCTTTTGATCGCGTTTATCCTGGGCGTGGTCAAGATTACCATGGTCAACCCCCTGGCCTCGGCCACCCTGGCGCGCTACGAGCGCCTGGAGGCGGTGCGTTTGAAAGGCCAGGTAAGCTTTCTGGCCTTGTCCGTATCCGGCCTGTGGTTGCGCCAGGCCGGCGATTCCGGCCAGTCGGTCGTGCGCGCGCGCCATGTCCTGCAACAAGGCGACGACGTGGAGCTGCGCGACGTCACAGTGTTCGTATACGAGGGAACCGACCATTTCGCCGAGCGCATTGACGCCCAGTATGCGCGCCTTGAGGACGGATTCTGGTACATGCGCGATGTCTGGGTGTACGACCCGGAGAAACTGCCGCAATTCAAAAAGGAGATCTGGCTGGAGACCGACCTGACGCTCAACAAGATCCAGGACAGCTTCGCGCCGCCGGAAACCATGTCTTTCTGGGATCTGCCGGATTTCATCAAGACCCTGGAAAAAGCGGGCTTTTCCGCCGTCAGGCATCGGCTGTACTGGTACACCCTGCTGGCCGATCCGTTGCTGTTGTGCGCCATGGTTCTCATCGCCGCCACCTTTACCTTGCGGCACGCGCGGCGCGGAGGGACGACCTTCATCATCGTCGGCGGCGTGCTCACCGGCTTCGTCCTCTACTTTTTCTCCGACGTGGTGTTCGCCCTCGGACTTTCGGATAGTATTCCTATTACCCTGGCGGCGTGGACGCCTTCGGGCGTCACCCTGCTGCTGGGGCTTGCCATGTTGCTGCATCTCGAAGATGGTTAGAACATCATGGGGAGGTTTCGGGCAGGCATAGTGGGCGTATGCTGGCTGCTGGCCGCTGGGTGGCCGGGGGGAGCGGCCGAGGCCGCCGAAGACCTGCGTGAAGACATTCCCATCCTGCTGACCGCCGACAAGGTGGTTTATGACCGCGAACTGGGCGTCATCACGGCCAGCGGCAACGTCGAGGTTTCCCAGGCCGACCGCGTGCTGATGGCCAATTCCATCACCTACAACGAGAAAGCGGACGTGCTTACCGCGTCGGGCAGCGTCACGTTGCTGGAGATCGACGGCGAAGTGCTGTTCGCCCAGTACATGGAACTGTCGGGGGACCTTAAGGACGGCATCGTCGAAGACCTGGGCCTCATTTTCAGCGACGGCTCCCGCTTCGCGGCCAGCGGGGCACGGCGGTCGGACGCCAGGATCATAGAGTTGCGCAACGCCGTCTATTCCCCGTGCCGGCTGTGCGTCGCAGACCCGACCCGACCCCCGCTGTGGCAGATCAGGGCGGTCAAGGTGATCCACGACAAGAACGAGCGGACCGTGGAGTACAGCGACGCCTGGCTGGAGCTCTGGGGGGTGCCGGTCGCCTATACGCCGTATCTTCTGCACCCGGACCCGACCGTGAACCGGCGTACCGGCCTCCTCACGCCGAGCATCGGCACCTCGTCGGACCTGGGCGTCGTGGTGCGGGTGCCGTATTACATCGACATCGCACCCGACAAGGGCCTGACGCTCATCCCCATGCTGACCACCGAAGAAGGGCCCGTGCTGGCGGGCGAATATCGCCAGCGCCTGCAGGACGGCGAGCTGCAACTGGAGGCCGGCGTCACCGAGGATTCGGACGATGATGTGCGCGGGCACATCTTCAGCAAGGGGCGATTCGACCTCGATGAGACCTGGCGTTGGGGTTTCGACGTCAACCGCACCACCGACGACACCTATTTGCGGCGCTACGGATTCGGGTTGGGCCCCACCCTTTTCGGGTTCGACAACACGCTGAGCACCCGCCTGTTCGCCGAGGGCTTCCGCAAACGCAACTACATGTCCGCCAACGCCTTCGCCTTCCAGGGGCTGCGCGTGGACGACGACCCCGGACTGACCCCCCTGGTCTTGCCCTTGCTCGACTTCAACCATGTGGGGGAGGCGGATCGCTTCGGCGGACGGACCAGTCTCGACCTCAACCTGTTGGCGCTCACCCGCAGCGAGGGGACGGATACGCGCCGCCTGTCCGTGAACGCCGGGTGGAAAGTGCACCGTGTGGCACGGTGGGGCAGCGCCTATGCCCTATCGGCGTCGCTCAGGGGGGACCTCTATCACGTGAACAGCTTAAGCCGGCCCGGCGGCCAGAGCAATTTCTCCGGCGTCACCGGGCGCTTCCGGCCGCAGGTGGCGCTCGACTTGCGTCACCCGTTCGTGCGCGACAGCGGCACGCTCTACCAGATCGTCGAACCCATCGTCTCGATCATCGCCGAGCCATTCGGCGGCAACCCGGACGAAATCCCCAACGAGGACAGCGTGGACTTCGTGTTCGACGACACCAATCTGTTCAGCCCGAACCGGTTCACCGGTCTGGACCGGGTGGAGAGCGGGCCGCGCGCGAACTACGGCCTCAGGTGGGGCGTTTTCGGGCGCAAGGGCGGCAATACCACCGTATTGGTGGGACAAAGCTTCCGCATCCGCTCGGACGCTACCTTTGCCAAAGGGTCGGGCCTCGAGGAAAATTTCTCCGATCTCGTGGGCAAGGTCCACATCTCTCCCGGCAAGAACGTGGACCTTCTCTATCGCACCCGCCTGAGCAAGGAAGACTTCGACCCCCGGCGCCACGAGGTTGGTCTGTCGGCGGGCCCGCCCGCATTTAGCGTCAACACCAACTACGTCTTTTTCGACCGCCAGGAAAAAAGCGAATTCATCGGCCGCGAGGAAATCGCCATGGCGCTGAGTTCGCAGCTCACCCGGAACTGGCGAAGCCGCCTCTTCGGCGTCCGCGACATCACTGCCGGCGAGATGCGCTCGCTTGGGCTCAACCTGACCTTCGAGAACGAGTGCTGTACGTTCTCGACCACCGCCAGCCGCACGTTCTTCGAAGACCGCGACCTGGAACCGACGGACGCCATTGTCTTCCGGGTCCTGTTCAAGACCCTCGGCGAACTGCAAACTGGCGTCACACGCGCCCAATAAAGGTCCGAAAGGGGCCGGTGGGAATGTAATGCCCGATTTGCGCAGCGCCCCCTGCCGGGCGTATTATGACGCTCTTTATCCGTCACCATTGACGTTGCGGCCGGCACGATTATGAGGTTGGTGTTAGGGCGATCGCTACTGCTCGCGGCGCTGCTCCTTTGCGGCGGCGCCAAGGCGCAGAATTCGCTGCGTATCGCGGCGGTGGTCAACGACGACATCATTTCCGCCTATGACCTCGACGCGCGGCTGTCGATGGCGTTGGCGTCCTCGCAGGTGAGCAACAAGGCCGAGGCCCGGCGCCGCCTGGCGCCGCAGGTGCTGCGCGCTCTCATCGACGACAAGCTCAAGCTTCAAGAGGCGAGGCGACTGAGCATCCGGGCGTCGAAAAGAGACATCGACCGGGCCCTGGAAAGGATCGAGCGGCAGAACGGCCTGCCCCGCGGTGGCCTGGCGCCTTTCCTGGCCCAGAACGGCATCGACATGGTGGTGTTGATCGACCAGATCGAAGCCGAGATCGTGTGGGCCAAGGCGGTGAACCGCAGGCTGCGTATCCAGATACACATCGGCGAAGACGAGATCGACGAGACGCTGGCCCAGTTCGAGGCCAACAAGGGAAAGCCCGAACACCGGGTGGTGGAAATATTTCTCCCCGTAGACGAACCGGAAGACGAACAGAAAACCCGCCTCCTCGCCGGACGCCTCGTGCAGCAACTGGAGTCGGGCGCCAGCTTTCGGACCCTGGCCCACAACTTCTCGCAAAGCGCTTCCGCCGCCGTCGGCGGTGACCTGGGATGGATCAAGCAAGGTCAACTGGCTCCGGAAGTCGACGCCGCGCTGGTCAAGATGCGGCCGGGGCAGATGTCCAAGCCGATCAAGACGCAGGCCGGCTATTACATTCTTCTGCTGATCGACCGCCGCGCCGACCCGGGATTGGGGTCGGGCGAGGTGACCGTCGCCCTGCACCAGCTTTTCCTGCCCCTGCCGCCGAAGGCGGACCAGGCCGTGGTCGACCGGCAAACGGAAAAGGCCAGGACCCTGGCCCAACAGGCGCGCAACTGCGCGGATATGGAGCGGCTGGGCAAGAAAACGGGCTCGCCGCTTTCGGGCAGCCTGGGGAAGATCAAGGTCAGCAAGCTGCCCCGCGTATTGAAGGCGGTGGTCAAGGACTTGCCCGACCGCAAGGCCAGTCGGCCCATCCGCAAGGACGACGGCATCATCGTCCTCATGATTTGCGAACGTAAACAGGAAGGCTCGAAAATTACCGCCCGGCAAAAAGTCAGAAGGATGCTGATGGATCAGCGCCTGAACATCGCGGCGCGGCGATACCTTCGCGACCTCAGGCGCGCGGCGTTCGTGGATGTGAGGAATTGATCCCCCTGGCGCCCACCCGGGGCGAAAAACCGCTCGCCCTGACCATGGGCGAACCGGCGGGCGTGGGTGGAGAAATTGCCCTCAAGGCCTGGCTGCGCCGCGACGAGGGCCTGCCCCGGTTCTTCGCCGTCGACGACCCCGAGCGGCTGCGGCGGCTGGCCAGGCGTCTTGACCTCGCCGTGCCCATCGCGCCGATCGAAACACCCGAACGCGCGGCGGCGGCCTTTTCCTCGGGCCTTCCCGTGTTGCCTCAACCGCTGGCCGCGGAGGCGGTGCCCGGACATCCGGACCCGGCCAACGCCGAAGCGGTTCGCGCCGCCGTCGAAAGCGCCGTGACCCTTGTCCGCTCCGGGGACGCCGCGGCCGTGGTCACCAACCCCATCCAGAAACACTGCCTGTACGACGCCGGGTTCCCGTTTCCCGGCCACACGGAGTTCCTGGCGTCCCTTGCCGGGGGCGGCGCCGCCGCGGTCATGATGCTGGCGTGTGCGGAGCTGCGGGCGGTGCCGGTGACCGGACACACGAGCCTGCGCGACGCGGTGCAGGCGCTGAATACCGAACACATCGTCGAGGTGGCGGCCATAACGGAGGCGGCGCTCAGCCGCGATTTCGGCATCGCCAGGCCGCGGCTGGCGGTGGCCGGACTCAATCCCCACGCCGGCGAGGACGGGGCCATGGGCTCGGAGGAGGCCGACATCATCGCGCCGGCGGTGGCGGCGCTCGGCGACAGGGGCATCGACGCCTTCGGCCCGGTGCCTCCCGATACCCTGTTCAGCGCCCGTGCGCGCAAGGCCTACGATGCCGCCATCTGCATGTACCATGACCAGGCCCTGATCCCGGTCAAGGCCATCGACTTCGACGACGCCGTCAACGTCACCCTGGGCCTGCCGTTCGTGCGCACGTCGCCCGATCACGGCACCGCGCTCGACATCGCCGGCTCGGGCACGGCCAGCGAGGCGAGCCTGGTCGCGGCGCTCAGGATGGCGGCCGAGATGGCGCGGCGGCGAGCGTCGGCCGATTTCTGAGACTCCGGTGTCCGAACCCGCGTCCCCCCGGCCCCGCCTGCCGCCGCTGCGCGAGGTGATCGCGCGCCACAAGCTCAGCGCCCGGCGTTCCCTGGGCCAGCATTTCCTGCTCGACCTCAATCTGTGCGCCCGTATCGCCCGCGCCGCCGGGGACCTGGGGCCGGCCACCGTCATCGAGGTGGGGCCGGGTCCCGGCGGCCTCACCCGCGCCCTGCTCGAGGCGGGGGCCGCCCGCGTCGTCGCCGTCGAGCGCGACGGGCGCTGCGTCGCCGCCCTCGAAGAGCTCGCCGCCGCCTACGGGCCGCGCCTGGAAGTGGTCGAAGGCGATGCGCTGGAGACCGACCTCGCCGCCCTCGCGCCGGCCCCGCGGCGCATCGTCGCCAACCTGCCCTATAACGTGGCGACGCCGCTGCTGATCGGCTGGCTCAAGCAGATCACGGACTTCGCCGGCCTCACCCTGATGTTCCAGAAAGAGGTCGCCGACCGTCTCACGGCCGGTCCGCGGACAAAGGATTTCGGCCGCCTTTCGGTCATGGCCCAATGGCTGTGCGCGGTGCGCCGCGAGTTCAACGTCGCAAGCACGGCCTTTACCCCGCCGCCCAAGGTGGCCTCGGCGGTGGTTTCCCTGACCCCGCGGCCGACGCCCCTGGCCCCGGCGGACTGGACCACCCTGGAAACGGTGACCGCCAGCGCCTTCGGCCAGCGCCGCAAGATGCTGCGCAAAAGCCTGCAACGCCTGGACCTGGACCTGGAAAGCCTGGGCATCGATCCCACGGCGCGGGCCGAGGAACTGGCGGTGGAGCAGTTCTGCGCCCTGGCACGCGCCTATGGGGAACGGTCCTGAACGTGCTCTCTGTCCGCCCGCATCAGTCCGCGAGCCGGAAGGTTATCGGCACGTCGATGGCGCCGGCCACGGGGACGCCGGCCCGCTTGGCGGGAACGAAGCGCCACGCCCGCACCGCCTTCAGGGCGGCCCTGTCCAGGATGGCGTGCCCGCTGCTGGACAACACCTCCACCGAGCCGGCCGTGCCGCCCGGCAGCACGTGGACGCGCAGGACGACGCGCCCTTCGATCTCGTTCCTGCGGGCGCGGTAGGGGTAGACGGGCGGGACGTTGCCCAGATTGCCGGTCGTGTAGCTGGCGGCGCTCGCCGACCGCTTCGCGCCACCGGTCGTCTCCCGGCTGGAAACGCCCGGCGCACGCGCAACGGAGGCCGCGGTTTTCTCCTCCACCACCGGCGTGGCCGCCGCGACGAATGTCTCAAGCTGGGGCGGACGTGTCCCGGGCGGGGTGTCGGGAGGCGGGGTCGCCGGCGCCGGTGTCGCCGGCGGCGCCTTGCCGGCGGCGTCGGCGGAGGGTTGCGAAGGTGCCGGGGATGTATCGGCGATTCCCCGCGGCCGTTCCGGGACGCGCGGCTTTCTCGGCGGAGGGCCCGGAAACCGGGCCTGGGCGCCATGGCGTGATTCCTTGGCCGGCGGCACCGGCGCGGCTGGTCCGGCGGCGGGCAGGACGCTCGGCGGGTCAAGGACCGCCGGCGGATCCGCGTCAGCAGGACCGGCGACCTCCGCCGGTGGCGCCGGGTCCGGCACAGGGACGGCCTCGGACGGGGAAATGCCGGGCGCCGTGGGGTGCGGCGCACGAAGCCCGGCCGCGGCCCCGGCCGCCGTCGACGGATCGGGAAGGTCCGCCGCCGTCGCCGGCTCGGCCCGCGCACCGTGGCCGCCGGCGACGCTGTCGGAAAAAACGATCTCGACCGTATAGGCCTCGATCACCGCGGCGGGCTGCGGACCGGCGACGGCAACCACGGCGGCGATCGCCCCGGCATGGGAGACCAGGGACAATCCCCGCAAGGCCCACGCGATGGCGGTTTCGCCGCCGCCGGGCGCCGCGCTCGGCACGACAGCCCCGGCCAGGACACGACCCTCACCGACCCCCGCCGTTCGGGCGCCCATCCCCCGTCCATGCAGCGACAGCCTCATGGCATCTCCCGGTCAGAAAACCACCCCCGCCCTGACGAGAAAGGTGCGGCCGGGCTGGGGATAGGTGTTGAACCGTTTCGGGTTGGTGGTGCTGGCGACGCCGAAGTTGAAATAGTCCTGGTCGAACAGGTTGTTTACCTCCGCCGACCATGTGGCGGGCCCATAGGCGCCGCTCAGCTTCACGTCGACCAGGTAGTGGTCGGGAATCTTGGTGGACAGATTAGGCTCGTCGTTCTCGAGCCGGTTTGCGTCCACGTAGGTGGCGGTCGCGGCCAGCCTCAGGTAATCCTTCCAGATGTCCCAGAACAGCGTGGCGCTTGCGGTCCACGGCGCGACCAGGGGCACGTCGTTGCCCTCGAACGGCCCGTCGATGAACATGGCGTCGGTGAACGTCAGGTTTCCCTTGAGCCGCAGGGTGTCGGTTACGCGATAGGCGGCGCTGGTCTCGACGCCGATGCGCCGGATGGGATCGAGGTTGCGGTTGCGGCCGAATCCGAACGGTCCCAAGGAGGGGTCGAAGCGGATTTCGTTTCGGGTTTCCATGGCGAAGGCGCTGGACTGCGCCTCCAACGGCCCGGATGAATAGCGCACGCCCCCTTCCACGTCTTTCGAGGTCTGGGTGCTGAGCGCGAACGACAGGGGATCAGCGGTGGCGATCCGTTCGTCGATGGTGGGCAGCCGCAGGCTGCGCCCGACGCGGCCGAACACGGTGACCGCGTCGGTGAGGCGGTGCTCGAGGCCGAAATTCGCCGCGTAGTGCCACTCGGCCTCGGTCAGCGACTTGAGGCCGTTGCCGAAGGCGCCCGGCGCGCCCGGGTCGAAGGTGTCGCCGGCGTGCACATTGAGGTATTGCAGGCGCAGCCCGAGATGGGCGTCGGTGGCGGCGGTCACCGCCAGGGTGTTCTGGGCGTAAAGACCGACCGTCTGTTGCCTGGCG
The DNA here is from genome assembly GCA_046756945.1 of Rhodospirillales bacterium. Taxonomy (GTDB): domain Bacteria; phylum Pseudomonadota; class Alphaproteobacteria; order Rhodospirillales; family 2-02-FULL-58-16; genus JACZQZ01. The sequence goes on from JBHHXI010000006.1 coordinate 27,693, forward strand.
TTGTACCGGTGGATCGGCGGTTCGTCGCGGTTTCTCTGCCGGTCGGAGGTATAGTCCGCGTAGTAGTAATCGATGCCGACGATGCTGTTGGCGCCGAAACCGGCGACCTCGTAATCGGCGTTCAGGCGCGGCGTGAACGACCACGTGGTCAGTTCCGTGTCGATGATCTGATTGAAGCCGCCGCCCGAGTTGTCGATGATCGAGGCGTCCTGGTCCTTCTTGCGTCCCCCCATGTCGATAATGAGCTGGACGTCGCCGGTGAGCCGCCGCGTCATCCCCAGGGTCAACGAGATGCCGCTTTGCAGGGCCTTGTCCAGCGGCGTGGTGGCGCCGCGGGGGTCGGTTTCCAGGAGATTCAGCCCCGTGCCCTCGTCCACCAGGCGGGCGCCGGGCAGCCCCAACGTCTGGTCGTCGAGGCCGAGTTTGACGAACACATCGCCCGCTTCCCCCGTGTGGCGGAGCTCGCCATTGAAATTGCGCTGGATGAGATCGTTGTTGTCGCGGAACCCGGGCGTCTTGATGAACGTGCCGTAGGCGCTCAGGGAAAACGGTCCGGCGGAATGGGAGGCCGAGACGTTCGATTCCCGGTATGGGCCGGCGCCGCCGTCCGTGGTCCCCAGCGCCACGTCGGCGCCGGCCCGCGTCGGCTGCTCCGAGGACCGTTTGGTGACGATGTTGACGACGCCGCCGACGGCGCCGTCGCCGTACAACACGCTGCCGGCATTGCCGCGGATGATTTCGATGCGCTCGATGCTGTCGATGGGAATGTTGGCGTAATCGATGGCCGCCACGTCGATATCGTTGAGCCGCCGCCCGTCGACCAGGATCAGGGTGTTCTGCTTGCCGACGGCGCCGAACCCGCGTATGTCGACGGCGGCCCTGGCGCCGCGGGTGCCGCCGAACAGGTCCCGGTTCTGGATGCCGGCCTCCTGTCCCAGGAGTTCCGGCAGGGACTTGGCCGGGCTCTCCTTGATCTCTTCGCCGTCGATGACGGTAACCGACGCCCCCGGCAGCCCGACCCCGATGCGCGTGGCGGTGACGACGGTTTCCTCGGCCATCGGCGTCCCCGGCCCGGTTTCGTTTGTCTTGCCGCGGTCCTGGGAAAGCGCGGCCGGGGCAAGAAAGGCCGAGGCCGTCAGGCCACAGACCAGCGTTGTCAACGCAACTCGTGGCGAATGGGTGAACAATGGCGTGCCGGCTTTTTCGCCGTTCCCCCGCTCTATTTCAAAGGTTCTCATGACAGACTCCGTGTGCTCGAATGCGTTCACGGGAGAGCCTGTGATTGATTGTCATCGACGCGCCCTCCCACCCGAACGCCCGCCCGGCACCACGTGCCGGCGAACGCGTTGACAGGGAGCCTGCGGCCGCCCACCCCGGCGCGCTTGCGCGCGCGGAGCATGATTAGGTCAATGTCGGGAACTGAGATGAAGAATCGCCCATCGACAGAATCCCGTTGCCAGTGTCACCGCAAGAACCCCTGCGTCACCGCTAACGGAAATCCGTCCCGGATGAGCGCCCCGCTCACCGGTGGGCGACGTCGATCGACGGCAGGTCTCCTGGCTTGCGGGTCGTCGTCTTTGCCCGGCCTTCCCGGTTGCCCAGTGGCCATTGATTGGGCGCGGACTCGCCGCTAACAGTTGCGGGGGCAGCCACGGACTTGGTTTCCGATCCCTTTTCCCGGGCCTCGGAACCGCACCGTGTTCCCTCTTAATCCCCGTCTTCGGGGAACCGTCGGTTACACTTATACCCTTGGAGGAATACGGCGGCAAGGCCGGGCCGGAAGAAACCCCTTGCCGGCGGCGCGGATGCGCCGTTAGAACGACGGCGGTCCCCGCAACGGCGTACCGCCATTAAGGACATTCAGCATGAAACGTGGACTTTTGATCGGCGGCGGCGTGGTCGTCGTTCTCGCCCTGGCCGGCGTCTGGCTGGTGTACTCTTCCCTCGATTCCCTGGTCCGGACGGCGGTCGAGAAATACGGCTCCGAAATCACCCGGACCGAGGTACGCCTCAACGAGGCGGTGATTTCCGCCACTTCCGGCGAAGGCGTCCTGCGCGGGCTGCAAATGGGCAATCCCAGTGGGTTCAAGAGCGACAGCGCCTTCCGCCTGGGCGAGGTCAGGGTCCGCATCGACATCGCAACCCTGGGCCGGGACACCGTGGTCATCAAGGAGGTCCTCATCGCCGCGCCCCGGATCACCTATGAGCTGGGGCCCAACGGCAGCAACATCGACGCCATCCGGCGGAACGTGGAATCCTACGTGGGGACCGGGGCGGGGCGGGCCCGGGGCGGGGGCGCGGCCAAGGGCGGCGGCGAGGCGGGAAAGAAGCTCGTCATCGAGGACCTTTACATCCGCGGCGGCAAGGTCGGCGTCAGCGCCACGGCCCTGGAGGGCAAGACCCTGAGCGCCCCCCTGCCCGACATTCACCTCACCGGCATCGGCAAGGACACGGGCGGCGCCACGCCGGGCGAGGTGTTGGACAGGGTGATCGGCGCCGTCGGCCAGGGGGCCGGTAAGGCGGTCGCGTCCCTCGGCCTCGGGAAAATGCTGGGCGCGGCGAAGGAACGGGCGGCCGGCGCCACGGAGGCGGTGGCGAAGGGAACGGCGGGCGCCAGGGACCTGTTGGACAAGGGCGCCAGGGACGCCGAAGGCACCCTCAAGAAACTGTTCGGTAAATAATACCGGGATTTCAGAAAAAATACGTCGCGCTCACCGCATGCGCGCCTTGCGCCATTCCCAGGGGAGCACGAATTCCCCGCGCCAGAGGCCCTTGCGGGCGGCCCGGGCCGCCGTCTCGTCGCCGGCATAATCCGCCGTCGCGCCGCCCACGGCGAGGGCCCAGCCGGCGCCGACCATCCGCGCCCCCAGGTCCCGGTGGCCGACGGAACAGACGTACGCGGTCCCGCCGTCGCCGTCGCCGCCCTTCTCGCGGCACGTCACCCAGTGCATGGCCGTCTCGTAGGCCAACGCAAAGGCGGCTTCCCGTCCGCAGGCCCATTCCGTGGCGCCGGCCCAACAGGTCTGTTCGCTTTCCGGCGCGTCGATGCCGTGAAGGCGGATGCGCTGGCCGGCGATCTCGAGGGTGTCGCCGTCGATGACCCGGGCCTTGCCGATGATGTCGGCGTGGGCGGGGAACGCCAACAGCGCGAAAACCGCGACCAGGGCGGCACGGCACCCCATCGTATTATCCCTTGCTCAGGTCGGCGACGAAGGCGTGAAGCCCCACCAGGCGATCCCGCTTCTGCCGTTCGGCGGTGAGGATGGCCTCGACCCTGGCGACGCTGTCGTCGATGTCGCGGTTGACGACGATGTAGTCGTATTCGGCCCAATGGCTCATCTCGGAGGACGCCCGGGACATGCGCGCGCGCACCACATCGTCGCTGTCCTGGGCGCGCGCGCGCAGGCGCTTTTCCAGCTCGGCGGTGGACGGCGGAAGGATGAAGATGCTGACCACGTCGTCGCGGGCGTTCGCCGACAGTTGCTGGGTACCCTGCCAGTCCACGTCGAAAAGAACGTCCCGGCCGGCGGCGAGGGCCTCTTCGACGGGCGCGCGCGGCGTGCCGTAGCGGTTGTCGAAGACCCGGGCGTGTTCGACGAACGCACCCGCGCCGACCATGCGCTCGAACGCCTCTTCGTCGACGAAGCGGTAGTCCCTGCCGTCGATCTCGCCCGGACGCGGCGGCCGGGTGGTGGTGGAAACCGACATGGTCAGCGCCTTTTCGCGCTCGAGAAGCCGCCCGGCGATGGTCGTCTTGCCGGCCCCGGACGGAGACGACAGCACCAGCATCAGGCCCCGCCTTTTGATGTCGGGGCCGTGGTCGGACCTACTCAATGTTCTGCACCTGCTCGCGCAATTGTTCGACGCCGGCCTTGAGCTCGATGCCGACGCGTGTCAGCGCCAGGTCGACGGACTTGGAGCACAGGGTGTTGGCCTCGCGGTTGAACTCCTGGCACAGGAAATCGAGCTTGCGGCCGATGGCGCCGCCGCCGCCCATCAGGTCCCGCGCCGCGTCGCGGTGCGCCTTGAGCCGGTCCAGTTCCTCGCGCACGTCCCCTTTCGCCATGAGCAGCGCCGCCTCCTGGGCAAGCCGCTCCTCGGGCAGGGCGGGGACCGCGTCGAGCAGGGCGGCGACCTGGACGCGCAGGCGTTCCTTGATGGCGTCGGGCTGGGCGGTGGCCAGGTTTTCCGCCTCTGCGCACAGCCGGCCGATGCCGTCGAGATGGGTGGTCAACACCGAAGCCAGGCGCGCCCCTTCCTCGTCGCGCATGGACGCCAACGATTCCAGGGCCTCGTCAAGCCCGGCCAGCAAGGCCCTTTCGGTGGCCTGGCGGGCGTCTTCGGACGGCTCGTCTTCCACCGGCTCGATGACGCCGCGCAAGGCGAGAAGGCCTTCCACGTGCGGCGGTCCGGCGTCGGGCAGGCGCCCGCGGATTTCCGGCAGCAGGGACAGAATGTCGTCGAGCACGGCCCGGTTGATGCGGTAACTTCCGCGCACCTGGCTCCACTGGACCGTCAACGCGAGGGAGATATTGCCGCGCCGGAAGCGCTTGGCGATCCGCGCGCGCACCGGCGGCTCCAGGCTTTCGAACCCGGCCGGCAGCCGGCAGCGGACGTCCAGGCCCTTGCCGTTGACGCTCTTGACCTCCCAGGTCCAGGAAAAATCGTCCTCGTGGCCCTCGGCGCGGGCGAAACCGGTCATGGACGAGATGGACACGTGCTACTCCCCCCGGTGCTCGGCCATCGATGCGCGGCCCGTTATAGCCCCGGCGGCACCGGGCAACAAGGCGAACGGTTCGCATTGCGATCCGGTTCCGCCGTATAAGGGAACCCATGACAGGGAAAGAGCCCGGCGCCATCCTCATCACCGGCGCCTCCAGCGGCATCGGGGCGGCCCTGGCCCGCGCCTATGCCCGGCCCGGCGCGTTCCTGGCGCTGGCCGGCCGCGACCGCCGGCGGCTCGACGCGGTGGCCGGGACCTGCCGGGACGGCGGCGCAAGGGTCACCGCCGAGACCGTCGACGTCACCGACCGCGCGGCGGTGGCCCGCTGGGTCGAGGCCACGGACGACGGCCATCCCCTCGACCTGGTGATCGCCAACGCCGGCATCTCGGCCGGCACCGGCGGCCAGGGCGAGGACGCGGAGCAGACGCACGCCCTTTTCGCCGTCAACGTGGGCGGCGTCCTGAACACGGTGCTGCCGGTCATCCCCCGCATGCGGGCGCGCAAACACGGGCAGATCGCGGTGATGAGCTCGGTGGCCGGCTTCAGGGGCCTGCCCGGGGCGCCCGCCTACTCCGCCAGCAAGGCGGCGGTCAAGGCCTATGGCGAGGCCCTGCGCGGCTGGCTGGCGGCCGACGGGGTGCGGGTGTCGGTGATCTGCCCGGGATTCGTGGAAACCCCCATGACCGCCGGCAATCCCTATCCGATGCCGTTTCTCATGCCGGCGGACAGGGCGGCCGCCCGCATCCGGCGCGGCCTGGCCCGCGACACGGCCCGCATCGCCTTCCCGCGACTCATGTATTGGCCCATGTGGCTGCTCGGCGCCCTGCCCCCGTCGATCACGGACCCGCTGCTGCGCAAGGTCCCGCGGAAGGACTGATAGAGGCCGCCAGGCAAGGTTTTTCGGCCGGCGCCGGCCCGTGTTCTTGATTTAGCAGGCTGCTGAAAAACCACCCATGTGCCGTCCTATCCTTCGAGACGCCGCCCTTTGGGCGGCTCCTCAGGATGAGGATTCTCATATAATCAAACACTTACCCCTCATGCTGAGGAGGCGCGGAGCGCCGTCTCGAAGCATAAGGCACCAGCAACGCCCTTTTTCAGCAGCCTGTTAGAGGTCCCACCGGAGGACGAAGAAGACGCGCGGATCGTTGCCTCCCGCCCTTTCCGCCGCCACCGGCCGGGTCAACGGCTCGGCGATCTCCACATAGGCGAACAGGCCGTGCTGGAACTGGCCGCGAACACCCAATCCCGCCGAGGCCAGGGAATCGCGCCCGTCCTGCCAGACGGCGCCGATGTCATAGTATCCATAGAACTGGTACTGGCTGAGCAGGCTGTCGGCCAGGGAGCCGTCATACTGGAGCTCCACCCGGCCCGCGGCGCCGTCCTTGCCGGTTATCTCGGAGGGATCGTAGGCGCGGCCGAAGCGCTCGCCGCCGAGGCCGATCTCCTCCCCCGAGAGCACGGTGTCGGACGATTTCTGGCCGGTGGCGGTGAGCAGCACGGCGACATTGTTCCACACCTTCTGATAGCGGGAGTAATCGAGGGTGACCTTGGTAAAGTCCGCCCTGGCGCCGGGACGGGACAGGGACGGCGAATCGGCGCCCGAGGCGCCAAATATATCCAACCCCTGGCTGATCTCGGTGGACACCCAGTTCCTGCCCCCGGCGGCGTCGTCGAACGAGACGGTGGCGCCGGCGCGAACGACCCGGAGCGTGTCGTCGAAGCTGCGGACGCTCTGTTCCGTGCTCTCGGAATCGCGGAAGGTAAAGCGCCCCGTCACGTAGACGTCGAGCCGCCGGGAGCGCACGACGGGGTAAGCGCCCCGGACCTCGAACCGCGTCCCCTCGGAGTCGATGTCGCGGGATTTGAGATCGAATCCCGGCTCGGAGTCGCTGTAACTTCCGGCAACCGTTACCGTCGCGCCCTCTGTGCCCAACGGTTCGGTGTGGGCAAAGTCGAAGAACAGCAGTTCCTCGGTCTGCGGCGTGGTGACGAAGCGCACCCGCGAGGTCTCGTACAGGCCGAGCACCGAATTCGCAGTCGCCCCGGCCCAAAGCTGAAAGGGCCCAACGGAGCGGCTGCCACGGTTGTCCACCTGAACGAACCCCTGCACGGAATCGTGCGTGAGGCCCAGGATCAGCTTGTACTCGCCGGTATTCCTGTCCACCGGGTCGAGCAAGGGGTGGACGCTGACCCCAGGCAGATCCTCGATCAGCAGGACGTAGCGTTCCATGGAGGAGAGACGGGTCGGACGATCGGCCGTTATCTTGCCCGCGTATGCCCGGAGCAGGCTTTCGGACCCTTCCACCTGTCCCTCGATCAGCACCTCGCCGATGAACCCTTCGACGATGCGGATGCTCACCACGCCGAGGCTCACGTCCTGCTCGGGCACCTTCGCCTGGGAAAGGACGTAGCCGTCCCGTTCGTAAAGGTCGGTTATCTTCCGGGCGACGGCCTCGATGTCGGCAAGCGTGACCTTGCGGGCGAGAAGGCCATCGTAGAAGGCGACAAACCGGGACGGGGCGTAGACCGTGGACCCGAGGATCTCGATACCCGTCAGGAGGAAGGCCTTTTCCTTGACCGGCGGCGGAAGCGCGGGAGCCGCGGGTTTCCCGATCTCCGGCTCGGCGGGCCCTCTCAGGCGCGTGCGGTCGTCGAAACGGTCCTCGATCTGGCCCGGGGTCACGACGCTGGGAACCTGCTGGGCCAGGGCGCCGGCCCACAAACCGGCCGCCAGCAGGACGAACGGCGCCCCCGACAAGGCCGCCACAACGGTGCGCAGGCACGTGCGCCCGTCCACGTCCACGACGGACCGCCTCGCGGCCCCGCATGGGAAGCCGCAGGATCGAATCCTACGCACCTGGCCCTCCCCCTCTGTGGCCCCGGCGTCTCAAGGGCCGCAGTGTGGGGAAAGCGGGCGCAAATAGCAACCGCTCGCAGCGCATACAACCTTCGGTGAACCGGCGGGAGAGCGTGGGTCGACGCCGGACGTACGCCTGGCGCATGCAATTTTGATAAAATTTTATCAAATATATATTAAAAATTCTAGTATATTTTATTAAATATAGTCATGCATTTTATTTATTAATACCATTATTTTATAAATTTTTTGTTGACTTTTATAATTCACACTTAATAATACACCTTCATTGCTCAATGTTTTCCTGGGGAGATCGGAGGTGATTGCGGTGCCAATCCGGCACCGCCTTTTGTGCGATGGAGGCCACGATGACCCGTCCGGATTCCTATCGCGTCGAGTCGTTTTTACCTGAACACCGCCCCGGGGCCCGCGCCACGGGTTGGCTCACCTCGGTTGCGAGGAGGGTCCGGATCGCGGGATTGGTTTTTGTCTTGTCCGGTTTCTTCTCCCTGCTCACGGGCGTTTCCCCGGCGTACGCGGGAGAAGACGGCCTGACCTGGGCCGTAACCCAGGCATCGGGCGACGTGCGGCATCGCACGGGCGGGTTCTTTTCGACGGAATGGCAAAAGCTCCGGGTGGGCGACACGGTCGGCGGCGCCGCCGAGATCCGGACCGGGCGGAACAGCCGGGTCGTCCTCAGGCATCGAAAGACGACCATAACCGCCACCGCGGAGAGCCGCCTCGAGCTTCCCGGGGGGACGGCATTCGGCGGCGCGTATCGCATTCTCCAGAGCCTCGGGACCCTCCTCTACACCATCAAGGAACGGGCCGACGGCATGGCCGTCTTCGAGGTGGAAACCCCCTATCTGGTGGCGGTCGTGAAGGGTACCGTCTTCACGGTCAACGCCTCGGCCGAAGAGGCTTCCGTTCAATTGAGCGAGGGCGTGGTCAGGGTCCAGCCGACCCGTGGTGGCAAGGGCACCACGCTGGCGGCGGGTCAGACGGCGCGCGTGACCCGTGCCTCAGGCGCCGATGTGATCATCGGAGGCCGCGGCACCGATAAGCGCTCGAGCATCAGGCCGCAGGCGCCACCCAGGCCTGCCATGGGCAACACCCAGCGCACCGGTCCCACCGCCGGCGGCGGGAAAGCCATAACCGGGTCCCGCAAGAACCCCGGCACGGCACGGGCTTCCACGGGCACGGCGACCCTGGCCAAAAAGGTGCGCGTCCTGGCCGGGCGTCAGGTGGCCGCCTTGAGCGCGGCGACCCAAGGCAACTTCGGCGGCCTTTCGGGCGGCGACGCCAGCGCTGGCGACTCCGGCGCCGGCCGCGCCGGCGGCGGCAGCGGCGGCAGCGGCGGCAGCGCAGACGACACACGTGACGGGGATCGTGTCGCGGGCGAACGCGCGGACCGCGGCGGCCCCGGCGGCGACACCCCCGGCGGCGATGGTCAGCGCGATGGCGGCACCGGCGCCAGCAGCGCGAACACGGGCAATCCCGGAAGCGGCACCGGCGACGGTGGGCAGGCCCCGGGCGCGAGCCCGGAGGGTGGTAATCCCGGCGGCGGCGCGGGCGGCGGGGGAACGGACGTCGGCGGCGGCGCGGGCGGCGGCACCAACGTCGGCGGCAGCGTCGGTGGTGGCGATGCCGGCGGCGGCCACGTGGCCCGCAGCGACTGGAGCCAGGACACCGCGCGCGGCGCCAATGCAGGCCGCGGCAAAAAGGGGCGCGGCAAAACGGCAACCGGTTCGACGACGACAATGTGGTCGGCGCCCTGGATAGATATGGAGATCGCCGGGGGCTGGATAGCCGACATTTGGGAGGGTATCACGGAGGGCATGGATACCTGGGTCGGGGCCGTTTGGTTGCTGGCGGTATGGGCCGTGCTCTGGGTAGCCGTCTCGATGTTGAAGATCACCCTGACAAAGACGAAAAAACGTCCGTCCCAAAGCGGCGCGACGATGGCCGGGCGCCGGGTCCGCCAGCCGGTGTGATGGCGGACCGATGGCTAGGGGGCAAACGCGGCCAAGGCGGGAAATTCGCCTGCGCGCGCGCCGTGAACGCAATTCGATTAAAATTTTATCTAACTTATACTCAAATAACTGACATATTTTATTAAATAATGACACGATTTGTATTTAAAAAAACCATCGTTTCGTATATGTTTTTGTTGACTTGATACTTAATTATTAGTAATTAAGGCATAATATCTTTGATTTTAAGGCGGAGCCGTATAGTATGGGGTGCGAAACGGGCGCCGCCGCAGCACAGTGGAGGTCGTGATGACAAATCCATATGGTGTTCGCACCCCTGCCGGTGCAAACGGCGCCCGAACCCGCGCCGGCGGCTGTATTGCGGCCGTTGTGGCGGGTGCCCGGAGTGCCGGTTTTGCCCTCCTGATGGCGGGCCTTGTCTCCCTGGTCTCCCTGGTCTCCGGGGTGTCCCCGGCGTACGCGGGAGGAGACGGCCTGACCTGGACCGTTACCCAGACATCGGGGAACGTACAGTACCGCATGGGCGGCACGGCGCCGACCGGATGGCAGGCGCTTCCCGTGGGCGCCGTCCTCGGTGCGGCGGCCGAGGTCCGCACCGGAGCCAGCAGCCGGGCCCTGCTGACCCATCGAGGCACGACCCTGACCGTATCGCCGGAGAGCGCCCTCACGCTTCCCGGAAGCGAGCGGCCGAAGGGCGTGTACCGGGTGTTCCAGAGCCTGGGCACCCTGCTTTACAGGATCAAGGAGCGCGCCGCCGCCATGGCCGCCTTCGAGGTGGAAACCCCCTATCTGGTGGCGGTGGTGAAGGGTACGGTGTTCACCGTCAACGCGTCGGCCGACGGGGCCGCCGTGCATCTGACCGAGGGCATCGTCGATGTCCAGCCCACCCTGGGCGGCATCGGCGCCACACTGACGCCCGGCCGCACGGCCCGCATCACCGCGGTGCCCGGCGCGGACGTGATCGTCAAGGGCCAGGACGCCGGCAAGCGCTCGAACGTGACCCCGCCCAAGGGGAAGGGCAAGGACAACGGTGGCGCGGCGACGCCTTCCGGCGAGAACGCCTCCGAGGACGCGAAAGCGCGCCGCGGCAAGGGCGTCACCATCTCCGGGTCGGCGAAATCCAATTCCGGGCGCCGTGGCCGGCACCCGCGTAACGAGACGCTGCCCGACGGGAAGGGCGACAGTGGCGCGGTGACGTCTTTCGGCGAGATCGCCTCCGAGGGCGCCAAAGCGCGCCGCGACAAGGGCGTCACCATCTCGCGCTCGGCGAAATCCAACTCCGGGCGCCGAGGCCGGCACCCGCGTGCGGTCGCCATCTTCGCCAGCAACAACCGCGGCGGCCTGTTCGCCAAGGGCGTGAACGTCGAAAACGCGTTTAAAAGGAAACGTGGCCGGCACGGCTCTTCGAACCATGGCGGCCGGGTCAGCGACGTGGCAAGGGACCTTGCGATAAACGGCGGCGCCGACGTGAGCGCGAAGGCCAAGGACGGCGGTGTGGCGCTGGGCACCGACAATGAAGGCGGCGGCCTGTCCTCCAACAGCGGTTCCGGCGGCGGTGGCCTGTCCAGCGGCGGCGGTGACCTGTCCTCCAACAGCGGTTCCGGCGGCGGCGGCCTGTCCTCCAACAGCGGTTCCGGCGGCGGTGGCCTGTCCAGCGGCGGCGG